>NZ_JAFKRJ010000006.1:0-320687 GCF_019038515.1 Synechococcus sp. CCAP 1479/10 | reverse complement strand
TGGTGCGTTTCATGGTCGAGTCCCCGGCCCAGTCTGGCCGGCTGAAGACTCTCATTCACCCTGGACCGGTTTTCGGGGTCCACGTCAACAGCAGGCTCAGCAGGCTGCTCATCGCTTCGATGCGTTGCACCTCCTGGTCGCTGAAGACGCTGCCTTCATGCAGGGCGATCGTGAGCACCGGGATGGAAACCCCGCGTGAGTCCAGTCGGATGCCGAGGTAATCGCTGCAGCCCACCTCCCTGAGGGAGTCCAGAAAGGGGAAGCCGTTGTCCTTCGTGGCGACCAGCTGCTGCCGAAACACCTTGCTCCTGGTGGCGATGAAATGCAGGGGGCTGCGCAGGTGTTCATCCTGCTCCAGGAAGTCCCGCTCCATGCGCAGGGTGCTGACAAGGCCCGGCCTGGAGCTCACCCAGACATACTGGCTGCAGTCGATGTCATCCTGGTCGGGTAGGAAGGCCAGGGAGAAACGGTGGATCTCCAGGCCCCAGGACTTCAGTTCATTGACGAACAGGAGCACGAACTCCTCGAAGCTGCGCAGCCTCGACCAGTTGTCGATGATGTAGCGCTCCAGCGGAATTTTCCTGTCGGAGGTGTTGAATTCGTTGCCATGCCCGGAATCGCGCAGTCTTGATGTGGCACGGATCTGCTCCAGCGTCTGCTGCAGGGAATCGCGGTCCGCCCATTCGGAGGATCGGATGAACGACTCCACCTCCTCTAGGGGAAGGGGTGGCGAGACGAGGAACCCCTGCAGGGCATCAGCTCCCAGCCGGATGACGGCGGTGAGTTCGTTGTGGGTTTCGACGCCCTCACAGACCACGGTCTTGCCGAGGGCGTGGACGGTGTCGATGAAGGAGCCGACATAGCGCTGCAGCCGGAAGGAACGATCGACCCCCTTGATCAGATCAATGTCGAGCTTGATGGCGTCGTACCAGGCTTCGCTGATGCGTCGGTAGTTGGAGAGTCCGGAGCCGAAGTCGTCGATGAAGATTCTGAAGTTCAGCTCCCGCATCAGCCGCTCCGAAGCCGTTGTCACCCCCTCCGATCCCGCCAGAATGTCCGTGGCGGCCATCTCCGTGATCTCAATGCAGAAAATCGAGCTGTCGATGCCATGGTGCTTGACCAGACCGATCAGCTGGTTGAGGCGCTGATCGGTGGAGACGGAATCAGAGCTGATGTTGACGGAGACATACTCGATGCGATGACGCAGAAACTCCGAGGCATTGATCTGCTGTTGCACGTCGTTGAGCCTGCTCACCACAAGGGCATCGATCTTGTGGGCGATGCCGATGTCATGGGCCAGCTGAATCACGTGCCCCGTGCCGAGCTTGCTCAGGGCCGGCGGCAGGAAGCGGATCAGCAGTTCAAGCCCGAAATGGCCTGGATTGCTGAGCTGAAGAATCGGCTGGAAGCGCAGTTCCAGGTCACTGGCCTTCAGGGACGTGAGTTGGCTTCTGATCTCGCCCTTATCCTTGACGAGCAGATCATCACCGCTCTTCACGAGGCGGTAGGAACGTCTGTCTTCGGCCGCCAGTATCTCCCCGAAGGCCTGCATCGTCAGCAGGGTTTCGGGTGGGGAATCCAGCTGAAATCGCTGCCCGGTGATGGTCACATCGTCCCAGGCGAGCACGGTATCGCTGGAGATCTGGATCGATCCGGAGACAATGCCGAGCAGACGGGCCAGGAGCGCCTCACAGGCAGCGTTGTCATCGATGGGAATGCTGCCGGAGGCCCGCACGATCAGGGCGATCTTGTTTTTCGAGACGTGGTAGAAGTTGAAGCCGGGATGCACAGCCCATCCCTTGTCAATCGCCCGACAGGCTTTCGTGAGGATGTCGTTGATCTCCACCTCACTGAGATAGCCGCGTTGCCGTTCGAGATAGCGGAAGTCGATGGTCACCAGGAAGCCGTCTTCGCCGCGTTCCGCGTGCTTCCTGAGGGCCGATGCCTCAAGATCCTTCACCAGGGCGTAGTGCGTCAGGAAGGACGTCTGGCCGTGCTTGCGGAAGCTTCCGGTCACCGGTTGCTCCTTCCTCCGGTTGTGGCTGGAACGCCAGGCGATCGCCACGCTCGTTCCGATCCCCAGCAGCCCCAGGGTCAGGGCGAGGTTGCGGACGCGATCCGCCTGGGTGGGCAGGGCCGGCGCCAGGGTCAGCCCCACCGCCAGATCCCCGAAATCCACCCGGTAGAGCGAACCGGCCGGCGCTCCCTTCACGATCCCCTTCGCCTCCAGGGCGGTCCATGGGGCCAGCCGGATCTGCCTGTCGCCTTCTTGATCGCGGTTGACCAGGCTGGCCCCGGAGAGCCGGATCCATTCGGGGGCCCGGCGGCGGGCGGGGCCCGTGGTGAAAAGCAGGGCATTCCCCTGGCTCGGTTCGTCCGCCACCACCAGCACCAGCCGGGTGAAGCGTCGGGGGCAGACCAGGGGCCTGCCCTTCAGGGTCGCGGACCCCGTTGCCATCACCGCCGGAACGGGGGAGTTCGCCAGCTCCGCCTCGGCGACGGACTGCAGCCCCAGGGAGGCCAGGGGCGGCCCCGGGGTGCTGAGGCTGCGCTCGACGCCCTGCAGGGCGGTGCACAGCCGCCCGGCGATCCGATCATCCTGGCGGCGTAAGTCGTTGGAACTGCGCTGATCCAGCAGGTGGGTGAAGATCAGAAGCGAGGTGCCCGAAAGAAGCGCTCCACTGATGATTATCAATGTGGTGCGTCGGCGCATGTTCCTTCCTCACCAGCCTCACCTTAGCCACCGTAGGCGTGGCGAGCTTCCAGTCCTCGCAGGTTCCCTGCCCGGTGGAACCGTTCGATCTTCTTCCCGGCCGTTCTTTTCCCTGGGTTTCCTCACCATTGCTCAGGGAAAACTCAGGCTTGCTCGCTGAGCGCTGGAAGGTGACTACGGCGACGTCCACAGGTTTGCCGTGGCCCCTAACATTCGCGGGCATGCATCCTTTCTGGCCGTGGGCGCCGTACGGATCACGAGTTCAGCGGTTGGGTCGGCAGTTGGGTGGCCGGGTGTGACAGCACATCCCTGCTTGATCACCGGGCATGTTTTCATCTTGCCGATGGATCTTCAGCCGTGATCCATACAGCTGTGGTGGGAGGCGGCGCCTGCGGGCTGGCCGTGGCCAGGGGGCTCTGGCAGCAGGGCCGTCCCGTGCGCGTCTATGAACGGGCCCTGGCCTCCCATCTCCATGGCCATGGCTTCCTCCTGCTGGCCAATGGTCGCGCCGCCCTGCGCCGGCTCGGCTGCGACCCGGACGGCACCCTGGGCCATCCGATCACGTCGGTGAGGATCCTCTGCTGTTCAGGCCAGGTGCTGGTGGAGCACCCGCTCGAGGGGGCGGTGGCGATGCTGCGCCACCAGCTGCTCAATGTGCTGCTACGCGGCGCCCCCGACGATCTGGTCCACTACAACCACCCGTTCGAGCGCTTCGACTGGGACCGGGAGCGGGCCCGGGCAGTGTGTTTCCAGAACGGTCGCTCCCACCCCGCCGATGCCTTCGTCGCCGCCGACGGGGTGCGCTCCAGCTGCCGGCTGTCCCTGGGATGCGGGGCGATGACCAACCCGGGCCGGGTCAAGGAGATCGTGGCCCACGTGCGCCAGCCCCTGGTGGCGGCCGAGCTGGGCCACCGCTTCCTCAAGGTGCTCGATCCCTCCGGGGGACTGGCGGTCGGCCTGGTGCCCCTGGGCGATGACCGGCTGGTCTGGTTCGTGCAGTTCGACAGCCAACGCTTCACCGTCCCCCAGCCCTCCGAGGTGGGGGCCTTTCTCGAGGCGCACTTCGGGGGGTTCCCCGCCGTGGTGCGCCACGTGCTGGCGGCCACCGATCCGGCCCGCGCCCATGTGTGGCACACGGTGGACGAGGATCCGGCCACCCGCTGGAGCAAGGGCAACGTGGCCCTGGCGGGGGACGCGGCCCACCCGCTGCTGCCGTTCACCAGCCAGGGGGTCAACACCGCCCTGGAGGATGCGGTGGTCCTCAGCGACCTGCTGCTTGGCTGCCGGGATCCCGCCGATGTGCCGGAGCTGTTCAGCGCCTACGAACGCCAGCGGCGGCCGGCGCTGCTGGGCTGTGTGGAGGCCGGTCGCGAGATGGCGAGGTCGTTCGTCCAGCCGTCGGCCACCCGGCTCCAGCTGCCGCTGATGGCATGAGCGATCGCTTCGCCGACAGCTTCCGCGACGGCGCGGTGCCGATGGAGCTGCTGCGCCAGCGGGCCCACAACCTGCGCTGGGCCGAGCAGGCCCCCGGGGTGATCCCGCTCACCGCCGCCGATCCCGATTTCCCGGCGGCGCCGGTCATCCGCGACGCCATCGCCGACTACGCCCGCTCCGGTGTGTTCAGCTACGGCCCCGCCGGCGGGCTGGCCTCCTTCCGGCAGGCGGTGGCCGGCTACCTGCGGCAGCGGGGGGCGTCGGTTCCGCCTGAAGGGGTGCTGGCGGTCAACAGTGCGGCCGCCGGTCTGGCCCTGGTGACCCGCCACTGGCTGTCGCCCGGCGACGAGGCGATCGTCTGGGATCCGGTCGACTTCCTCTTCGCCCACACCGTCCGCAGCGCCGGCGGGGTGCCGGTCCTGTGGCGCATCGATCCCGAGGCCCCCCTGGATCTGGCGGCGCTGGAGGCCCTGGTGACCAGCCGCACCCGGGTGCTGTGCCTCTGCAACCCCCACAACCCCCTGGGCCGCTGCTTTCGCCGCGACGAACTCGAGGCCCTCGGCCGCTTCTGTCTGGAGCGGGGGTTGCGGGTGCTGAGCGATGAGGTGTGGAGCGATGTGGTCTACCCGCCGGCCACCTTCACCAGCTGGCTGGCCCTGGAGCCGGAGCTGGCCGGCCTCGGGGCGGTGGTGCATGGCTTCTCCAAGTCCTTCGGCCTGGCCGGTCTGCGGGTGGGCTACGCGGCGATGGCAGATCCGGAGGCGGCGGCCCGGCTGCTGGCCGACAGCGAGCTGCCCTCCACCGTTGATGGCGTGGCCACCCTCAGCCAGGTGGCGGCCACGGCGGCCTACAGCCCCGACGGCCTGGCCTGGCTGGAGGCCTTTCTGGAGCATCTGCGGGCCCGTCGCGACCAGGCCGTCAGCCGGCTGGCGGCGATCCCCGGCCTGCGGGTGCAGCCCCCCGCGGCCACCTTCGTGCTGTTCGTCGGCCTGCCGCCGCTGCAGGAGAGCGTCGAGGAACTGGTGGAGCGGCTGCGGCGGGAGCACGGGGTGGCGGTGGTGCCGGGGAGCCCCCGCTGGTTCGGCCCCGGGGCGGCGGGCCACCTGCGGCTGAGTTTCGCCACCTCCGAGGCCCTGCTCGGCGAGGCCCTCGAACGCCTGGCGGCCGGACTGGCCCCGGCGCCCTAGCCAGCGGCGGGCCGATCAGGGCAACAGCCGCACCGGATCCCCCACCGCCACCGGGCCGGGGCTGACCACACTCAGACGGATGCCGGCCACCACGCCGTTGTGACGGGCGGTGGCCCGCAGGATCTCCAGGTTCTCCTCCAGGGCGCCCTGGGCCAGGGTGGTGACGACGCAGCGGGGGCAGCCGCCGTCGACCCGCAGCACCAGCTGCTCGCCGATCTGCAGGCAGGCGCCGCTCCAGCCCTCCTCCACGAAGCCGGAGGACTCCGGCGGCGTGGCGATCAGCAGGTTGGGGCGGAAGCGCTCGACGGCGAAATCCAGCTGGGGTTCGAGCTGGCGCAGCCGCTCCAGGGTGGCGGTGGTGATGGCGTGGATGGGGCAGGCATCGAAGAAGGTGCCTTCGGGCAGCTCCAGGGCGTTGGTCACGTCCTGGAAGGCGCGCTCCTTCACCGGCGGCCAGTACTGGTCGAGGCTGGCCCCCTCCGGCGGGGTGTCCAGCAGGCTCACCCGACGGCCGAACAGCTCGCTGAAGAAGGCGTCCACATCGTCGTCGGCGCTGCAGAGCCCGGCGCTGCCGTCGTCCTCGCGGGGGGAGATCAGCACAGGCGGCAGGGGCGCCGCCGGCGTCGGTTCCTCCCGGAAGCGGGCCCGGTAGCCCAGCAGGCCCTGCCAGAGCCGCGGGTTCTTGGCGCTGGCCACCCGGCCGCTGGCGTGGTCCCAGAGGGCATAGGCCCGGTCCCCCCGGATGCCGCGGGGGTCGACGTCGAGCTGGCTGGGGGTGTCCCCGAGCATCGACTTCACCGGGTAGCGCCAGAGCGCCTGCACCGTTCCCACCAGATCCTGCACGCCCGTCGCCTGTCGTTGCCGGCGCACTCTGGGGGCGGAGGCGCGACAACGCCGGTAGCAGCACCTACCGTCCGCAGGGCGCACGCCGGGATCCGCTCTCCTGGGCCATGAAGGACTTCATCCACCTGCGATCCGCCAAGTTCCCCGAGCTCCCCGGCGAGGCCGGGGAGATGGTGAACCCGGGCACGGTGGGCAAGGCCCTGGCGCTGCACCTGCAGGAGCGGCTGCGGGCGAACGGCCGGCAGGTCCCTTTCCTCTGCTGCGAGGACTGGGGCTGGTGGGTGGAGCTGGCCGACGCACCCTTCCGTTTCGGGGTCTGCATCTACAGCCAGCCGGCCGAAGGGGAGGTGATGGAGTTCTGCTGCACCGACGGGGCCGTCGCCGAGCGGATCTGGCAGTGGCGCCGCTTCCGCTTCATCGACACGGCCCCCTGGGCCGAGGCCCTGCACGGGGAACTGCTGGCGATCTTCCGCGACGATCCCCAGGTGGAGCTGCTCGGCAGCGGTCCCACGTTTCCCTTGGGGGACCCCTGAGCTGGTGCGCCCTGTCAGGGGCTCCAGAAGCCGCGCGAGTTGAGCCACAGCCCGAGCACCAGCAGCGGCAGCAGGAACCCCGCCAGGATCTGCAGCCGCGGCCGCAGGCCGGTGGCTTCCGGTGCGGCCCCGGCGACGTTCTGCCGGGGGGGCGTGCCCTTGCCATGGGCGGGCGTGCGTCGGCGCGATCGCGAAGCCATGGACTCGGGCGGTGGGCCCTAATTCTTCACCAGCACCTGCTCGAGCGAAAGACGATCCCGGATGTCACCGGGGAGGTGGGTCCAGTGGCGGGAGATCAGCTCGGCCAGCTGGTGGCCGTTGACGAGGCTGATCCTGGCAAAGCCCTCCTCGCCGGCCGCCGTGGTCGCCGCCGGCTGGAAATCGGCGGTGGTGATGAAGACCCCATGGCCGCCGAAGGGAATGAACTGGCGCAGCTCCCGCACCGCGTCGGCGCCGATCCGGGCGCCGAGGTTGCCGCGGTGGAAGCGGGCATGGATGCGGATGCGGGCCGGCAGCGCGAGGCTGATGTCGCCGCAGGCATCGAACACGTCACGAAGTGCCCCGCGGTGCTCGGTCCGCTCCCAGTCCTGGAAGCCGAGGGCATCGAGCAGGTGGACCACCAGCCGCTCGAATTCGGCGGGATCCAGCTGCAGGAGCTGTTCGAGCACACTGCGGTGGGCCTCCTCCTTCCGGGTGGTCGCCCGGGCCGGGGTGGCCGTTTCCTGGCGGCCGATGGCGCGGATGAATTCGGCCTGGTGCTCCACCAGGAACACCGTCAGCAGGGAACGCATCCGGGTGTGGGCCGGAACGGTGAGCAGGGTGCGGATGGAATTGCGGAACGGCGCTGAGAAGTGGTCGAGCCGGAGCGGTTCGGGCGACCAGGTGACGGGACGCCGGTGGCGCAGGGGACAGCCGTCGTCGCCGGTGGGGTCGTAGTAGGCGCAGCCCTCATCAACGACGCCGAAGCGCAGCAGGTCGGCTTCCGCCGCCGGGATGATCACGTGGTCGCCGGGGCGGATCTCGAACAGGAAGCGGTGGATCTCGTTGACGTAGTTGGACAGCAGGATCGCGCTCTGGATGTCCGGGAAGTAGCGCCGCACCACCGAAAACAGCTGCTCCCGGTTCCTGATCGGGCCGAGATCCTCGGTGATTTCCCGCCAGCCGATGCCGACGAAACCGCCGCTGAGGAAGTTGTCCGCGTAGATGCCGCCGCCTGCCCGAACGCACCAGACGTTGGTCATCGCTGCGCCCCGGGCGGGCCCGCCAGTTCTCGGCTCATCGGAGGAAAGCGGGTCGGGAGGGCAGGCCAGCAGACGCCATGGCGGGAGTGAGGGCGCCTAAAGCTTCCGCAGTGAAGATCCCTGAGATTGTCGCGAATCTTGCCGGGAAGCGCATCCTCATCAACCCTGAGACACAGGAGAACGGTCTGATACCTCGGATCTTAAGGCATCGCTCACCTTTTCTTCAGCTCTCTGGGTTGAGGCGGCGCACGGCCCGCTCCAGGGACGGGGCCAGGCCGCGCCGCTGCTGCAGCCTGGGGCTCCAGATCAGGCCGCTGCGCAGCTCCTCCAGCCCGGCCAGCACCATGTCCTGTCCCTCGTTCAGCTGCAGCTCCGAGAGGGGCACGGTGAGGGGGCCGCGGAAGTAGAAGGCGCTGAGCTGGTCGTCATGGTGCTCGAACCAGAGCGGCAGTGCGGGCGCCCCCCAGCCGATCTCCTCGCCCAGCTCCCGCAGGATCGCCTGCTCTGGGCCTTCCCCTGGATCGAGGTGGCCGCCGAACAGCCCCCAACAGCCCGGATGGACGATCCCCTCGATGTCGTCCCGGAGCTGCAGCAGCCAGCGGCCCTCCCGCTCCAGCATCGCCAGTGCCACCGCGAAGGTCATGGGTGGGGGCGGTCCATGGGGTGCAGGCCTGCGGTCGATGGGGGGATTCTGGAGTGGGATTCCGGCCGGCGCCCGGTGGCGTGGCAGACAGCGGCCGCCGCCTTTGTCTCCCTAGCTTTCCGGGGGATTGCCCAGACCGTGAACTCCGCCGATCTCACTTTCCTGCTGCTGCGGGCCGCCACGGCGGTGCTGTGCGGGTTGGCGGCGAAGGAGTCATGGGGGCGCTCCCGCCTGCCGGGTCAGCCGCGGCAGCGGCGCTGGCGGTCCCGGTTCGGCGCGGCCGTGCTGCTGGCCCTCGGGGCGTTCGCCCTCGAGGATGGGGTGGGTGAGGCCCTGGGCCGGCCAGGCGAGCCGCTGGGCTGGCGCCGCTGGGTGTGGGTGATCCTCGATCTCTCCATCCCCGCCCAGGTGCTGGCGGTGCTGGCCACCCTGCGCCAGCGCGACCGACTGGAGGCCGAGCTGGCAGCCGCGGTGCGGCGCGATCCGCTGACCCTTCTGCCCAACCGGACCGGCTTCGCGGAGGAGGCCACGGTGGCCCTTGCCACCGCCGCCCGCGACGGCCGGCCGGTGGTGGGGGCCATGCTCGATATCGACTTCTTCAAGGCCATCAACGACGGCTGGGGCCATGGGGCCGGCGATGTGGTGCTCCGCGACGTGGCCGCCGCCATGCGGGCCATGTTGCGCCCCGGCGATGTGCTGGCCCGCGTCGGCGGTGAGGAATTCGCGCTGGTGTTGCCGGGTGTGGATGTGAAGGGGGCGGAGCCCCTGCTGGAGCGGCTGCGGGCGGCGGCGGCGACGGTGCCGCACCCTGGGGCGCCGGGGCAGCGCGTCACCCTCTCGGCCGGCCTGGCCGTGGTGCAGGGCACGGGCCTGGCAGCCTTGGAGAGCGGTCTGCGCAGCGCCGACGGCGCCCTCTACGCCGCCAAGGCCGCTGGGCGGAACCGGGTGATGGTGGCGGGCTGAGGGGCGCCGGTAAGATTCTTACCAGTTCCGGCAGGCGGGCACGTCCATGCGGATCACCTCCAAGGGCCAGGTGACCATCCCTCTGGACATCCGGCGTCAGTGCGGGCTTCTGCCCCACACCGAGGTGGTCTTTCGGGTCGAGGAGGGGCGGGTGCTGCTGGAGAAGGCCCCAGAGCAGCAGGAGCCAGGGGCCGAGGCGATCCAGCGGCTGCGCCGGGCGCGGCTGCGCACCCGCCTCAGCACCGATGAACTGCTCGCACTCACCCGGGGAGATGGGGGCTGATGGTGCTGGTCGACTCCAACGTGATCCTCGATATCGCCACCGACGACCCCCATTGGAGCCGCTGGAGCACCCATCAACTCCGCCACTGCCTGGACCGCGGACCGGTGGCGATCAACGCCATTGTCTATGGCGAGATCGCCTTTGCCTGCGAGACGATCGAGTCGGTGGATGAGCTCCTGCCTCCCCATCTGTTCGAATACCGGGCCCTGCTACGGGAGGCGGCTTTCCTGGCCGCCCGGGCCCATGCGGACTACCGCAGCCGCGGCGGAGAGCGGCGCTCGATCCTGCCGGATTTCCTGATCGGCGCCCATGCGCTGGTGGAGCGCATACCGCTGCTCACCCGCGATCAGCGCCGCTACCGGCAGGCGTTTCCGGGGCTGGAGCTGATCAGCCCCTGAGCGTCGTGACCACGACGGGATTGATGCCCCCTCAGCCGATCCCCCCTCAGCCGATCCCCCCCACCACCGGCCACCAGGCGTCCGCCGCCACCAGCTCTTCTTCGCCACAGCCCGCCGCGCGCCGCACCTCCGCCGCCTGGCTGTCGCAGAGGGAGCCGTGCAGGGCCTCCCCCAGGGCCTGGCGCAGCAGGCCGCTGGCGGCGAAGGCGGCCGAGGCCTCCGCCAGGCTGGCCGGCAGGCGCGCCGCCGCCCCAGGGGGCAGGCTGGCCGGATCACCAACCACCGGCGGCGGCAGGAGCCGGCTGTGTGCAAGGCCGTCGGCCACCACGGACGCCACCGCCCCCAGCAGCAGGTAGGGGTTGGCGGCCAGGTCCGCCACCTTCAGCTCCAGGTGGGCCGGGGCGCCATCGGCCGCGGCGGGCACCAGCCGCAGGGCCGCCTCCCGGTTCTCCACGCCCCACACCTGGAAGGGCGCCGACCAGGAGCCCGGGGCCAGCCGCCGGTAGGACACCGCCAGGGGGCAGGCCAGGGCCAGCAGGGCCGGCAGCTCCGCCAGCAGCGCCGCCAGCACCCCGGCGCCCGCGTCGCTGAGGCCGGCCTTGCCGTCGCCGCCCTCCAGCAGCGCCGCCCCGTCGCGCCGCAGGCTGAGGTGCAGGTGGCCGCCGTTGCCCACCCGCTCCAGGCTGGGCTTGGGGCTGAAGCTGCAGCGCCAGCCGAAGCGGCGCGTCACCCGCTGGATCAGCAACTTCGCGTGCACCTGCCGGTCGGCGGCCTCCAGGGGCGTGCCCGGCGCCAGCGACAGCTCGAACTGGCTGGCGCCGTACTCCGGGTGGAACTGCAGCCAGGGCAGGCCGGCCGCCTCCAGGGCCTCGAGCAGGGCCGTGGCGTAGTCGAGGCCCTCCACCAGCCGATCGGCGCCATACGGCCCCCCGGGAATCGCCGGCGCTGGCGTGCCATCGGCAGCGGGGCTGGCCACCAGCCACTCCAGCTCGAAGCCGGCCCGCAGTTCCACCCCGGCCCGCCGCAGCTGCTCCATCTGGCGGCGGCACAGGTGGCGCTGGTCGCCGGCGTAGGGCGCGCCGCTGCGCTCGTAGCGCTCCCCCGGCGCCCAGGCCCAGCCGCTGGCCGGCTCCAGCGGTGCCAGGGCTGCGGCGTCCGCCCGCAGGCGCAGGTCGCCGTCGGGCCGGGCCAGGCGATGGCCGGCAGCGATGCCGCCGTCGGCGCCGAAGGCATCGGACACCGGTGAGAAGCCCACCCCCACCGCCACCGCCGCCTCGAAGCCGGCCAGGGGCACCACCTTCACCAGCGGCGCCCCGGCGTGGTTCACCCAGGTGATCGCCACCCAGCGGATCCCCTGGGCGGCCAGCGCCGCGGCCATGGGGGCGGGGGGAATGGACACGGGCCCGGCAAGCGTCTGCCGCCATGATTGGACGGATCGCCGCCACCTGCATGCCGTCGAGCTCCCCCGCGGAGTGGCTCCACCCGGGCGGCACCGCGCTGCTGCTGGTGGATCTGCAGCAGGGCACCTGCGGCGACGCCCAGTCCCGCCCGGATGCGGACTTCGATCGCCTTTTCCGCGCCACCACCCTGCCGAACGCCGAGCGGGTGCTGGCGGCGGCCCGCCGCGGCGGGCTGGAGGTGATCCACACCGTGATCGCCAACCTCACCGCCGATGGCCGCGACCGCAGCTTCGATTACAAGCGCTGCGGCATGGGCTTTCCGCCCGGCAGCCGCGCCGCCGCGGTGATCGCCGAGCTGGCGCCGGTGGCCGATGAGCTGGTGCTCCCCAAGAGCTCCTCCTCGCCCTTCAGCTCCACCAGCCTCGACTACTTGCTGCGCAACCTGGGCATCCACACCCTGGTGGTGATTGGCCTGCTCACCGACCAGTGCATCGACCACACCGTCAAGGACGCCGCCGACCGCGGCTACCGGGTGGTGTGCGTCCACGACGCCTGCCAGGCGGTGACACCGGAGCGCCATGCGGCCGCCCTGGAGTGCTTTGCCGGTTACGCCGAGCAGATCAGCGGTGGGGAGTTCGTGGCGGCCATGGACTTAGCCGCAAGCGGCGAACCCCGCCGGGGCGGCGTCCTGGGGGACTCCGCGGAAGTGGGAGCCGATCTCAAGGCCGATTTCGCCGCCGAGATCGACAGCCTGTTCGGCTGATCCGTACGCCGTGAGCCGCAGGGAACCCACGCCCCTGCTGGTCGACACCCAGCTGCTGCTCTGGTGGGCCATCGAACCGGGTCGGCTGCCGGCCGGGACGGCACGCTTGCTGGCGGATCCGGCCCAGCCCCTGGTGTTCAGCGTCGTGAGTCTGTGGGAGGTGGCGATCAAGTCGTCCCTGGGCCGGGCCGATTTCCAGGTGGAGGCGGCCGCCCTGCGCCTGGGCCTGCTGGGGCAGGGATTCCGTGAACTGCCCGTCCGCGCCGAACATGCGCTGGCGGTGCAGCACCTGCCCTGGATCCACCGCGATCCCCACCGCTGCGCGGAAGACTTCGTCTTCGACCGCCTGCTGGTGGTGCAGGCCCAGCTGGAGGGCCTGAGTCTCCTGAGCGCCGATCGCACCCTTGTGGCCTACGGAGAGCATGTGCAGGTGGCAGGCTGAGCCGCCCTCAGGCGCCCGGCTCCGGGTCGTAGTACACGCCGGAGGCGTTGAACGGGGGCACGCTGGTGACGTACTCCGTCGTCAGGGTGGCGGGGTCGAAGGCGATGATCGTCCGGGTCCGGTCGAGCCACTGCACCCGGTCGGCGCCGGTGACCTTGAGGGTGGCCACCCAGGGGCCTACGACGTTGTCGTTCAGATCGAAGTCGCCACCCTCGGGGTGGCGCTCGTACAGCTTGACGACGCCATGGGCCAGGACCCGGTCCGGGTCGCACAGCCAGTAGCCGGTGCGGCCGGCCAGGATGACCTCGGACACCCGGGAGTGCCCGGCCGCGGCGAAGCTGAGGTGGACGGCCATGGTGCGCTGGGCGGCTGGGGTCGAGCGGGCTGCCGGGGGGGTTCGGCTGGCGGCGTCCTGGCTTGGCCTCGGGGGGCCGCTCGGGCCACGCCCACACACCACCACCCTCTCCCGAAGCACCCTCGGCCCGCATCCCCAGAACGGGGGATTCGGCTCAGCCCGTGACCGGGGTGCGACCCTCCATCGCTGATTCCAGGTTGATCAGCCCTGCGGCGATCGACTTGACGACCGCCTTGGTGCGGTTGTCGACCTGGAGCTTCTGAAAGATGTGCTTCACATGGGTCCTGACGGTCTCGGGGCTCACCACCAGCTCCTGGCTGATCCGCTGGTCGGTCAGGCCCAGCATCAGGTGGTTCAGCACCACCCGTTCGCGTTCGGTCAGCGGTTCGATCGGGGCCGCGGGCGGCTGCTGCCGCAGCACCGCCGCCACCGGTTCGGGGTAGTAGATGCCGCCGCCGGCCACCACCCGCAGCGCCGGCATGAACAGGCCCGACTCGAAGCAGATGCCGTTGCAGCCGCGGGCCAGGGCCTCCCGTACCAGGGCCTCGTTGGCGTCGTCGGCGACCAGCAGGGTCCGGATGGCGGGGTCCAGCGCCTTCGTGCGCTCCACCAGCGCCAGCCCGGTGCCCTCCTGCAGCCTCTGGCTGACCACCAGCAGGGATGGCCGGTGGCGCTCCACCTGTCGGAAGCCTTCCTCCTCCGTCGTGGCGGCCCCCACCAGGCTTTTCTGGACCGGGGTGATGCACATGAAGGCCCCCAGCCATTTCATGTGCTCCAGGCAGGCGACCGTGGTGAGTCCGGCCAGGATCCCCTCCAGCTCCTCCAGCAGGGCGGGGATCCCCGGGATCAGATCCGTGAGGTCCACAGCGGGAGGAACAAGCGGCGTTCATGATCGCCTGGCCTGGGTGCGTCTGGGGCTCCAGGGTCTTTGCGGCGGGGCTTGCCGCCAGACGCGCGTCAGTCAGCCCCGACCAGCTCGGCTTCGAGCCCCAGCTGCCGGGCGGCCCTCACGAACGGTGCATCCAGGCTGCATAGGGTGGCGCCCCGTCCGGCGGCGATGGCCAGGTGCAGCGCATCGGCCGCCCGCAGGGCCGTGATCCAGCCGCGCAGACAGGCGCTGGCATTCCTGAAGTCCTGGGGTTCCACCTCCAGCATCAGGAACCCTGGGGCCAGGCTGCGTTCGAAGCCTTCGAGCACCGCCTCGGCCTGCAAGGGACTCAGGGCCCCGGTGCGCACCTTCAGCCCGAGAGCGGAATGGAGCTCGGTGGCACTCCAGGGGCTGATCGCCAGTGGCGCAGGGGCCTGTTCGAGAAAGGCCGCGGCGGCGCCGGAGTGGGCCTCCGGAGTGAGGGCCGCCAGCAGCACGCAGGTGTCCACGTACAGCATCAGGAGCCGACGTCATCCCGCAGGGCGCGCATCGTCTCCACGCCGCCGGTGGCCTGATGGGGCAGGGAGTCCCGCAGAGCCTGGAGCTGGGGCAGGAGATCGCGCACGGCCTGCCGCGGAACCAGCTCGGCGATGGCTTTGCCGCGGCGGGTGATCACCACCGGCTGGCCTTGCTCTACCGCGTCGAGAAGGCTCGACAGCTGGGCTTTCGCCTCCGCCACCGTGACCTGTCGCATGGTGTTGGTCATCGAGATGACCAACTTTAGGGCGGTTCGTGGGGCGGCGCCCCGGCAGAAGTGGCCAACGTGCGCCGTCTGTTTATGCCCCCTCAGGCCACCAGCCGCGCCAGCGGCAGGGTCGGAGGGGAGATGCTGCCCTTGCCTCTGCCAGCGCAAAAATGGCGAGATCAGCTGGACAGCGGCGTGCAGCTTTGCCGTATCCAGATCGAGAGTTCTTCAAGCCTCTGATCACGATGGGCAGGGGAGGTTTCTGCGAGCTGCCACAGGCGTTGCTCGGCCTCTTCATGGCGGGACTTCCACTCAAAGCCATTCGCTCGCAGCACCATCTTCACGGAGAAGAATGCCACCCGCTTGTTGCCATCGGGTAACGGGTGGCCTTTGGCGAAGGCGTAGGCCAGCGCCGCAGCCAGAAGAGCGATATCCGCCTCAGGTCTGAAGGTGTGGAATGTCAGGACCTCCGCCAGAGCGGTTTCGATCCTGCGTGGATTAGGCGGTACCTAGAGTCCACCATGCTTTTTGATCGTCGCAGCATGGACCCGTGCGATCTCAAAAGGGCCTGGGAGGATCAGGGTCCCAGGCGCACTCCTCACTGAGCCAGCGAACGGAAGACGTCGTCGTACTCAGCCATGAACGCCAGAGCGTCATCGATGAGTTCCGGGCGCACTCCATTCCGCGTCGTCAGGGGCGGGAGAGCGCCTGGCCGGGGAGGCTCAACAGAGGGCACGCTGCTCTGACCGGCAACCTTGCTCTTCCAGATCGGGGAGGCATCGGTAGCCACGGCCGGTAGTTCAGGTTTAAGTGGATTGACACTAGCCATGATCGTCAACCTTCCTGGTGGCCGTAGTGACATGGATCCCCGCCGTTGCTGGGATCTGAGCGATGCCCGATGCCGGTTTCGAACCAGCGACATCCTGCTTGTAAGGCAGGCGCTCTACCGCTGAGCTAATCGGGCGGTGGGCTCATTCTGGCGGAGGGGGCGGCGCGGCCCGGGCATCGGCGGCCGGCGGCCGGTACCTTGCCGGCAGCGTCCGGAGCCCGGCCATGGCCAGCGGCCGCCGCCACGATCGCGCCACCCGCTGGCTGGCCCTGCCCTTCGGGCTGCTCTGGGGGCCGGCCCTGGGGCCGGCGGGGGTGGCCGTCGCCACAGGCGCCTTCCTGCTGGGCGGCCTCTGGCTATCCCCCGACCTCGACACCCGCTCCAACGCCACCCGCCGCTGGGGTCCCCTGCGGCTGCTCTGGTGGCCCTACCGGCGCCTGCTCAGCCACCGCTCCCTGCTCTCCCACAGCCCCCTGCTGGGCACCAGCCTGCGACTCCTCTGGCTGGCGGCGCTGGTGCTGGCCGCCTGCGCCGCCCTCGGGCCCCTGGGCGCCCCGGCGCCCGGTGAGCTGCTGCAGCGGGGCCGGGAGCTCTGGGGCTCCCAGAGGCCCCTGCTGATCGCGGCGTTCGTGGGCCTGGAGGCCAGCAGCTGGCTGCACCTGCTCCAGGACGGCGATCCGATCCCGCGGCTGCCGCGGCCCCTGCGCGCCCTGGGGGGTCGGCTCAGCCGCCTCAGCAGCAGGAGCCGCCGCTGGCGGGGGCCGGCGCGGCGGCGGGGGCGTCGGCGTTAGGGGCGACCCCCCCGTCGAAGGGAATGGCGCTGCCGCAGCCCTCGAACAGGCCGTAATGACGGCTGAAATCTCCGATGAAGTCGAAGTGGGGCGCCAGCCGGCTCTCCGCCAGCATGCGGAAGGTGTTGCCGCAGACCGGAAACACCCGCCCCGTCTCGATGTGGTGGTGCTTGTCGAAGGGCAGGGCGTCGGGGTGGCCGGTGATGCTCCCCCGATAGATCACCGCCTGCCCGTGGTCCTCGCAGGCGTCCTCCAGGGCCTCGATCTGGAACAGCCGGTAGGTGGCGGAGAAGAAGCGGATCGCGCCGGTGCGGGCGGCCAGCTCCGGGTCGGTGATCTCCAGGGGCCGGTCGCTCACCAGGCGGGCATCGGCGAAGCCGGACTGGCGCGCCAGCCGCAGGAAATCGTTCCAATAGAGGGCGCCGCTGAGGCATTCGCCGTGCAGCACCGGGTCGTGGCGCAGGGCCTCAGGCACGCGCCGGTCGGCGTAGACGTCGGCGAAGAAGAACTCACCGCCGGGCTTCAGCAGCCGCCGCACCCCGTTGAGCACCGCCAGCTTGTCGGCCGAGAGGTTCACCACGCAGTTGGAGATCACCAGATCGAAGCTGCCGGGCTCCAGGGGCAGGGCCTCCAGCTGCTCGATGCGGCCCTCCAGAAACTGCACATTGGCGTAGCCGAACACCTCGGCGTGGTGGTCGACATGGCGCCGGGCCACCGCCAGCTGCTCCGGCGTCATGTCAACGCCCACCACTTCACCGCTGGCCCCCACCAGCTGGGCCAGCAGGTACACGTCACGGCCGCTGCCGCAGCCCAGGTCGAGCACCCGCAGGCCCTCCAGCAGCGGCGGCGCCACCAGGCCGCAGCCGTAGTAGCGGCTCAGCACCTCGGGGTGGATCCGGGCCAGCAGGGGCCGCAGCGCCGGCGGCACGCTGCTGGCATCACAGCAGGCGCTGGTGCGCAGATCGTCGCTGCTGCTGAGGGTGGAGCCGTAGTACTCCTGAACGCTGCGGTGCAGATCGGCGGCGCTGGTCATCGGGGGAAGGGTCGCTGGGGTTGGGTGGGGGTGGTGTGTCGCGGTGCGCGGGGGGCTCAGCCGCGGCGCCGCCAGGTGTGGTAGCGGCGCAGCCAGGGCAGCAGGTGCTGGGGCACCCGTTGCTTCTTCCAGGCGGCTGCGGTGTACTTGCTGGCCTCGGCCAGGGTGGGGTAGGCGTGGATCGTCCCGAAGATCCTGCCCAGTCCCAGGCCCCATTTCATGGCCAGCACGAACTCGGCCAGCAGTTCGCCGGCGTGCTCGGCCACGATCGTGGCGCCCAGGATCCGGTCGCTGCCCGGTGGGGTGAGCACTTTCACGAACCCCCGCTCGGCGCTCTCGACGATGGCACGGTCGAGCTCGTGCAGGGGGAATCGGGTCACCTCCACCGCCATCCCTCGGGCCGCCGCCTCGGCTTCGGTGAGCCCCACCGTGGCCACCTCTGGGTCGGTGAACGTGGTGCGCGGGATGACGCGGTTGTCCACCTGGAAGGAGCGCACCTGGCCGAACAGGGCGTTGACCGCCGCATACCAGGCCTGGTGGGCGGCGGTGTGGGTGAACTGGAACGGCCCGGCCACGTCGCCGGCGGCGTAGATGTTCGGGTAGAGCGTCTGCAGGAAGGCGTTGGTGGTGATCGTGGCGCCGGTGGGAATCCCCAGCTCCTCGAGCCCGTAGCCCTGCAGCCGGGCGCGGCGGCCCAGGGCGCAGAGCACGGCGTCGCAGGCGATCCGCTCCCGCCGCTCCCCCTGCCGCACCAGCACCGTCACCGCCCCGTCGGGGGCGGGATCCCGCTCGAAGCCGAGCACCTCGGTGTCCATGTGCAGGGTCACGCCGTCCTCCTCCAGGGCCTGGCGCACCTCGGCGGCCACATCGGCGTCCTCCTTGCGCAGCAGGCGGTCGCTGCGCTGGATCTGGGTGATCGGCAGGCCCAGCTGGGCCAGGGCCTGGGCCAGCTCACAGGCGATCGGCCCGCCCCCCAGCACCACCAGCCGCGGCCGCTCCAGCGGGCACTGGGCCAGCCAGCCCCAGACGGTCTCGCTGGTCAGCAGGGGCACCGCCTCGCTGCCCGGCCAGTCGGGCCGCACCGGTTCAGCGCCGGTGGCCAGCACGATCGCCCGGGCCGTGAGCCGCTGCTCGGTGCCCGCGCCGGTGCGGACCGCCACCGTCCAGGGATCGAGCAGACGGGCCTGGCCGCGCAGCACCTCCACCCCCAGGCCCTCGTAGCGCTCGACGCTGTCATGGGGGGCCACGGCCGCCACCTTGGCGGCCACCCGCTCCAGCACCCGGCGCAGGTTGAACCGCGGCTCCTGCGGCTCGAGCCCGTAGCGGTCGGCCCGGCGCAGGCGCGCCGCCAGCCGCGCCGAGCTGATCAGCGCCTTGCTGGGCACGCAGCCGGTGTTGAGGCAGTCGCCGCCCATGGCGCCGCGCTCCACCAGGGTCACCCGCGCCTTGACGGTGGCGGCGATGTAGGCGGTCACCAGCCCCGCCGCTCCGGCGCCGATCACGATCAGGTTGCGGTCGAAACGGCGCGGCCGCGGCCAGCGGCGGTAGAGCCGCCAGGTCTGCCAGCGGCCCAGGGCCGCCTTGGCCAGCCAGGGGAACAGGGCCAGCAGCAGCAGCGACCCCAGCAGGGGCGGGCTGAGGATGCCGCCGATTCCGCGCAGCTGGGCCAGCTGGGTGCCGGCGTTCACATAGACGAAGGTGCCTGGAAGCATGCCGATCTGGCTGGTGAGGTAGAAGCTGGCGGCCCGGATCGGCGTCAGCGCCATCAGCAGGTTCACCAGGAAGAACGGGAACACCGGCGCCAGCCGCAGGCTGAGCAGGTAGAGCACCCCGTCGCGGGCCACCCCGGCCTCGATCGGCGCCAGCTGGCGGGCGAAGCGTCGCCGAACCGGTTCCCGCAGCAGGGTGCGGGCCACCAGGAAGGCCAGCAGGGCGCCGATGCTGGAGGCGAATGACACCAGCAGGGTGCCGAGCCCGACGCCGAACAGCGCCCCGCCGGCCAGGGTGAGCACCGCGGCCCCCGGCAGCGACAGGGCCGCCACCAGCACGTAGAGCAGCAGGTAGGCGCCCGCCACCAGCAGGGGGGTCTGGCGGCGCTGCTCCAGCAGGGCGCCATGGGCCGCCTGCAGGGCCTCCAGGGTGAGCTGGCGGTGCAGGCCCAGCGTGAAGAACAGGACCACCACCAGGGCAATGGCGGCGATCAGCAGCAGCTGGCGCCAGCGGGAAGGCGAGAGCGGTGGGGCCATGGGGGAAGCCGTTCCCCCTTCCTACCGGCGAGCCGCCGTTTCGGATGGCCCCGGCCCCGGGCGGGCGGCCATCCATTCGCTCCCTTCGCCGGTACGTTCATCAACAGGGGAATTCCATGCCCAATCCGGGATCGGCCATGGCGATGGGGGCCATCCAGGTGGTGATTCCGGCGCGTGACGAACGCCAGACGATCGGCCACGTCATCGGCCAGCTGCGCCGCCAGGGACTCGACCGCATCCGGGTGGTCGACAACGGCAGCAGCGATGGCACCGCCGCCATCGCCCGCCAGCTGGGGGCTGAGGTGCTCAGCGAACCCCGTCCCGGCTACGGCCGGGCCTGCTGGCGGGGGTGCCTCGATCTCGCCCCCGACGTGGACTGGCTGCTGTTCTGCGATGGCGATGGCGGCGACCCGCTCGAGGAACTGCCCCGCTTCCTGGAGCTCATCGACGACCACGACCTGCTGCTCGGCGACCGCACCGCCACCGCCGTGGGCCGCGCCTCGCTCACCCCCCTGCAGCGGGGCGGCAACCGGCTGGCCACGACGCTCATCGGCCTGGGCTGGGGGTTCCGTTACCGCGACATGGGGCCGCTGCGGCTGGTGCGGCGCGAGGCCTTCGCGGCGATGGCCCTGCGCGACCGGGGCTATGGCTGGACCCTGGAGATGCAGGTGCGGGCCATCGAGCTGGGCCTGCGCATCCGCGAGGTGCCGATCTCCCATCGCCCGCGCCTGGCCGGCGCCTCGAAGATTTCTGGGCGCTGGGGCGCCAGCCTCCGGGCCGGATGGGTGATCCTCACCACCCTGGGCGGCCTCTGGCTGCGGCGACCCCTGCGGCGATCCCTGCAGCGAGGCCAGCGGTGATGGCGCTGACGGCCCGGCTGCGGCGCCTGCAACTGCCGGCCAGTGCCCTGCTGCTGATCGGCGGGGCGCTGCTGATGTGCCCCCACGGCGACCTGTTCGATGCCGCCCAGCTGCTGCCGTTCTGGCGGGCGGCCGCGGTGATGGGCCTGGGTTTCGCCCTCTCCTGGTCGTTGCCCACCATCCCCCGCGCCCTGTTCTGGGCCGTGGCGGTGCTGACGCGGCTGGCCCTGCTGGCCATGGAGCCCGGCGACGACATCTGGCGGTACCTCTGGGAGGGGGGGATCCAGCTGCATGGGTTCAGTCCCTATGCGCTGCCCCCGGACGCCGCGGCGCTGGAGGGGTTGCGCACGCCCTGGTGGTCGTCGATCAACCACCCCGACACCACCGCCATCTACCCGCCCCTGGCGCAGCTGCTGTTCCGGCTCCATGCCGCCGTGGCCCAGCAGGTGCTGCTGTTCAAGCTGTCGTTCACGGCCGCCGACCTGGCCATCGCCGGCCTGCTCGCCGCCCGCTTCGGCGCGGCTCGGGCGGCGCTCTACGCCTGGAACCCGCTGGTGATCGTTGGGATCAGCGGCGGCGGGCACTACGACAGCTGGTTCCTGCTGCCCCTGGTGGCCGGCTGGCTGCTGGCCGAGCGGGTTCCCCCGCCCCAGGGCCGACGCCCCCAGGCCTGCATCGACCTGCTGCTGGGCCTGAGCGTGGCCCTCAAGTGGATCACCATGCCGCTGCTGCTGCAGCGGGCCTGGAGCCGCTGGCGCCGGTTCCGGCGGCCCGCCCCGGTGCTCGCCACCCTGCTGCTGGGCCTGGCGCCGCTGCTGCTGGGGGCCTCCCCGTTCTGCGGCCTGAGCAGCTGCCCGCTGCTGCCCACCGGCTCCAGCTTCATCCGCCACGGCCGCAGCGCCGAGTGGCTGCCGCACTGGATCGGCCAGCTCTGGCCCTCGACCCTGCAGACCAATGCGGTGCATGGGCTGCTGCTGCTGCCGGTGCTCCTCGTGCTGCTGGCCACCAGCGCCCGGCTGGGGGTCTTCGCCTGGCGCTACCTGCTGGCCCTGCTGCTGCTCTCGCCGGTGGTGCACGGGTGGTACTTCATCTGGCTGATGCCCTTCGCCGTGCCCAGCCAGAACTGGGGGGCGCGGCTGGTGAGCCTTTCGGCGTTCGTCTATTTCGTGCTCCCCTCACGCCTGCCGGACTGGCAGCTCACCACCGCTGAGCGGCTGCTGCTGTGGCTGCCCCTGCTGCTGGGACTGCTGCTCAGCGCCCGGGATCGAACCGAATCGGCCCCTGGCCGGTAAACACGTGGTGTTTCTCCGCTTCGCCATGGTCCGTGCCCGCTCCCGCACCCCGCTGCTGCTGGCCTGCGGCCTGGTGCTGATCACCGCCACGGGCTGCGGCGGCGGGCTGGCCCCGTGGACGTCCGCCGAGGCCGGCCGCCCGTCCCCGGTGGCCGCCGCCCCCCAGCCCCCCCTCGATCCAGGCCCCTTCAAAGCGGTGCTGCGGAGGGTGGTGGATGGCCAGGGTCTGGTGGATTACACCGCCCTGCAGCGGGATCCGGCCCAGCTCGATCGCTACATCAAGGCGCTGGGCGCCCTGGCCCCCGAGCGCTTCGCCTCCTGGTCGGAGGCCGAGCAGATCGCCCTGCTGATCAACGCCTACAACGCCTTCACCCTGCGCGCGATCATCGACAACGATCCGATCCGGCCCAGCATCAAGGCGATTCCCGGCGTCTGGAAGTTCCGCCGCCACCAGCTGATGGGCCGCGGCCTCACCCTCGATGCGATCGAGCACGAGATCCTGCGGCGCGAGTACAACGAACCCCGCATCCACGCGGCCCTGGTGTGCGCCGCCATCAGCTGCCCGCCCCTGCGGCAGGAGGCCTTCACGGGGGCGGCGCTGGAGCGGCAGCTGGAGGATCAGACGACCCGCTGGCTGGCCAGCCCCGTGGGCCTGGCGATCGACCGGGCCGCCGGCACGGTGGGGATCTCCGCGATCTTCCAGTGGTTCGCCGAGGACTGGCAGCGGGCCGATCCGCAGGCGGAGCCTGTGCCGGGCCACGAGAAGCTGAGCGCCGTGCTGCGCTTCATCGCCCGCTACCGCCCCGCCGCCGAGCGCGCCCTGATTCTGGGCGGCGACTACCGCTTCGCCTACCTCCCCTACAACTGGGACCTGAATCGCCAGAGCCCCTGAGGCCTGACCCTTCTCAAGGCCCTGGCGATGTGCTGGCCGTCGCTCAGGCCACCGGCTCCTTCAGCAGGGCACCGATGCGTTCGGCCAGCTCATCGAAGCAGGCGGAGAAGGCCTTTCGGGCCTGCTGGGGTTCCTGGTGGGCGGCTGGATCGGCCAGGCCCCAGTGCACCCTGGCCGGGTCACCCGGGAACGTGCCGCAGCTCTCGGCCGCGTGGTCGCAGACCGTGACCACCAGATCGAACGGCGTCGTCGCCGCCTCCAGCACCGACGCCAGGCTTTTGCTGCCGTACCGGGACGGGTCCACGGGAAGACGGCCGATCTGCTCCAGGGCCAGGGGATGGACCTGACCCGTCGGGGCACTGCCGGCGCTGACGACCTCGATCGCCCCCGCGCCCAGGGTCTGGAAGAGCGCTTCGGCCATGATGCTGCGCGCCGAGTTGCCGGTGCAGACCACGAGCACCCGCCGTTGGGCGGCCCCGCCGGGGCGGGTGGATGGCATTGGAATGGTCATGGTTGGGAAAGGGGGATTCCTGTCACTCGCTGGCTCGACCGGGGGCTTCAGAGCGGCCCGTGGGGCCTCAGCTCAAAGCCCCGCCGCAGCTGGAGCCGGCGCCGGCGGTGCAGCCGAAGCAGTGGTCGGCCACGGCGATCGGCTCCCCATCAGGGTCCTGCTCCAGCAGCTGGCGCAGGTGGGCCCGGGGGCTGCCCTGGCCGATGGGCAGGCCGAGCATCTGGTTGAAGTCGCAGTCGTACAGGAAGCCCTGCCAGTCGACGCTGAGGGTGCTGCGGCACATCACCTGGGCCAGGTTGGCCGGGTTGTGGTGCTGGCGCAGCAGCGCCATGTAGCCCTCCAGCTGCCCCTGCTGCCGCAGCACCGCCGCGAAGCGCTGGATGGGCATGTTGGTGATCGTGAACAGGCGGTTGAAGCGCAGCCCGAAGCGATCGGCCAGCTCCCGCCGGTAGTCGGCCTCCAGGGCCTCCTGGGGCGGCGGCAGACTGGGACCCTGGGGGTTGTACACCAGATCCAGCTCCAGGCCTGCGTCCGGATCGCCGTAGCCGAGGGCGTTGAGCTGGCGCAGGCCCGCGAGGCTGCGCTCGAACACCCCATCGCCCCGCTGCCGGTCGACGTTGTCGGCGAGGTAGCAGGGCAGGGAGGCCACCACCTTCACCCCCTGCCGGGCCAGGAAGACGGCCAGGTCCTCCTGGCCGGGCTCACTGAGGATGGTGAGGTTGCAGCGGTCGATCACCGCCACCCCCAGCTCCCGGGCCTGGCGCACCAGCTCGCGGAAGCCGGGGTGCAGCTCCGGGGCGCCGCCGGTGAGATCCAGGCTGGCGATCGCCCGGGCCCGCAGCACCGCCGGCACCAGGGCGATGGTGGCCGCCTCCATCATCTCGGTGCGGCTGGGGCCGGCGTTCACATGGCAGTGGCTGCAGCTCTGGTTGCAGCGGTAGCCCAGGTTCACCTGCAGGGTGTCGAGCCGGCTGCGGCGGAGGGCCGGGAACGGCGGCGCCAGGGTGGTGGTGGGGCCGTTCGGATCGGCAACGCCCATGGATGGAGGGGATGGCTACCGGAGGTACCGGCCGGGCGGCGAATCGGATGGGCCTGGCGGCAGCTCAGCTGGGCTGGGGTGCCGCCTCCTTCTGACCTCCGATCACAAGCCTCAGCAGAATCGGGGCGAGGAAGGTGGTGCCGATCACCATCAACAGGATGGCGGCTTCCAGGGCCGGGGTGAGGATGTTGGCCTGGGTTCCCAGACCCAGGAAGATCAGTCCCACCTCGCCGCGGGGCATCATCCCCAGACCCACCACCAGGCGGTTGGTGGGGTCCTTGCTGGTGTAGGTCCAGCCGGCGGCCACCTTGCCGGCCACGGCCACCACCAGCAGGAACAGGGCCACCACCAGCCCCTCGCGGTTGGCGGGATCGAAGGGGTTGAGCACCGAGAGGTCCATGCCGGTGCCGATCAGCACGAAGAAGACCGTGGCGAACAGGGCCACCAGGGGTTTGACGGCGGCTTCGATGTCGTGGGTGTGCTTGGAGGCGCTGAGGATCAGGCCGGCGGCGAAGGCCCCCAGGGCGGCCTCCAGGCCGATGGCCTGGGCGGCGAAGCAGCAGAGGGTGAGCACCACGAAGCTGGCCACCGCCACATCGCCGGGGGCCTTGAGCTGATCCACCACCCAGTCGAAGCCGGGGGCGGCGAAACGGCTGAGCACTAGGGCGACGGCCACGAAGACCACCGCCGCAACGCACAGCTGCACGACCGGCCCGAGGGTGAAGGAACCGCCACCGGCCAGGGAGACCACCACCGCCAGGATCACGATGCCGAGGATGTCATCGAGCACGGCGGCACCGATGACGATCTGGCCCTCCTTGCGCTTCAGCCACTGCAGCTCACCGAACACGCTCGCCGTGATGCCGATCGAGGTGGCCGTCATGGCGGCGCCGGCGAACACGGCCGGGATGAACGGCACATGGAAGAGGTAGTAGAGCCCGGCGGTGCCGGCGGCGAAGGGCAGCACCACGCCGGTGAAGGCCACGGTGCCGGCCTGGATGCCCACGGCCACCAGTTCATCCAGCTCGCTTTCCAGGCCCGTCAGGAACAGCAGGGAGAAGAGGCCGATCTCGGCCACCACCTTGAGGCTGGAAAAGGTCTCGCTGTAGAGAGAACTGATGGACTCCGGGGTCATGCCGCCCAGGGAGCTCAGCATCCCGAGCAGAGCGCCGCTCAGCTGGGCCTGGGCCTCGGGGGGCACCACCAGATGCAGGCCGGAGGCGCCGATGATCACGCCGGCGACCAGTTCGCCGAGGATGGTGGGCAGCTGGAGGCGCACCATCAGCTCCGCCATGAAGCGGGCCGCCACGAAAATCACGAGAAAACGGCCAACCCCGATCAGGGTCTCCGTCACTTCAACCTGGTGGCTGCCGACTTCCATCAGCAAGGTGGGCAGCAGATCCATCAGGTGGGGTACGGGTGGGTGCAGTTTTAGAGGGAAGGAGGCTTGAACTGTTGTCTGGACGACACCAGAAACCAAAGGATCCCGTGATGGATCCGATCAGCGCTGGTGATCGATGGCGTTGATCCAAGCCAGGGTGGCCTGGAAGAACCCCACCCGTCCGGGCAGGAACGGGTGGGGACTAAGGAACCCGATGGATCAGAACTTGTGGTCGCGCAGGGCTTCCACCTGGTAGATGTAGGTGATGATCGAGTAGTCGGCGTAGAACTTGGCTTCGATCTGACGGGTGATGGTGTCGGCCAGTTCGCGGGTGCCCGTGAGCACTTCGATCTTCACATTGGAGAGGGTGTGGGACACACTCGGCTCGCCCGTGGAGCGCACATTGCGGCTGCCTTCGCCGCCAGCGGCATTGACGGTGTAACCGGTGGCGCCTGCCGCCTTGATGAGCTTGATGAGTTTCTTGGAGAGGATTTCCTCTCCAACGATCACCAACTTCCAGACCTGTTGACTCATGGGTTTGACCTCAGATTGGCCGGGTGTAGGGAATGGATAGGTTTTGAACTTTACTTGCCGAGGAGCACTTCTGCAATCCCGATGAACAGGGGGATGCAGATGGCGATCGCCACAGGCGTGCCAATGGCCGTGGAAGCACCGATGTAGGCCGAGGGATTCGCCGAGGGGATGCCGGCACGCAGGGTGGGCGGGCCCGAGATGTCCGAGCTGGAGGCGGCGATCACCGCCAGCACCACGGCGCCGCCGATGCTGAAGCCGGTGAGCTTGTGGATGATCAGGCCGAGGCCAAAGGCCAGGAAGCCATGGACGATGGGGGAGATGAAGGCATAGATGGCAAACCACTGGGCCACCTTGCGCAGCTCGTTCATCCGCTGGGCGGCCTCCATACCCATGATGATCATCAGTACTGCCAGGAAGCCGCGGAACAGGGGGTTGAAGAAGCTCTCGTAGACGGGCTCAGGCTTGGTGAGGATGCCCAGGGCCACGCCCAGCAGCAGCGACGTGACGGCCGAACTCTGGATGCTTTCCTTGATGATCGGCCAGATTTCGATTTTCTCGGAGGTGTTGCCGCTCTTCTTGGACAGGTAGACGCTGGCGACCACGATGGCCGTCACCAGCGCCGGAATGTCCATGAAGGGGTAGAGGGCTGCCGTCCAGGCCTCATAGGGGATCTTGGCGGAATCCAGCTGGGGCAGCACGGCCGCCAGCGTGGAGCCACTCACCGCGCCGAACAGACCGCCGGTGGCCACGGCATCGGGCACGCTGATGCCGGGCAGCTTGCCCAGGGTCCAGCGGGCGATGAAGACGATCGCGATGCCAACCAGCACTGCTGCCAGCGCCGGCAGAAGAATTTCGGAGGGGTTGGAATTACGAATCGCGATGCCGCCCGTCAGGCCGATCTTCATCAGCAGGAAGAAGCTGATGAACTTGTAGATCGAATCGGGGATGGCCAGCTCGCTGCCAAGGGCGGCCACGATGATCCCGCCGATCAGAAATCCCAGGGTCGGGGACTGAAGCTGCTCCAGGAAGAGCGGGAGAAAGTCAGAAAGGAATGTCACGTGGTGCCGGCGATCGCTTCGGTTGAGTGGCCGTGAAAGGTAGCAGCCGCCACAGCTCGCCCGTCGAAAGTAACAAAGTGTGAAGTCGGCGTCTCGCGGGTGCTCCTTGCCCGTTTCTGAGTTTCTGCTGTGTCGGAAGATGGTGTCCGTTCCATGGAATCAAACCTCGGTGATCTCTGCGCCATCGCTGTGATTCATCAGTCTTGACATGGCGGTCACTCTTTGATGCCAGTCACGGTGCTGTCTTGTGTCTGTAGCCGGTCCGTGTTCGTGCTGGCGGATGGAGCGTACCCAGCTGGCCCCTTGAGGTCTCTTCTGGCCATTCCCATTGCCCCGCAAGGCCTCCGGCGGCACTCGGATGATGGCAAGGCGATCACATGGCGTCGGTTGGGCTCATGGAGGCCGGTCCTGCTGCCGCCCGATGGGTTATTGCTGCAGAGCGCGATCGATCGCCCCGGTGCCATGCCCTGTGGTCGCCGATGCCAGCCGTGGTGTCATCGACCACCATGCGCCCGGAGCAGCTCCTCAGCGGCGCCAGGCGGCGATGGGATGGGGTCGGAACCTCTCTCAGGCTGAGCTTGGAGTGAGGATCGGACCCTCGCCGATCCCATCCCTGAGGTAGTCACAGCAACCGCCATGGGTAGCTGCAGCCACCGCCAGGATCCACCCGGCCCCTTCCGTGAACGCCCGCGCCGCCATCGCCAAGGATGGTTCCCGTGGTTCACGCCTCCCTGCGATGTCCGATGTCAGGCCGCTTGCCGCATCCCAAGCCGATGGGTCCGCGCTGGAGGCCATGGCGGAACTGGTGGCGATCGTGGACCGGCTGCGGGACCCGGAGGGCGGCTGCCCCTGGGACCTGGCCCAGACCCACAGCACCCTGATCCCCTACGTGCTCGAGGAGGCCCATGAGGTGGCCGATGCGATCCGCCGCGGCGACGACGATCACCTGGCCGAAGAGCTGGGGGACCTGCTGCTGCAGGTGGTCCTGCACGCCCGCATCGCCAGTGAGGCGGGGCGCTTCGACCTGGCCGCCGTCGCCCGCGCCATCGCCGCCAAACTGGTGCGCCGCCACCCGCACGTGTTCGATCCGGCGGCGGAGCGGGCCGACGATCCGGAGGCCGTGCGCCGCAGCTGGGAGGCGATCAAGGCCGCCGAGCGCCAGCAGCCAGCCAGCGCCAGCCCCCTCAGCGACCGCCTGGCGGAGAAGGTGCGCGGCCAGCCCGCCCTCGCCGGCGCCATGACGATCTCGCGCAAGGCCGCCGCCGCCGGCTTCGAGTGGGACGCCATCGAGGGGGTGTGGGCCAAGGTGCAGGAGGAGCTGGACGAGCTGCGGGAGGCCGTGGCCAGCGGCGACCGGGTCCATGCCCAGGAGGAACTGGGCGACGTGCTCTTCACCCTGGTGAACGTGGCCCGCTGGTGCGGTATTGACCCGGAGGAGGGCCTGGCGGGCACCAACCGCCGCTTCCTCGACCGCTTCTCCCGGGTCGAGGCCGCCCTGGGCGGCGACCTCGGTGGCCGCGGCCTCGCCGAGCTGGAGGGCCACTGGCGGGCCGCCAAGGCCCAGATCCGTGCCGAGCAGGATCCCGGCCCTAGGCCTCCTCAGGCGGACCCTGCCGCCGGTGGTTCTTGATTGATCCCCGCTGGCGCTTGGCCTTCAGCCGCCGCTCCACCGAGCCCCGGCTGGGCTTGGTCGGTCGGCGGGGCGGCGGCGGCGGCGCGATCGCCGCCTGGATCAGCTCCACCAGGCGCTTCTGGGCCGCCTGACGGTTCTGCCACTGGGAGCGGTGCTCCGCCGCCACGACCACCAGGCCGGCCGGGGTGAGCCGGCCGGCCAGCCGCCGCAGGGCCCGCTCCCGCAGGGCGGGGGGCAGGGCATCGCTGGCGGCCAGGTCGTACACCAGCTCCACCCGGGAGTCGGTGGTGTTCACCCCCTGGCCGCCGGGGCCGGAGGCGCGCGAGAAGCGCCAACCCAGCTCGGCCGCCGGGATCACCCGGCCGTTCCCCAGGGGTAGATCGCCGCTCACACCAGGCTCACTTCGCCGCTGCCGATGTCGAAGTAGGCGGCCTGGATGGTCAGCCGTCCCTCCGTCACCGCCTGGCGCAGCAGGGCACTGCGCCGGGGCAGCGCGCTGGCGGCGGCGGCGGCGTTGTGGCGCACCGCCTGGGCCAGGTCGGCGCCTGGCTCGAGGCTGGCCCGGATCGGCGCCACCAGCTCCTCCAGCAGGGGCGTGAGCGGGTTGCTGGCCATCGCGGCGGTCACCGCGCCGCAGCCGCTGTGGCCCATCACCAGGATCAGGGGCACCGCCAGCTCCGCCACGGCGTACTCCAGCGAGGCCACTCCCGCATCGAAGGCCGTGTTGCCGGCGCTGCGCACCTCGAACAGTTCCCCGGCCCCGCAGGCGAAGATCCACTCCGGCGCCACCCGCGAATCGGCGCAGCAGAGCACCGAGGCCCAGGGCCGCTGGCCGGCGGCCAGGGCATCGGGGCGCACCTGGCAGTGCATGGGCCAGGTCTCGTGCAGCAGGGTGGCCCGCGACAGGGGATCGGCGCTGCGCTCGGCGCCCTGCCAGGCCTTGCAGAAGTCACGGTTGCGGCGCAGCAGCTCCTGGAGCGGATCGCCGCCGGGGCGGCACACCGAGAGCCGTTCCGTCAGGGTGCCGTCCGCCGCCGCGGCCGCCGCCGGCCGGGGCGCCAGGGTCTCCAGGGCCACGCTGGCGCCCGCCAGGGCGAGGAGCCTCAGCAGGTGGCGTCTGGAATGTGCCATGGCGCCGTGACAAGGGGTCCTGCCGAAGGTTTAGCTGGAAAGCCACGAGCCAACCGCATGGGACCGCAACAGCCACCGGCCGACGCCTGCCCCCCGGGCGCCTGGGTGGACGAGGAACTGGGCGGGGTGCGCTACGGCCTGGCCGCCACCGTGGTGGAGGAGCACACCAGCCCCTACCAGCGCATCACCATCATCGACAGCCACACCTACGGCAAGGGGCTGCTGCTCGACGGCTGCTGGATGACAGCGGAACGGCAGGAACGGCATTACCACGAACCCCTGGTCCATCCGGCTCTCTGCGCCGCCGCCTCCATCGAGCGGGTGCTGGTGATCGGCGGCGGTGACGGCGGCACCGCCCGCGAGTGCCTGCGCCACCCCGGTGTCGCCCACCTCGACATGGTGGAGATCGACGGGCTGGTGGTGGAGCTCTCCCGCAGGCACCTGCCCAGCCTGGGCGGCGCCGCCTGGAGCGACCCCCGCTTCCACCTCACCGTCGGCGACGGCATCGCCTGGGCGGCCAACGCCCCTGACGCCAGCTACGACGTGGTGCTGGTGGACGGCTCCGATCCCGCCGGGCCGGCCGAGGGCCTGTTCAACCGCACGTTCTTCGAGAACTGCCGCCGCCTGCTGCGCCCCGGCGGCGTGTTCGCCACCCAGAGCGAATCCCCCGAGGCCTTCCGCCAGGTCCACATCGATACCGTGCGGCTGCTGCGGGAGGTGTTCGGCCACGCCGATCCGATGTACGGCTGGGTGCCGATGTACCCGAGCGGCTGGTGGAGCTGGACCTTCGCCTGCCCCGACGGCCCCCGCTACCGCGAGCCGCTGCCGGAGCGGGCCGCGGCGGTGGCGCCGGGCTGCAGCATCTGGTCGCCCCGCTGGCAGCGGGGGGCCTTCGAGGCGGTGCCGGCCTTCGTGGAGCGCGCCCTGGTCGACGCGGCGAGCCAGTCATGAGCCAGGAGCTGTTCGACACCGAAGGGGCGATCTACATGGGCGCCCGCCGCGACCCCCTCGGCTGCGCCGTGGGCCTGTTCGGCGTTCCCTACGACGGCACCACCTCCTTCCGTCCCGGCGCCCGCTTCGGCCCGGCGGCGATCCGGGATGTGAGCAGCGGCCTGGAGAGCTACGACCCCCAGCTCGACCGCGACCTCGAGGACCTGGCCTTCGCCGACCTCGGGGCCGTGGCGATCCCCTTCGGCGCCCCCGAGCCGGTGGTGGAGGCCGTGGGCCGGGCGACTGAGGCGGTGCTGGATCTGGGCCTGGCGCCGTTGATGCTGGGCGGTGAGCACTCGATCAGCAGCGGGGCGGTGGCGGCGGTGGCGCGGCGCCATCCCGATCTGGTGCTGGTGCAGCTCGATGCCCACGCCGACCTGCGCCAGGAGTGGCTCGGGGCCCACCACAGCCACGCCTGCGCCATGCGCCGCTGCCTGGAGGTGCTGCCCAGCGGCGAGCTGCGCCAGATCGCCATCCGCAGCGGCACCCGCGAGGAGTTCCAGGAGCTGCGCGTCACCGGCCGCCTGGTGCCGATCGACGCCATGGCGGCGGCGCTGGCACCCCTGCGGGGCCGGCCCCTGTATCTCACCGTTGACCTGGACTGGTTCGATCCGGCGGTGCTGCCGGGCACGGGCACGCCCGAACCCGGAGGCTTCCACTGGCCCCAGTTCGCTGAGCTGGTGGAGGAGCTGAGCCAGCACCGGCTCGTGGCCGCCGACGTGGTGGAGCTGGCCCCCCAGCTCGACCCCAGCGGCGTCAGCGCCGTGCTGGCCGCCAAGGTGACCCGCAGCCTGCTGCTGCTGCTCGGGCGGCCGGTGCCCTCAGGCGCCCCGGCTCAGTAGCAGCAGGTGCCGCTGGCGCGCTGCTCCCGCAGGCGGGTGTGCTGCTGCCCGATCAGCTGCACGGCCAGGGTGGGGTGGTTGTGCAGCAGGTTGAGGAAGCGGAGCCGGTCGAGGCGCAGCACCTCCACGGGGGTGCGGGCGAAGGCGTCGCTGCGGTGGCTCAATTCGCGCCAGGTGATGTCCTGGTAGCTGAACAGCTCACCGGGGCGGTAGCAGGTTTTTTCGCCCTGCTCGCCCACCAGCTCGACGATGCCGCGACGCACGGCATAGATGGCGTTGGCAGTGGCGCCACGGGAGAAGACGTGGGCGCCGGTCGGGAGGGTGAAGGTCTCACAATCCACATGAACGGCCATCAGCTCAAGGGGTGATGGGGATGTGGCGGTTCTGATCAATGCAGGGGACCTCCGTGGTCGGGGTGGACGTATTGAGCCTTCCTAGGGCGGAACGGGGCGTTCCGCTAGGAGAAGCCGGGGTGAAACGGCGGAAGAATGCCAAAAAGGCATCAACCGACACATGTTTTCGTCCGCCTGACGTCAGGAGAGGCCGGTGGCCAGGCTCAGCTGCTGGCTGGCCACCGGATGGCGGGCTTGCTTGAGCAGGGCCTCGGGGGACACCACCGGCAGCCGCGGCGGACGGGCCGTCCAGTGGTGGCACCACAGCTCGGCCACCAGCTCGGGGTGGATGGGGAGCTGACGCAGCTGGCACCATCCCATCTCCACCCCGGCGGGAGGGGTGCAGTGGCGGCAGCTGCGGCAGTTGGGACGGTTGCCCATCCTCTTGACCCATTGGGCCATTCAAGGTACGCATTTCCTTGCCGGTGTGATAGGGGTGGAAGCCGAATCACAGGCTTTCTTCGGTATTGGAGGCCCCACCTCCAGTACTGGCGGCGCTCAGTCCATAGGATCGCGCCACCCTGCTCCGGCGTCCCCCTGGCCGGCCGGTCGCCTCCGATGGATTCCACCTCCCTGCGCCGCACACCCCTGGACGCCGCCGCCACCGCCGCCGGGGCCCGCATGGTGCCCTTCGCCGGCTGGCAGATGGCGATCCAGTTCGCCGGCCTGGTGCAGGAGCACAACGCCGTGCGCCAGCACTGCGGCGTCTTCGACATCTCCCACATGGGGGTGCTCACCCTGCGGGGCCAGGGCACCAAGGACGCCCTGCAGCGGCTGGTGCCCACCGACCTGTTCCGGATCGGCCCCGGCGAGGCCTGCTACACGGTGCTGCTCAACGAGGCCGGCGGCATCCTTGACGACCTGATCGTCTACGACCGCGGCCGCGTCGCTGGGCCCGAGGGGGAGCGCGATGAAGTGGTGCTGGTGATCAATGCCGCCTGTGCCGAGGCCGACACCGCCTGGATCGCCAGCCAGCTGGAACCCGAGGGGATCACCATCACCGACCGCAAGGGCGACGGGGTGCTGCTGGCCCTGCAGGGCCCGGAGGCCCCCGCCCGCCTCGAGGCCCTGGTGGGCACGAGCCTGGCGGGCCTGCCCCGCTTCGGCCACCGGGAGCTGGCCATCGACGGCGCGCCGGTGTTCGTGGGTCGCACGGGCTACACCGGTGAAGACGGCTTCGAGCTGCTGCTGGCCCGCGAGGCCGGCGTGGCGCTGTGGCAGCGGCTGCTGGCCGACGGCGTCACCCCCTGCGGTCTCGGCGCCCGCGACACCCTGCGGCTGGAGGCGGCGATGCACCTCTACGGCAACGAGATGGACGCGGCCACCACGCCGCTGGAGGCGGGCCTGGGCTGGCTGGTGCACCTGGAAATGCCGGCGGACTTCATCGGCCGCGCCGCCCTGGAGCGCCAGACCGCCGAAGGGGTGGGCCGCAAGCTGGTGGGACTGAAGCTGCAGGGCCGCGCCATCGCCCGCCATGGCTACCCGGTGCTCCTCGATGGGGAGCCGGTGGGCGAGGTCACCAGCGGCACCTGGTCCCCCACCCTGGGGGAAGCGGTGGCCCTGGCCTACGTGCCGGCGGCGGCGGCGAAGCCCGGAACGGAGCTGGCGGTGGAGATCCGCGGGCGGGCCGAGCCGGCCGTGGTGGTCAGACGGCCGTTCTACCGGCGCGGCTGAGCATCCTTTCTGCGCTGGTCCGGCCCCTCCAGAACTGCCCGCAGGCGCCCTGTGGGAAACTCGCGGATTCGTTCTGCTTGCCACCATGCGCAGCCACGGGTGCGGCGACCTGCGCAACGACGCCATCGGCCAGCAGGCCCAGCTGTGCGGCTGGGTCGACCGGCGCCGCGACCACGGCGGGGTGATCTTCATCGACCTGCGCGACCGCAGCGGCACCGTGCAGATCACGGTGGATCCCGACCTGGCCCCCGCCGCCTTCGCCGTGGCCGAGCGGCTGCGCAACGAGACCGTCCTGCGGGTGGAGGGCAAGGTGCGGGCCCGGCCGGCCGAGTCCCTCAACGAACGCCTGGCCACCGGCGCCATCGAGGTGCTGGCGAGCGGCATCACGGTGCTCAACGACGTGCGCGGCAACCTCCCCTTCCCGGTGTCGGTGCACGACGAGGAGAACACCCGCGAGGAGCTGCGCCTGCGCCACCGCTACCTCGACCTGCGCCGCGAGCGCATGGGCCGCAACCTGCGGCTGCGCCACGCCACCGTGAAGGCCGCCCGCGGCTATCTGGAGGGGGAGGGCTTCATCGAGGTGGAGACCCCGGTGCTCACCCGCTCCACCCCCGAGGGCGCCCGCGACTACCTGGTGCCGTCGCGGGTCTGCGGCGGTGAGTGGTTCGCCCTGCCCCAGTCGCCCCAGCTGTTCAAGCAGCTGCTGATGGTGGGGGGCATCGAGCGCTACTACCAGGTGGCCCGCTGCTTCCGCGACGAGGACCTGCGGGCCGACCGCCAGCCGGAGTTCACCCAGCTGGACATGGAGATGAGCTTCATGGACCAGGAGGAGATCCTGGCGCTCAACGAGGGCCTGATCGCCGCCATCTGGAAACAGGTGAAGGGCATCGAGCTGCCGCGGCCGTTCCCCCGCCTCACCTGGCACGAGGCGATGGCGCGCTACGGCACCGACCGGCCCGACACCCGCTACGGCATGGAGCTCACCGACGCCTCGGACATCGTCCGGGACATGGGCTTCAAGGTGTTCTCCGGCGCCGTGGCGGCCGGGGGCTCGGTGAAGTGCATCGCCGTGGCCGGCGGCAACGAGGCCGTCAGCAACGTGCGCATCAAGCCCGGCGGTGATGTGTTCAGCGAGGCCCAGAAGGCGGGGGCCGGCGGCCTGGCCTTCATCCGGGTGCGGGCCGGCGGCGAGATCGACACGATCGGCGCCATCAAGGACAACCTCACGGCCGAGATGAAGGCGGAACTGCTGGAGCGCACCGGCGCTACGGAAGGCACCCTGCTGCTGTTCGGTGCCGGCGACACCGCCACCGTCAACAAGGCCCTCGACCGGGTGCGCCAGTACCTGGCCCGCGAACTCGGCCTGGTGCCGGCCGAGCGGGACAACGACCAGTGGAACTTCCTCTGGGTGGTGGACTTCCCGATGTTCGAGTTCAACGCCGGCGAGAACCGCCTCGAAGCCCTGCACCACCCCTTCTGCGCCCCCAACGCCGAGGATCTGGGCGGCGACCCCACCGCCTGGACGGCCACCCTCCCCACGGCCCGCGCCCAGGCCTACGACCTGGTGCTCAACGGCCTGGAGCTGGGCGGCGGCTCGCTGCGCATCCACGATTCCGCCCTGCAGCGCCAGGTGCTGCAGACCATCGGCCTGCCGCTCGAGGAGGCCGAGCGCCAGTTCGGCTTCCTGATGGAGGCCCTCGACATGGGCGCCCCGCCCCACGGCGGCATCGCCTTCGGCATGGACCGGCTGGTGATGCTGCTGGCCGGCGAGGAGTCGATCCGCGACACGATCGCCTTCCCCAAGACCCAGCAGGCCCGCTGCCTGATGACCCAGGCCCCGGCCGATGTGGCGCCCAAGCAGCTGGAGGAGCTGCACGTGGCCAGTACCTGGATGGAGGAGGAGGGCTGAGGGGCCGCCGCTGCCGCGCCATTGCCGCCATGGCGCCGCCATAAAGCGGAGTCACTTCGCCTTAGACTGGTGCCTCCCGCTCCTCCGCCATGGCCATCACCGCTCCCCCCATCGACATCGGCATCCCGGCGGACCAGCGCCAGCAGATCGCCGAGGGTCTCGGCCGCGTGCTGGCCGACAGCACCGTGCTCTACGCCAAGACCCACGGCTTCCACTGGAACGTGACCGGACCGATGTTCAACACGCTCCACCTGATGTTCATGGACCAGTACACCGAGCTCTGGACCGCCCTCGACCTGATCGCCGAGCGCATCCGGGCCCTCGGTTTCCCCGCCCCCTACGGCGGCACCCTCTATGCCGGCCTCTCCTCGATCCCCGAGGCCGAAGGCGTCCCCGCTGCCCTGGCCATGGTGCGGGAGCTGGTGGAGGGCCATGAGGCCGTGGCCCGCACGATCCGCTCGGTGTTCACCACCGCCGATGAGGCCAGCGACCAGCCCACCGCCGACCTGCTGACCCAGAGGTTGCAGATCCACGAGAAGACCGCCTGGATGCTCCGGAGTCTCCTGGAGGGGTGAGTGTCAGCGGGCGCGGCCTGCGCCGGTCCGAGCCCGCTTTGCGGGCAACGGGCCGGCTTCGGCTGCGCCGCTGACGCACACCCCAGGAGGCCGGGTGTGGGGGAAGGGGGGGTGCTGGGTGGGGAGGCCTCTGGGCGCGGGCGGACTGGAAGGGGTCGGTAGATTGGGGGATCAGCGCAGCGCCCGATGTCCGCACCGTCCGCCACGCGGGGCCATGCCGCGAAGTTCGTCTTCGTCACCGGCGGGGTGGTGTCCAGCATCGGCAAGGGGATCGTGGCGGCGAGCCTCGGGCGGCTGCTGAAATCCCGCGGCTACAGCGTCTCGATCCTGAAGCTGGATCCCTACCTCAACGTGGATCCGGGCACGATGAGCCCCTACCAGCACGGTGAGGTGTTCGTCACCGAGGACGGCGCCGAGACCGACCTGGACCTGGGCCACTACGAGCGCTTCACCGACACCGCCATGTCGCGCCTCAACAGCGTGACCACCGGCTCGATCTACCAGGCGGTGATCAACAAGGAGCGCCGCGGCGACTACAACGGCGGCACCGTCCAGGTGATTCCCCACATCACCGGCGAGATCCGCGAGCGCATCCACCGGGTGGCGGCCAACAGCGGCGCCGACGTGGTGATCACCGAGATCGGCGGCACGGTGGGCGACATCGAGTCGCTGCCGTTCCTGGAGGCGATCCGCGAGTTCCGTGGCGATGTCGGCCGCCAGGACCTGGCCTACGTCCACGTCACCCTGCTGCCCTACATCGGCACCTCCGGCGAACTCAAGACCAAGCCCACCCAGCACTCGGTCAAGGAGCTGCGCTCGATCGGCATCCAGCCCGACGTGCTCGTCTGCCGCAGCGACCGGCCGATCAGCACTGACCTCAAGGCCAAGATCGGCGGCTTCTGCGGCGTGCCGGCGAGCGCCGTGATCCAGGCCCTCGATGCCGACAGCATCTACGCGGTGCCCCTGGCGATGGAGAGCGAGGGCCTCTGCCGCCAGGTGCTCGACGTTCTCTCCCTGGTCGACCACGACAGCGACATGGCCCGCTGGGCGGACCTGGTGGAGAAGCTGCGCCACCCCGGACCCGCCGTGAAGGTGGCCCTGGTGGGCAAGTACGTGCAGCTCAACGATGCCTACCTCTCGGTGGTGGAGGCGCTGCGCCATGCCTGCCTGGAGCAGGATGCCTCCCTCGACCTCCACTGGATCTGCGCCGAGCAGATCGAGAGCCAGGGGGCCGATGCCCTGCTGCGGGGCATGGATGCGGTGGTGGTGCCGGGGGGCTTCGGCAACCGCGGCGTCGACGGGAAGGTGGCGGCGATCCGCTGGGCCCGCGAGCAGCGGGTGCCGTTCCTGGGGCTCTGCCTGGGCATGCAGTGCGCCGTGATCGAGTGGGCCCGCCACCAGGCCGGCCTCGAGGGGGCTACCAGTGCCGAGCTGGATCCGGCCTCGCCGCATCCCGTCATCCACCTGCTGCCCGAACAGCAAGACGTGGTGGATCTGGGCGGCACCATGCGCCTGGGCGTCTACCCCTGTCGGCTCACGGCGGGCACCATGGCCCAGCGCCTCTACGGCGAGGAGGTGGTCTACGAGCGCCACCGCCACCGCTACGAGTTCAACAACGCCTACCGCTCCCTGTTCCTGGAATCGGGCTACGAGATCAGCGGCACCTCCCCCGACGGCCGCCTGGTGGAGCTGATCGAGCTGAAGGACCACCCCTTCTTCACCGCCTGCCAGTACCACCCGGAGTTTCTCTCCCGCCCCGGCAAGCCCCATCCCCTGTTCCGGGGGCTGATCGAGGCGGCCCAGCAGCGGCTGCCCGGCTCCCCCAGCGAGGCCGTGGACCGTGTCGCCAGCCCCATCTACGGCTGACGGCCCGGCGGTGGTGGAAACCTTCCACTCCCTGCAGGGGGAGGGGCTCCATGCCGGCCGCAGCGCCTTCTTCATCCGCCTGGCGGGCTGCGACGTGGGCTGCCCCTGGTGCGACACCAAGCACTCCTGGCCGCAGGCGGCCCATCCCCAGCGCCCCCTGGGCGAACTGACGGCCGAGGCCAGCGCCGCCGCTGCGGCCGGTGCCGCCTTCGTGGTGATCACCGGCGGCGAGCCCCTGCAGCAGCCCCTCGACGCCCTGTGCGCGGCCCTGGCGGCGGCGGGCCTGCCGCTGCACCTGGAAACCAGCGGCGTGGGGCAGCCCAGCGGCCGCTTCGACTGGATCACCCTCTCGCCCAAGCCCCACCGCCCCCCGGCCGCCACCCTCCTGGCCCGCTGCGACGAGCTCAAGGTGGTGGTGACCTCCCCGGCCGACCTGTCCTTCGCCGAAGCCATGGCCGCCGAGGCCGTTCGCCTGCGTCCGCCCGCCGCCCCCGGCCCCGGGCTCCTGCTCCAGCCCGCCTGGGACGAGCCGGCCGCCAAGGAGCTGGCGGTGGCCTACGTGCGCGCCCACCCCGCCTGGCGGCTCAGCCTGCAGAGCCACAAGTGGCTGGGGGTGCGCTGAGGCCCCAGCGCCGGGGCCTCAGAGGGCCTGGGCCGGCTGCTGCACCTTCTCCGCCTTCCAGAGACGCCAGCGCAGCTGCAGATCCTTCGGGGTGTAGACGACGATCGGTCGGCTGGCGTCGTAGGGCACCACGAAGGGCTTGCTGCCCATCGGCACGAACACCTTGCGTTTGGCCTGGCCGGGGGGGCAGGCCATCAGGGTCGACACCATCGGCCCCACATCGCTCACCGTGTAGACGCTGACGCCCAGGCCCTTCACCTTGCTGGCGCGGAAGCGGCCCCGGAAGGCCCGCTGGTTGCAGTCGGCCTCCACCTCCCGGCCGGCGATCAGCTGCACCCGCCAGTCGCTCGGGTTGGGGGACAGGCGCGGATCGGCGGTGGGGGGCAGCACCCCGGGGAGCTGGATCACCCAGCGGGTCTGGGCGGCGGTGGGCTTGGGGTAAGGCGTCAGGTCCAGCCGGGGGATGGCCCGGGCCGGCGCCGCCGCGAGCGCCAGCAGGGACGGCAGGCTGACGATGACGCTGGCGGTGGCCGCGGCCGCCGTGGCACGGCGCAGGGCATGGGCCATGGGGAACCTCGGTAGGGACCGGAATCCGGAGCCACCACCATGGCACCCTCCGATCGCTCCGTCCCCTCCGGGCCGCTTCCACAATGGGGGGGCTGCCGCCTCCGCCCGCCCCATCACCCGCTCCCCTGCCCCAGCCCCTCCAGCCACGCCCCCCCCAGCCAGGCCGCTGGCCATCGCCCTGCTCTCCGGCGGCCTGGATTCGGCCACCGCCGCGGCCCTGGCGATCGAGGCGGGCCACCGGGTGATCGGCCTCTCCTTCGACTATGGCCAGCGCCACCGGCGCGAGCTGGACGCCGCCGCCGCGGTGGCCGGCGCCCTGGCGCTGGAGGAGCATCACGTGATCGCCGTGAACCTGGCGGCCTGGGGCGGCTCGGCCCTCACCGATCCGGCCATCCCCGTCCCCGACGGCGGCGTGGTCGAGGGGGTGATCCCCACCACCTACGTCCCCGGCCGCAACACGGTGTTCATCGCCCTGGGGCTGAGCCTGGCCGAAGCCCGGGGCGCCACCAGCCTCGTGCTCGGGGTCAATGCGGTGGATTACTCCGGCTATCCCGACTGCCGCCCGGACTACCTGGCCGCCTTCCAGAGCCTGGCCGACCTGGCCACCAAGGCAGGGCGCGAGGGCCGTGGCGCCCGCCTCTGGGCCCCCCTGGTGGCCTGGGACAAGGCCACCATCGTGCGCGAGGCCCTGCGGCTCGGGGTCCCGATCGCGGCCACCTGGAGCTGTTACAGCGGCGAGGATCTCCCCTGCGGCCGCTGCGACAGCTGCCGTATCCGCGATGCCGCCCTGGTGGCCGCGGGCCGGCCCGACCTGACCAGCTCCGCCGTGCGTGCCGGAGCGAGCCGTTGAGGAGCGACCCGCTCCCCTGGCTGGAGCCCCGGGCCCTGGCGGTGGTCCTGGCGGAGCGCTTCGGCCGGGACGGGCTGGTGCTGCTCGACGGCGACGGCAGCCCCCTCGGCTGCCGCGGCGTGCTCGGGGTGGATCCGGTGGCCACCGTGTCCTGCCGGGGGCTGCCGGGCGACCCGGGGGCGGCCGACCCTTTCGACGTCCTGGCGGACCTGGAGCGCCAGGGGGGACCGTGGCTGGGCTGGCTCGGCTACGAGGCTGGGGCCTGGGTGGAGCCGGCCGAGCACTGGCAGGCCTCCGACATGGCCACCCTGTGGGCGGCCCGCCACGACCCCCTGATCCATTTCGACCGGGGGGAGGGGCGGCTGTGGCTGGAGGGCCAGGACCCGGACCGGTTCGCGGCCATGGTGCGGCTGCTGCAGGATCCCGCCACCGGGGCGGCGGTGGCCGGGGCCGGGGAGCGCCCGGCCGATGGGCCCGGCATCGCCCGGGACGCGTGGCACTGGCACACCCCCCCGGACACCTATGCCGCCCAGGTGGGGATCCTGCGGGAGTGGATCGCCGCCGGTGATCTGTTCCAGGCCAACCTCACCGCCTGCTGCGAGAGCCTGCGGCCCGAGCCGCCCGACCCGCTGGCGCTGTACGGCCGCCTGGTGAGCCACGGTCCGGCCCCCTTCGCCGGCCTGGCGGTCGCCGGCGGCGAGGCGGTGATCTCGGCCTCGCCGGAGCGCTTCCTGCGCCTGCACCCCAACGGCCAGGTGGAGACGCGGCCGATCAAGGGCACCCGGCCCCGCCGGGCCGACCCCGACGCCGATGCCGCCAGCGCCGCCGAGCTGATCTGCGACCCCAAGGACCGGGCCGAGAACGTGATGATCGTCGACCTGCTGCGCAACGACCTGGGCCGGGTCTGCGTGCCGGGGTCGGTGCATGTGCCCCAGCTGCTGGGGCTGGAGAGCTACGCCCATGTGCACCACCTCACTTCGGTGGTGATGGGGCGGCTCGCCGACGGCCGCGGCCTGGTCGACCTGCTGCGGGCCTGCTGGCCGGGGGGCTCCATCACCGGCGCCCCCAAGGTGCGGGCCTGCCAGCGCCTCAACCAGCTGGAGCCGGTGCCGAGGGGGCCCTACTGCGGCTCCCTCTTCCACCTGGGCGCCGACGGCAGCTTCGACAGCAGCATCCTCATCCGCACCCTGCTGCAGAAGGGCCGGCGCCTGCGCCTCCATGCCGGCGGTGGCATCGTGGCCGATTCCGACCCGGCCGGGGAGGCCCGGGAGATGGGCTGGAAGATCGAACCGCTGCTGGAGGCCCTGGCATGAGCGGCGAGGGCGGCAGCCATCCGGCCGGCACGGCCATCGCCTGGATCGACGGGCCGTCCCCGGAGGGAACCTGGGGCGATCCCGATCGGCTTTGCCTGCCCCTGAGTGACCGGGGCCTGCTGCTGGCCGACGGCCTGTTCGAAACGGTGCTGGTCGAGGGAGGGGAGCCCCGGCTGCTGGCGGAGCACCTGGAGCGCTGGCGCGTCTCGGCCGCCAGCCTGGGAATGGCGCCACCCACCGGCGCCGATCGGGTGCGGCCGCTGCTGGCCGAGGCCGTGGCCCGCAGTGGCCTCTCCGGCAGCGGGGCCCTGCGGCTCAACTGGAGCCGGGGCAGCGGCGCCGGCCGGGGCCTGGCGCTGCCGGCGCCGGACGAACCCCAGGGCCGCCCCCGCTTCTGGCTGCAGCTGAGCCCCTGGACCCCGAACTCCACCCCGGTGACGGTGATCGTCAGCGCGCTGGAGCGACGCAACGCAGCCAGCCTGGTCAGCCGCTGCAAGACCTTCGCCTACGCCGGCGCCATCCAGGCCCTGCGGGAGGCCCGGGCCGCCGGGGCTGAGGACGCCCTGCTGCTCGGCAGCGGCGGCGACCTCTGCTGCGGCACCAGCGCCAACCTGCTGCTGCGCCGGAGGGGCGACTGGATCACGCCGCCCGTGGAGAGCGGCTGCCTGCCGGGGGTGATGCGGGGCCGCGGCCTGGCCCTGGGACTGGTGCGGGAGGAGCGGTTGTCCGTGGCGGACCTGCTGGAGAGCGAGGCGGCCCTGCTGATCAACAGCCTCGGCTGCCGCCCGATCCGGCGCTGCGGCGACACCGACCTGCCCGCGCCCGCCGGGGCCCTGGACCTCTGGAAGCGGCTGCTGGTGTCGTCATAGGTTGGCCCCAGAATCGATCGATCACGTTGTCCGACGCTGTGGGGGGCCTGGGGTCCCGGAAGCACCTGGCAGGACTCCTGGCCGGCTTGCTCGCTGGTACGGGGCTCGCCCTGGCCGGTTGCACCGCCACCCCCAAGGAGGTGGCCGTTCAGGACGCCAAACCGGGCGACCTTCTCGTGGAGGTGGATGGGAACCGGGTGGAGCTGTTGCGGGCGTTCAAGCCGGGCATTGCCAATGGGCTGCACAAGGGTGTCGTGAAGGTCACCTCAGGGGGCGACGATGGCAAGGGTCAGATGTACGAAGTCACGGCGATCTGCAGCGTCAAAGGAGAGCCAGGCTGGCAAACCTATGACAATATCTTCGGAGATCCGATCAGCGATCTCAACGCCAAGAGAACATTCCCGGTCAAGAATCGCTGGCAGTTCCTGTTCCATTTTGATGGCCGTACGGAGCAGACCGGCAAGCTGGATCCCAGTGTCTGGGTCTCGCGGTTGAAGGACAATCTCTGCCGGAAAGGGGATTTCGACGACACCTGATCCTCCGACGGCATCGGGACGGCCAACCGCCGCGCCAGGCTTGATAATGATTCTTGATTTCATTCATTGGGAGCGAGTCTTGGGCTCCAATTTCCTGTAGCAATCGACACTTTCGGGCCGCAGGCCATCCTTTTGGATGGATGGGAAATTGCGCCTCGGTTTCTCGATGCCCAAAACACTCTTCTCCGTCGATCTCACCAAGCCGATGGATCAGCAGGACATGCCCGGGCACAACCGCTGGCATCCGGAAATCCCTGCCGTGGCCTCCGTGAATCCTGGTGACGTGTTCCGGATCGAATGCAAGGACTGGACCGATGGCCAGATCAAGAACAACGACGATCCCAAGGACATCGAGGATGTGAATCTCGAGGTCGTTCACGTTCTCAGCGGCCCGATCTGGGTCAACGGCGCCCAGCCCGGCGACATCCTGGTGGTGGACATCCTTGATGTCGGTGCCCTGCAGGGGGATGAGTGGGGCTTCACGGGCATCTTCGCCAAGGAGAACGGTGGCGGTTTCCTCACCGATCACTACCCCAAGGCTGCCAAGGCCATCTGGGATCTGGAAGGCATCTACACCTCCTCCCGCCACATTCCAGGCGTTCGTTTCGCCGGCATCACCCACCCGGGCCTGATCGGCTGCGCCCCCTCCCACGAGCTGCTCAACGAGTGGAACCGTCGTGAGACGGAGCTGGTGAAGACCGCCCCCGACCGCCGCACCTACGGCGCCGGCCTCTCCGGCAGCGAGCCGGTGCTGGCGGCCCTGCCCAATCCCAACAGCGCCATCCTCGGCACCCTCCCCGGCAGCGAGTTCGAGCGGGTGGCCAACGAAGCGGCCCGCACGGTGCCCCCCCGGGAGCACGGCGGCAACTGCGACATCAAGAACCTCACCAAGGGCACCCGGATCTATTTCCCGGTCTATGTCGAAGGGGCCAAGCTCTCGATGGGCGACATCCACTTCTCCCAGGGGGATGGTGAGATCTCTTTCTGTGGCGCTATCGAGATGTCCGGCTATCTCGACCTCCACGTCGAGATCATCAAGGGCGGCATGGCGAAGTATGGGATGGTCAACCCCATGTTCAAGACCAGCCCGGTGGAACCCCACTACACCGACTACCTGGTGTTCGAAGGCATCTCCGTGGATGAATTCGACGGCAAGCAGTACTACATGGACGTCCACATCGCCTACCGGCGTGCCTGCCTCAACGCCATCGAGTACCTCAAGAAGTTCGGCTACACCGGCGAGCAGGCCTACCTGCTGCTGAGCTGTGCGCCGGTGGAGGGCAGGATCAGCGGCATCGTCGACATCCCGAACGCCTGCTGCACCCTCGCCATCCCCACCTCGATCTTCGACAAGGACATTCTTCCCTGCTGATCGGCCGGCTGGAGGGAGGGGCCTGGACACCAGGCCCCTTTTTCTTGCCTGCCGCTTCTTCTCTTTGCCCTATCTTTTCCCCGTCCTGCGATGCCTGTCTACGAATACAGCTGCAGCAACGGCTGCGAAAACTATGAGGTCTGGCGCAGCATCGATGAGCGCCAAAAGGAAACCAACTGCCCCACCTGCACCGCCGAAGGCGTCCGTGTGTTCACGCCGGTGATGTCACTCAGCGGTTCGTTCCGCCTGAAGCAGGAGCAGTCCGAACCCCGCCTGGTCCGCAAGGAAACCAAGGAAGCCACCGGCAAGCCACGGCTCAAGGAGAGCGGCACCCGCCCCTGGATGCTCAATCGCGGCTGCTGAGCGCAAGACGAAGCCAAAGTCCTCCCAAGCAAAAGTCCCGGGCCGCGCCACCGCTGGTGGCATCGACCCGGGACTGGCTGTTGGCCGGACTCCTCAGACGGTGAGGAATTCCTTGATCACGTCATCGGAGAGCTTGTCGGTCTGGCCGCTGGAGACGATGCCGCCGCGTTGCATGGCGTAGTAGAAGTCGGACTGGCGCACGAAGTGCAGGTGCTGCTCCACCAGCAGCACACTGATGCCGGTCTCCTTCATGATCCGCTGCACCGCGTGTTCGATGTCGAGGATGATGGAAGGCTGGATGCCTTCGGTGGGTTCATCGAGGAGCAGCAGCTTGGGCTTGCCCAGCAGGGCGCGGGCAATGGCGAGCTGCTGCTGCTGGCCGCCACTGAGGTCGCCGCCTTTGCGCTTGAGAAACTTCTCCAGGATCGGGAAGAGATCGAAGATAAGTGGGTCGATGTGGCGGTTCTTTTCCAGGCCACCGGGAAGGGCCTCCATGCCCAGCAGTAGATTCTCCTTGACCGACACCTGGGGAATGATGTCCCGGCCCTGGGACACGTACCCGATGCCGGCCCGGGCCCGTTTGTAGGGGGGCTGGTTGGTGAGCTGGCCGTCCTGGTAGGCGATCGTCCCGGATCGCTGCTGCAGCAGGCCGATCACGGTCTTGAGGAAGGTGGTCTTGCCGACGCCGTTGCGGCCGATCAGGCAGACCATCTTGCCTTCGTGGATGGTCAGATCCACGTTGCGGAGAATGTGGCTCTCCCCGTAATACACATTGAGGTCGGAGACCTGAAGCAGGGGCTGGGCGCTGGTGGTGGACATGGGCTCGCGGTGGGTGATGGTCGGGAAACGATCAGTGTTCGGGCGGCCCCAGGTAGACCTCGATCACCCGCGGGTCGGCTTTGACCTTCTCCAGTGGGCCTTCGGTCAGCACCTGTCCCTGGTGCAGCACGGTGACATCGAAGCCCAGGTCGCGGATGAACTCCATGTCGTGCTCGATCACCACCACGGTGTGGTCACCGGCGAGGGACTTGATCAGTTCGGCCGTGCGCAGGGTTTCCTCATCGGTGAGGCCGGCGACGGGTTCGTCCAGCAGCAGCACCTCGGGGGCCTGGGCCACCAGGGAGGCAATGGCCAGCCATTGCTTCTGGCCGTGGGAGAGGGAGCCCGCCTTGACGGTGGCGAAGGGCGCCAGGCCCACGTAGTTCATGATCCGATGCACCTCGTCCTTGGAGGACTGGGGCAGGCCGGAACCCAGGAGGCTGAAGGCGTTCTTGACCGGTGAGGCGGAGAGCTCCAGATTCCGCAGCACGGTGAGATTCTCGAACACCCGCGGGGTCTGGAACTTGCGGCCAATGCCGTTGCGCGAGATCTGCTGCTCGGAGACGCCAAGCAGGGACTTGCCTTTGAAGCTCACCGATCCTTTCGTGGGCCGCACCTTGCCGGTGATGACATCGAGGAAGGTGGTTTTGCCGGCACCGTTGGGGCCGATGATGGACTTCAGCTCTCCCTTGTAGAGCTTCAGGCTGAGGTCGGTGAGGGCATAGAAGCCATCGAAGCTCACGCTGACGTCATTGAGCTCGAGTAGAGGTTCTGACATGGACTTCGGAAGGGTGCGGAATCAAAAGAGCGGTCACAGCAGATGAGCCAGGAAGCAACTTCCTGGAGGGCTAATCCACAGGAACGGCCTCCTTGTCGAGCTTGGGGTAGGTCTTGGCAGGTTTGGCGATGCCGAAGGCGGCCAGGAAGGTGCGGAAGCCTCCTTTGGTGATCCAGCCGTAGATGCCATCGGGCATCAGAACCACCACGAAGATGAACAGGGCCCCCTGGACGAACAGCCAGGCTTCGGGCAGGGCCTCGCTCACCAGGCTGCGCAGGTAGTTGACCACGGTGGCGCCGATGATCGGCCCCACCAGGGTGCCCCGTCCGCCCACGGCGACCCAGATCACCATCTCGATCGAGAAGGAGATCGACATGTACTGGGGCGAGACGATGCCGGACTGGACGGTGTAGAGGGCTCCGGAAATGCCGCACAGGGCGCCCGCCACCAGGAAGACGATGGTCTTGAAGGGGACGGGGTTGAAACCGGCGAAGCGCAGGCGGCTCTCGTCGTCGCGGATGGCGATCAGGGCATCACCGAAGCGACCGCTGGTGAAGTAACGGCAGACCAGAAACGCCAGGGGCAGCAGCACCACCGTGAGGCGGTAGAACCACACCTGCATGTCGGGCGAGCCCACCAGCTGGCCGAACAGTTCGCTGGTGCTGGTCTTGAGGCCGTTGGTGCCGTCGAAGAGTTTCTGCTGGCCGTTGAAGAAGTGGAAGAAGACCATCAGAGCCGCCTGGGTGATGATCGAGAAGTACACCCCCTTGATGCGGTTTCGGAAGATCAGCCAGCCCACCAGGCCCGCCACCACGGCCGGAATCACCCACAGGGCGATCAGGGTGAACACCGGTGACCAGAAGGGTTGCCAGAAGAAGGGCAGCTGGTCGACGCCGTAGTTCTCGAAGAACTTGGGAATCCCGTTGCCACCGGCGAGGCTCTTGGTGTTGAGCATCAGGTACATGGCCACGGCGTAGCCGCCGAGGGCAAAGAAGATGCCCTGGCCCAGGCTCAACAGACCGGTGTATCCCCAGATCAGGTCGATCGCCAGTGCCGTGATCGCCAGCGAGAAATAGCGGCCGAACAGGTTGAGGCGGAAATCATCCAGTGCTGCCGGCAGGATGAACAGGGCGATCGCCAGGAGAATCCAGGGGACGAGTCGTTGGAAGATTTTCACAGGTAGGGCCTCCTGGTGGGGAGATGGAACGGGAATCTGCAGAGGGTGGAACTGATCGGGTCAGGCATCGACCGAGCGACCCTTCTGGGGGAACATGCCGTTGGGGCGGAACTGGAGGAAGACGATGATGAAGATGAACACCAGCACCAGCGACATGCTTGTGGTGGCGAAGAACTCGATCACCCCCTTGGCCGCCAATGGCATGTCCGGGAAGATCGTCAGCAGGGTGCCCGAGCCGATCACCGACTGGATGATGCCCAGCAGCAGCGAGGCCAGCACGGTGCCGAGCAGGTTCCCCACACCACCGAGGACGATCACCATGAAGCAGGAGACGATGTAGGCGGCACCGAGGTTCGGTCCCACAGAACCCAGCAGGGTGATGGCACAGCCGGCGACTCCCGCCAGACCGGAGCCGATGCCGAAGGTGATGCTGTCAACGCGGTCAGTGGGGATGCCCAGGCAGTTGCTCATCTGACGGTTCTGGGTGACCGCACGGATGCGCAGGCCCCAGACGCTCTTGTTGAGGAACCAGTAGGTGGCGAGCAGCAGCAGGGCTGACAGCAGGATGATGAAGATGCGCAGGCCGGGCAGTTCGATGCCGCCGATCATCCCCCAGCTTCCCTGGAGCCATTTGGGGGCGGTGACATCGATGTTGCGCGGGCCGAACCAGGGCTTGGCGAGGGGCCGGACCTGGTCGAAAAGGTTGACGGCGATCAGGCCGATGCCGATGGCGATGGCCCAGCCCAGTCCGTTGAGATAGGTGAAGAATGGTTTTTCGGAGAACTTCGCTGCCAGTAATTTCGAGATAATGAAACCGACAACGACACCCACGATGATGCCCAGCATCATGGCCGTCGAAACGCTTCGAATCAGCTGGATCAGAATCAGGCTGACTCCCCAGGTCGCCAGCAGCGTTTCAAGGGGCCGGCCATAGAGCTGCCGGATCAACGTTCTCTCCAGCAGTACCCCAATGAGCCCCGTCACGATGAACGCGAGTACCAGGGAGACCGGGAAATACAGCTCGAAGATCACACCACCCATGGGCTTGAAGGCCGATTGCACCACGTAGGTGACATAGGCCCCGAGCATCATGAATTCGCCATGGGCGAGGTTGATGACACCCATCAATCCGAACACGATGGCCAGACCTGTGGCTGCGAGCAGCAGCACAGATCCGATGCTGAGGCCATCGAGGATCTGAGAAAAGAAAAGTTCCAACGGAATGAAGGTTGAACGTTAGATCCAGCGCTGCCTGGGCGACGCTGGATCGGGTCGAACGTGGTGGTGTGCTGAGCCGGAATGGGGTGGCCCCCGAAGGAGCCACCTGTCTTTCATGGATTCACGGACCGGGCCGTGATCACATCTTGAACTTGCCGGCGTCAGGACGATCCTGAGTCCAGTCGCAGGTGAAGCCCTTGGTCTCGGGAACGAACTGGTTCCAGGGCAGCGGGGGAATGGCCTTGACGCTGTCGTAGAGGATCTTGAACTGGCCGGTGGGCTCCGCTTCGCCGATGAGCACCCGCTCGGAGGTGTGGTGGTTGGGGAACATCTTGATTTCGCCCTGGGGAGCGGCGAAGGTGATCCCAATCATGTTCGAGCGGACCTTGTCGAGGTCTTCGAAAGTGCCTGCCTTCTCGACGGCGTTCTTCCAGAGGTACACCATGTTGTAGGCGGATTCCGCCGGGTCTCCCGTGACGCGGTCGGCGCCGTACATCGCCTGGAAGTCGGCGGTGAACTTCTTGGAGGCCGGGGTGTCCAGGCTCATGAAGAAGTTCCACGCGGCGTAGGTGCCCGTGGTGTACTCGGGACCGATCTGGCGGATCTCCTCCTCGGCGATGGAGAAGGACATGATCGGGTACTTGGCCGGATCAATGCCCGAGGCCTTGAACTGTTTGAACAGGGCGACGTTGGAGTCACCGTTCAGGGTGTTGATGATGATCCCGCCATCGGGGAAGGCCTTCTTGATCTTGGCGATGATCGGGGCCACCTCGGTGTTGCCGAGGGGGATGTAGTCCTCGCCGACGGTTTCACCGCCAAGGGCCTTCATCTGCTCCTTGATGATCGTGTTCGCCGTGCGCGGATACACGTAATCGGAGCCGACCAGGTAGACCTTCTTGCCGAGCTTGTCGCCGAACTTGTCCATCAGCCATTGAACCGCGGGCTCAGCCTGCTGGTTCGGAACGGCGCCGGTGTAGAAGATGTTGCGCGAGCACTCCTGACCCTCGTACTGAATCGGGTAGAAGAGCATGTGGTTCTTCGACTCGAAGACCGGCAGCATCGCCTTGCGGCTGGCGGAGGTCCAGCCACCGAAGACGACGGCGACCTTGTCGGAGTCGATCAGTTTTTGGGCCTTCTCGGCGAAGGTGGGCCAGTCGGAGGCGCCATCTTCAGAGACAGCGACGATCTTGTAGGACTTGCCGCCGACCTTGACGCCGCCGGCGTCATTGATTTCCTTGATCGCCATCTCCTCGACTTCTTTCAAAGTCGTTTCGGAGATGGCCATGGTGCCACTGAGGGAATGAAGGATGCCGACCTTCACTTCCCCATCAAAATTGCCGCCGGAACCGGACTCGCCCCCACAGGAGACGAGGGTTACGCTCACAGCAGTTGCGGCGATTGCAGCTGCCAGTCGCCTTGAAAGATGCAGAGACATTGAAGCCTGTTCAAGATGAATTGTAGTCGCCGTAACCGACGGCAAAGGGAAAGGTAAGGAAGGACGTGGTTACCCCCGGTATCCAATGAGACAGAAAGCCGCCCAGGGCTTGCCGGAGTGAGGATTTGAACGTCGCTGAGCTGTCGATATGTTGCATTACCTACGGTTTTTCTGATCAGCGGCTGAAAGGGGAATACCAGAAGGCTTGACCGATCCGGTGCAACGCTCAGACGGCCAGCGGTTCGGGCAGTTGCCGCAGCAGGAAGCTCTCGACCCGATCGAGGCCTTCACCGCTGCGCAGATTCGTGAAACACCAGGGCCGGCCGCCGCGCATCCGCTCGGTGTCGGCCTCCATCACCGCCAGGCTGGCCCCGACCATGGGGGCCAGGTCGATCTTGTTGATCACCAGCAGGTCGGAGCGGGTGATGCCGGGGCCCCCCTTGCGGGGGATCTTGTCGCCGGCGGCCACGTCGATCACATAGATGCACAGATCCACCAGCTCCGGGCTGAAGCTGGCCGCCAGGTTGTCGCCGCCGCTCTCCACCAGCACCAGGTCCAGGTCCGGGAAGGCCTCCTCCAGCTCCTGCACCGCCGCCCGGTTGATCGAGCAGTCCTCCCGGATGGCGGTGTGGGGGCAGCCGCCGGTCTCCACGCCCCGGATCCGTTCGGGGGCCAGGGAGCCGGCGCGGGTGAGGAACTGGGCGTCCTCCTGGGTGTAGATGTCGTTGGTGACCACCGCCAGCTGCAGCCGCTCCCGCAGCCGGCGGCAGAGGGCGTCGACCAGGGCCGTCTTGCCCGATCCCACCGGCCCGGCCACACCGACCCTCAGTTTGCTGCCCATCGCCCCGATCCAGGATGGGTGCCATCCTGACGCCAGCGCCGAGGGCTGCGGTGAGTGACGGACCGATCCCGACGCTGAGCCGTCGCTTCGAGCGGCTGGATGGGCGCCTGGTCGCCACCGTGGTGGGCACGGGGGTGGTGGTCTGCCTCGGCTTCATCGAGCTGCTGCGCAGCCCCCTGCAGCAGCTCTCCAGGCTCACGATCGAACTGCTGGCGGTGCGGGCCCTGCTGTTCCTGGCCCCGCTGCTGGTCAGCCTGCTGCTGCTGCTCCGGGATGGTCCGCTGCTGCTCGGCGACCGGCGCCCCCCCGGCTCCTGGGGGCCCGACCTGCTGGCCAGCGGGCTGCTGAGCGTCGTGCTGCTGCTCTACTTCATGGCGGCGGTGATCATCACCGCCAGCCTCACGCTCAACCAGGGGGATGTGGCGGGGGAGGTGGGCTTCCTGATCGGCCAGCTGGAGCCGGCCCGCTTCGCGGCCGCCCTGGTCAGGGCGGGCGCCTATGGCGGGATCTGCGCCGCCATCTGCCTGCACCAGGCCCGCCGCGGCTCCTGCGACGCTGCGGGCATGGCGTCCCGCATGGCCCGGTCGCTGCGGCTCGGCATCGGGGTGATGGTCTGCCTCGATCTGCTCTGGACGATTGCGGTCGATCCCCTGCGCATGGGAGGAAACTGACCGTGGCCAGCACCGCCCAGCCGCGGCGCCCCGGCGCCCAGAGCCTGGTCTTCCTGGCGGGAGCGGTGGCCCTGCTGGGGGTGTTCGTGCTGGGGATCGCTCGCGCCGGCAACTGGCTCGCCCCCAGCGTCCGCCTGCAGTTCCGCACCCTCGATGCCGCTGGCCTGCAGACGGGCATGGCGGTGAAGATCTCGGGATTCGCCGTCGGCCAGGTGCGCCGGATCGTTCTGCAGCCCGACGCCCAGGTGCTGGTGGAACTGGAGCTGCGGGACCCCTACCGCTCCATGGTGGGCCGCCGCAGCCGGGCGGAACTGGCCCAGCTGGGGCTCCTGGGCGACAGCTACATCGCCATCACCCCCGACCCGGCGGCGATCGGCCAGCCCCCGATCGGTGATGGCGAGACGCTCGTGTTCACCAGCCGCCCCGACATCGATGACCTGCTCACCGAGGTGGCCAGCAGCCGCATCCCCCTGCAGCGGGCCGTCAGCAGCGGGCTGAGCCTGGCGGAGACCCGCCTGCCCCGCAGCCTCGACGAGCTCGATCGCACCCTGGTCGCCAGCCGCCGCCTGGCGACGCGCCTGGAGGCCGACACCCGTCGCAGCAGCAGCGAGCTCAACCGCACCCTGGGGGCCACCCGCGCCCTCGCCGAGCGGCTGGAGGACCGCGCCGACGGCACCGCCGCCGACCTGTCCGCCCTGATCCGGCGCCTGGAGAGCACCGAAACCCAGACGCGGCCGCTGCTGCTCCAGACCCTGCGCGAGCTCTCCACCATGGCCAGCGCCACCAACCGCCTGGTGAAGACGCTCAACGAGAGCTGGGTGATCGAACTGATCGAGCGGACCGGCGAGCCCCGCGGTGAGCGCGGCCGCTGATCGCCGGGATGGCCGCCGGCGGCGTCACCCCTCGACCCTGTCGGCCTGACGCAGCAGCTCCGGTGGGAACGTCACCCCGATGGCCCCGGCCGTGCGGCGATTCAGCAGCAGCAGCTTCCGGGTCACCGGCTCGAAGGCCATCGTGGCGGGGGAACGGCCGCGCAGCACCTGCACCGCCAGAGCTCCGGCCTGGGCCCCATCGGCCTGCGGATCCCAGCCCACCACGGCCAGGCACCCCGGCACGGTGATGTCGGCGGGATCGACGGAATAGACCGGCAGGCGATGGCGCAGGCCGGCCGCCGCCAGGGCGGGGAAGCCCACGCTGGTGGCGTAGTCACCCACCCGCACCAGGGCTCCCACCCGCTGGGCGGCCAGGGCGTCGGCGGCACGTGCCACCTCCGCCGGCCCCGCCACCGGCTCGATCACGACGGCGATCGAGCGTTGGCTCGCCTCCCGGCGCAGCAGCTCCGCTTCGAAGCTGGCGTTGGCTTCGGAGGGATGGAAGACGAGCCCCACGCTCGACAGGCCGGGGGTGATCCGGCGGGCGAGGTCGAGCTGCTCGGCGAGGGGACTGGTGCTCACCGTGCCCACCACATTGGGCCGGTGGCGGGTGTAGCTGGTGCCGGCCCCGGCCCCCCAGGGGTTGGAGCAATACAGGAACACCACCGGCACCCGCGCAGGCGCGATGGCGAGGATCGCCGTCAGGGGCGGGGTGCCGATGGCCACCAGCATGTCGACCCCGGCCTCCAGCAGGTCCTTCACCTGGGCGCGGCAGGTGGCCATGCTGCCCTCGCTGAAGCGTTCCAGCAGGATCACGCCGGCCGGCGCCCGGAAGCCGGCCCTGGCCAGGGCCTGCACGAATCCACGGCGGGCGGCATCGGGGGCGGCCCCCCGCACGTACTGGATCAGGCCCAGCCGCGGCGGGCCCGGGGGCCGGCGGCGGGCCTGGCATCCGGCGGCCACCAGGGCAGCGGCGGCGGCGGCACCGCCCAGCAGGCGCAGCGCCCGCCGCCGGCTGGCCCCTGCGGTGGTGGCCATCAGCTGCGGAACAACCGGGAATACAGCTCACCATGACCCAGCTGGGCCAGTCCCGCCCCTACACCCCCGTTCCAGAGGGCCTCGGGATCGGCCGCCACCAGCTCCGCCGCCCGGCCGGCGATGGTGGGCGCCAGGGCCAGCTGCAGCCGCTGGGCTTCGGTGGGGCCCAGGGGCACCAGCCGCACGGCGGCGCTGAGCTGGGTGGCGATCCAGCCGTAGAGGTAGGCCTCGACCACCTCCTCGGGCGCGATGGCCAGGGCCACCCCGGCCCAGGCCCAGGCCGCCGGCCAGGCGAGCCGAGGGGGCAGGTCTCCAGGCAGGGGCAGATCCAGGTCGGCCAGCAGCTGCAGCAGGGAACGGCCCATCTGGCGCTGCTGGGCCCGCACCTCGGCCGCCTCCCGCTGGGCCAGCAGCCAGCCGTCCAGCTCCAGCACCTCCTGGCGGGCCGGTCCCTCCGGGAACTCACGCCATCGGGTGAGCGCCTGCATCAGCCGGTTCAGGCTGGCGGCCTCGATCGCCAGCGCCCCCCGGGCCAGCTCCGCCTCCAGCCAGTGGGCCACGCCCTCGGCATCGCCCAGCTCACCGGCCTGGACGAGCACCTCCAGGCCTTCGGAATAACTGAACGCCCCCACCGGCAAGGCGGGACTGACGAGCTGGAACAGCCGCAGCCGGGCAACGCTCATGGGTGGGAATGGCCGTGATGACCATGATCGTGCTGGTGGGCGTGACCGGACCCTTCGTAGGCCCCGGGTTCGGGCAGAAAGGGCCCGGTGATCCGCTCCACGGTCAGTCCCCGATGCCGCAGAAGATCCTCGAGCACGCTGTCGACACCCAGACGCAGCTCGTTGCGGTGCAGTTCCATGGCCACGTGGCGGTTGCCCAGGTGATAGGCCGCCTGCAGCAGGGCCAGGGGGTCGGCGGCCCGCACCACCATCAGCGGCTCATCGGCGGCCTCCACCACCACCAGGGGCCCACCGGCCTCCGGTGCCAGCCGGTCGCCGGGTTCCAGGGCCGCGCCCCGGGGCAGCTGCAGCAGGAGGTCCCGTCCACAGGCGCTGCGGCGATGGCCCCGCAGGCTCGTGCGCTCGTCGGCCCGGAGCGGCAACCGCAGCGGCGGATCCGCCGGCCCCCCAGGATCGGGCCCCGGGACCTCCCTGTGACGCAGGTGCCGCACCAGCACCAGGGAAGCCGTGGTGTCTGGAGTCGTGGTGTGGGGAACCGTGGGGCCGGGCATCGAGCGGGCCAGCGGGGGAGGGTGGTTCGGGCAGCCTGGCCAGCCGTTGGCCGGCGGCCCTGTGTCGGGCGCTACCAAATCCAGGCCCCCGGGGTCCCACGATCACCGCCATGCAGCTCACCGCTCCCGCCCCCTGGAGAGCCCAGGCCCGGCTTCGTTTCGAGACCACCGGCGGCGCGGACGGTGCCACCCGGCACCAGGGCGGAGCGACGGCGCCGCTGAAGATCCAGCGGGCCTTCGCCGCTGCCGATGGCCGCTGTCAACTGCCCCTGCTGCACACCGGCGGCGGCCTGGTGGGGGGGGATGAGCTGGCCATCGAGGCCGACCTCGGCGCCGGCAGCCGGGCCCTGATCACCAGCGTGGCGGCCCAGAAGGTCTACGGAACCGTGGGCCGCTCCCGGCGGGTCCCCGCCGGCAGCTGGACCTTTCAGACCCTCGACTTCCGCCTCGCCGCGGGGGCCGACCTGGAGTGGCTGCCCCAGGAGCTGGTGGTCTTCCGGGATGGCCTGTTCCAGCAGACCTGCCGGGTGGAGCTGGCCGACGGGGCCAGCTGGCTGGGGGCCGAGGTGGTGCGGCTGGGGCGCAGCGCCGATGGCGAGACGCTCGGATCCGGCCGCTGGCGCTCACTGCTGGAGATCCGGCGTCAGGGCCAGTGGGAGCTGGTGGACCGGCTGGAGCTCGGCGGCGCCAGCCTGGAGAGCCCCCACGGCCTGGGGGGCCAGCCGGTGTTCGCCAGCCTGGTGTGGGCCGCCCCGGGGCCGGTGGGCGAGTCCCTGCTGGAGGCCTGCCGCGCCGAGCGGCATGGTCTGGAGGGGGCGATGGCCTGCGGCCGGCTGGAGCGGGGCCTGGTGGCCCGCTACCGGGGCCGCTCCACCCAGGCGGCCCGCTTCTGGTTCACGCGCATCTGGGCCCGGATCCGGGCGGAGCGGGGGCTGGCGGCTCCGGTGCTGCCCCGGGTCTGGCCGTTCCAGGAGCAGCCGCTCGATCCGGAACCGCCGTTGCCGGTCCCGGCCCGCAGCTGGTGATCCCCCGGCCAGGCGCAACAGCGGGCCTAGGTTCGCCCCAGGCGCAGCCCCACCGATGCATCGCTTCCAGCTCTCCCTGCAGGCCCTGGGCCAGGCGCGCCAGCTGATCGCCGTGGGCCGCAGCCAGGGGGATCTGGCCCGGATCGCCGATCTGGTGGACAGCTTCCTGGACACGCCCCAGATGGAGGCCTGCATCGCCCGTTTCCGGGCCCTGCCGGGCGGGGCAGAGATGATGGACGAGCGCTATCCGCCCCTGCAACCGGATCTGGAGCGGCTCGAGACGCTGCCGGAGGGGAGCCTCGGCCGCACCTACGCCGCCCTGATCCGCCGGTTCAACTACGACCCCGAATTCTTCCGCCCCCGCCCCGTCGACACGGAGGGCCGCTGGCTCACCCAGCGGATCGCCACCACCCACGACATCCACCATGTGGTCAGCGGTTTCGGCACGACGCCGGTGGGGGAGAACGGCGTGCTGGCCATCACCGCCACCCAGATCGGCTTCCCCGCCTACGTGAGCCTCACGCACGCGGCCCAGATCGCCGGCTTCCGCTTCAAGCTCGACGGCTACCAGACCCTGAGCCGGTCGATCAGCCATGGCACCACGATCGGCTTCATCGCCCGTCCCTTCGCCACGGTCCGGTGGGAGGACGGCTGGGAGCTGCCAGTGGCGGAGTGGCGGCAGCGGCTGGGGGTGACCCTGCCGGCGGATGGGGAGCCCTATGGGATCGACCAGCCCTGAGCGGGCTTGATGCGCTCGACCCAGCCGCGATGACGGACCCCCTGCCCTTCGTGATCCAGGCGACCGTGGCGGGCCTGGCGGCCATCGCCGCCGGCCTGATCAACGCCCTGGCCGGCGGGGGATCCCTGATCAGCTTTCCTGCCCTCACGGCCATCGGCCTGCCGGCGGTGATGGCCAACATCACCAACACCGTGGCCCTGGCGCCCGGCTACCTGGGTGCCACCGTGGCCCAGCGCCAGGACCTGCAGGGCCAGCGGCGACGCCTGTGGCTACTGCTGCCGGCCGGCGCCGCCGGCGGCCTTGTTGGCGGCCTGCTGCTGCTGCAGACCGGCGAGCGGCTGTTCACCCAGCTGGTGCCGTTCCTGATCCTTTTCGCCTCCGGGCTGCTGGCGGTGCAGGAGCCCGTGCGCCGCTGGGTGCAGCGCCGCTCCGAGCGCCGCGGCCGCCCCCCCTCGGAACTCTGGGCCGTGCCGCCGGTGTTCCTGGCGGCCATCTACGGGGGCTTCTTCGGCGGCGGGCTGAGCGTGATCGTGCTGGCAGTGCTGGCCCTCACGCTCGAGGACAGCCTCACCCGCCTCAACGGGCTCAAGCAGGCGGTGGCCTTCGCCACCAACCTCACCGCCGCCGCCTTCTTCCTGTTCTCCGGCCAGGTGGCCTGGGCTCTTGCGGCGGTGATGGCCATCGGGGCCATCCTCGGCGGGGCGCTGGGGGGCCGGCTGGCGTCCCGGATCCAGCCCGCCACGCTGCGCACCCTTGTGGTGGTGGTGGGCGTGGTGGTGGCGCTGATCTATTTCCTCAGGACATGAGCTTTCCTCAGGACATGAGCTGCCGCAAGCCCTGAGCGCAGGCCCGCGGATGGCCCAGCCGGACACCGCCCCTAGGCTTGAAACCCATCCGACCCCTGGGCCGATGCCGCTGCTGCTGATCCTGGTGGCGGTCGCCGCCGTCGGGTTGATCCTGATCTACAACCGCCTGGCCCAGCTGCAGGTGCTGGCGGACAACGCCTGGGCCGACATCGACGTGCAGCTCAAGCGGCGCCACGACCTGATCCCCAACCTGGTGGAGACGGTGCGGGGCTACGCCAGCCACGAAAAGGAAAGCTTCCGGACCGTGATCGAAGCCCGCAACGCTGCCGTGGCGGCCCGGGGGCTCCGGGAGCAGCAGCAGGCGGAGCAGGCCCTCGGGGCGTCGCTGGGCCAGCTGTTCGCCCTGGCGGAGGCCTACCCGGCCCTGCGGGCGGTGGAGAGCTTCCAGACCCTGCAGACCAACCTCAGTCAGATCGAAGAAACCCTCCAGAGCGCCCGTCGCTACTACAACGCCGTGGTGCGTGACCTGAACACGGCGATCGTGCAGTTCCCCTCCAACCTGGTGGCCGGCGGCTTCGCGATCCGCCCGCGCACCTATTTCGAGCTGGAGAACCCGGCCGAAGCGGCGGTTCCCGCCGTCCGCTTCGATGGCTGATGGCTCTCCGGCCGCCCGGCGGCTGCGGCGCCGCTGGCGCTGGGGGCTGGGGGGGCTGCTCGGCCTGGCCCTGACGCTGCTGCTCCTGGCCCCCTGGGGGGCCGGCGCCGCCCTCAGCGCCGCCGAGCGCCAGCTGACGCTCACCGATTTCCAGATGCAGGCGGTGGTGGAACCCACGGGCGCCGTGCAGGTGAGCGAAACCCTCACCGCCCGCTTCGACGGCTCCTGGAACGGCCTGGTGCGCCAGATCCCCCTGCTGGCCCGGCGCCCAGGCGGGCTGGAACCCCTTGGGCTGCGGGTGCTCGCGGTCACCGACCCCGAGGGCCGGCCCTACCGCTACGAGAGCAGCCACCCCGGCTCCGACCTGAAACTGAAGATCTGGATCCCGGGCGCCGAGAACGCCAGCCGCACGGCCGTGATCACCTACCGGCTGAAGCGGGGTCTGCGCTTCTATCCGGACCACGACGAGTTCAACTGGAACGTCACCGGCAACGCCTGGGAGGTGCCGATCGAGCGGGCCTCGGCCCTGGTGCAACTGCCGCCGGCGGTGTCCGGGCTGCATGCCGCGGTGTACACCGGGCCCCGTGGTGCCAAGGAGCGCAACGCCAGCCTGACGATCGGCACCGACACGGTCGCCAGCACCACGACCCGGCGGCTGGAGCCCGGTGAGGGCTTCACCCTGGCGGTGGGCTTCGCCAAGGGGCTGGTGCCACCGCCCTCGGCCCTGGCCCAGCTGATCGGCTGGTGGCAGGGGCGGCTGGCCCTGCTGCTCCCCCTTCTGAGCGCCGGCGTGCTGGGCCCGCTCTGGTGGCGCATCGGCCGGGATCCGGCGGTGGGCGCCGTGCCGGTGGCCTACGAGCCTCCCGAGGGGCTGCCACCGGCGGTGCTGGGCAGCCTGGTGGCGGAGCAGGTGAGCGGAACCGCCCTTTCGGCCACCCTGGTGGCGCTGGCGGTGAAGGGCCAGCTGCGCATCGAACACGACCAGCGGAAGCTGCTGTTCCTGAATCTGGGCAAGCGCTACGTGTTCACCCTGCTGGGCGAGCCGGACCAGCGGTCGGCGCTGCTGCCCCATGAGGCCTACCTGATCGAGACGCTCTTCCCCTTTGGCATGGCGGGGGACACGGTCAGCACCGACCAGCTCCGCGACCATTACTACGTGCATGTGCCCGGCTTCGAGCGCCTGGTGAAGCAGGCGGTGCTGGCGGAGCGGTTCTTCCGACGCTGGCCCGGCACCGTGCGGGCCCTCACCTTCTTCGGCGGGCTGGGACTGGCGGCGGGTCTGTTCGTGCTCGCCTCGGCGCTGCTGCCCCACGACATCGTGCTGCTGCAGGGGGAGGCGCACCCGTGGCTGACCTTCGGCTCCCTGGCGCTGACGGTGGTGCTGGTGGGCGTGTTCGCCTGGATCATGCCCAGCCGCACCACCCGCGGCACGGCGGTGCTGCGCCAGACCCTCGGCTTCCAGGAGTTCCTGCGCCGGGTGGAGGCGCCGCGGCTGGAGCGGGTGGTGCTGACGCCGGAGCTGTTCGAGCGCTTCCTGCCCTACGCGATGGTGGCGGGTCTGACCCGGCAGTGGACGGCAGCCTTCCAGGGGATCCTCGAAGTGGCCCCCAGCTGGTACGTCAGCACCGGTGACTTCGATCTGACGGATTTCGGCAGCAGCCTCGAGGACTGTTTCAGCAGCACCGCCGGCGCCATGCAGTCGTCGCCGAGCAGCTCCAGCAGCTCCAGCGGCAGCTCCGGCGGGGGCAGCTCCGGCGGCGGGGATGGTGGCGGCGGCGGCGGCGGCTTCTGAGCACCGGGGCAGGCGCCACGGCAAGGCCTAGCTTTCCCCGAGTTGCCGGCGCTGCCGTGGCCCCAAGCGTCCTGCGCCGCCCCGGGGCGGCCGCCCTGGTTCTGGGTCTGGCGCTCCAGCTCCCGGGGGCCGCCAGTGGCGCCGAGCCCCCCTCCGGCCCACCGCCGCCGCCTCGCCAGGTGACGGCGGCAAGCCTGGCGGCCGCCCTGCCCCGGCTCGATGCCCTGGCCACGGAGCTGCAGCGCAGCACCGGTGTCCCGGGCCTGGCGATCGTGGTGGTGCACGCCGACCGGGTGGTGTTCCTCAAGGGCTACGGAGTGCGGCGGGTGGGCGAGCCCGGTGCGGTGGATGCCGACACCGTCTTCCAGCTGGCGTCGCTCTCGAAGCCGATCGCCGCCACGGTGGTGGCCGGCCTGGTGGGCGACGGGCGCGTGGGCTGGGACGACCCGGTGCTGCGCACCCTCCCCCAGGCCCGCATCGGTCCGCCGGCCATCGCCGCCGCTGTGACCATCCGCGACCTGCTGTCCCACCGCAGCGGCCTGCCGGACCACGCCGGCGATCACCTCGAGGACCTGGGCTTCGATCGGGCCACGATCCTGGAGCGGCTGCGGCTGCTGCCCACCGGCAACCGCTTCCGCGCCGACTACGCCTACACCAACTTCGGCTTCACCGCCGGCGCCGTGGCCGCCGCCAACGCCGTCGGCCGCCCCTGGGAGCAGCTCTCCAGCGAACGGCTCTACGGGCCCCTGGGCATGGCCCGCACCAGCTCCCGCCACGCCGACTTCGCGGGCGCCGCCAACCGCGCCTCCCTGCATGTGCCGGAGGGGGGCCGCTGGGTGGCCCGCTACCAGCGGGATGCCGATGCCCAGGCCCCCGCCGGCGGCGTCAGCTCCAGCGCGCGGGACCTGGGCCAGTGGCTGCGGTTGCAGCTGGCCGGCGGCCGCCTCGATGGCCTTGCGGTGGTGGACGCCGCCGCCCTGGCCGAGACCCACCGGCCCCAGATCGTCAGCCAGCCGCCCCGCGATCCGGCCACCGACCGTGCCGGCTTCTATGGCCTGGGCTGGAACGTCAGCTACACCGACCGGGGCACGGTGCAGCTGGGCCATTCGGGCGCCTTCGATCTCGGCGCCGCCACGGCCGTCTACCTGCTGCCGGCGGAATCCCTCGGCATCATCGTGCTCTCCAACAGCCAGCCGCTGGGGGTGCCGGAGGCCCTCAGCCTCAGCTTCCTCGACCTGGCCACCACCGGAACGGTGAAACGCGATTACCTCGCTGCCCTGCGCCCCCTGTTCCGGGGCATGGAGCAGCAGGACTACCCCGCCGTGGTCACCCCGGCCCAGCCCCTGCCGGCCCGCCCCTCCGACGCCTACATCGGCAGCTACGCCAATGCCTACGTGGGCGCGATCGCGGTGGTGCGCCGCGGCGATGGCCTTGAGCTGCAGCTGGGGCCCCGCCTCACCGCCTTCCCCCTCACCCCGGTGAGCGGCGACACCTTCCGCTACCAGCCCGCTGGCGAGAACGCCTACGGCCCCAGCGCCGTCAGCTTCACGGTGGGTGCCGACGGCCGGGCCACGGCGGTGCGGATCGACAACCTCAACCTCAACGGCCAGGGGGTGCTCCAGCGGCGCTGATCGGGGCACCGAACGTTCCTTCTGAACCTGACCCGGTGCCGCAGCGCTGCGAGAGTGGGACCGGCCAGCGCAGCCTGCATGAACCTCACCCCCCAGGAGAAAGACAAGCTGTTGATCGTCACCGCCGCCCTGCTGGCGGAGCGGCGACTCGGCCGGGGCCTGAAGCTCAACCATCCCGAGGCGGTGGCCTGGCTCAGCTTCCAGGTGATCGAAGGGGCCCGCGACGGCCGCAGCGTGGCGGAGCTGATGCGGGAGGGCACCACCTGGCTGAGCCGGGATCAGGTGATGGAGGGGGTGCCCGAGCTGATTCCCGAGGTGCAGATCGAGGCGATGTTCCCCGACGGCACCAAGCTCGTCACCCTCCACGAACCGATCCGCTGACCCCCCACCACGCCATGCCCCCCCTGATCCCCGGCGAACTGATCCCCGAGCCCGGCACGATCGATCTCAACGTCGGCCGTCCCGTCACCACCCTGTCGGTGGCGAACCGGGGTGACCGGCCCGTGCAGGTGGGTTCCCACTTCCACTTCCATGAAGCCAACGGCGCCCTCGAGTTCGACCGCGAGGCGGCCCGCGGCCTGCGGCTCGACATCCCCGCCGGCACCGCCATCCGCTTCGAGCCCGGCGACCAGCGCGACGTGCACCTGGTGCCCTACGTCGGCGACCGCCGCGTCTTCGGCTTCAACGGTCTGGTGAACGGCCCCCTCGACTGAACCCCCATGGCTTACCGAATTGACCGCCGTGCCTACGCCGAGACCTACGGCCCCACCACCGGCGACCGCCTGCGGCTGGCCGACACCGAACTGATCCTGGAGGTGGAGAGCGACTGCACCACCTATGGCGATGAGGTGAAGTTCGGCGGCGGCAAGGTGATCCGCGACGGCATGGGCCAGGCCCAGACCCCCCGCTCCGAAGGGGCCGTCGACACGGTGATCACCAATGCCCTGATCCTCGACTGGTGGGGCATCGTCAAGGCCGACATCGGCCTGAAGGACGGCCGCATCTGCGCCATCGGCAAGGCGGGCAACCCCGATATCACCGATGGGGTGACGATCGTGGTCGGGCCCGGCACCGAGGCCATCGCCGGGGAGGGGCACATCGTCACCGCCGGGGCGATCGACACCCACATCCACTTCATCTGCCCCCAGCAGATCGAAACCGCCCTGGCCTCCGGGGTCACCACCCTGCTGGGCGGCGGCACCGGCCCGGCCACCGGCACCAACGCCACCACCTGCACCCCCGGCGCCTTCCACCTGGCCCGCATGCTGCAGGCCGCCGAGGGGCTGCCGATCAACATCGGCTTCTACGGCAAGGGCAACGCCAGCACCCCGGCGGCGATCGAGGAGCAGATCCGCGCCGGGGCCTGCGGCCTGAAGCTGCACGAGGACTGGGGCACCACCCCGGCGGCGATCGACTGCTGCCTGACGGTGGCTGACAAGTACGACGTGCAGGTCTGCATCCACTCCGACACCCTCAACGAAGCCGGGTTCGTGGAGGACACGATCCGGGCCATCGGCGGCCGCACCATCCACACCTTCCACACCGAGGGGGCCGGCGGCGGCCACGCCCCCGACATCATCCGGATCTGCGGCGAGCCCAACGTGCTGCCCAGCTCCACCAACCCCACCAAGCCCTACACCGTCAACACCCTCGAGGAGCACCTCGACATGCTGATGGTGTGCCACCACCTCGATCCCCGCATCCCGGAGGACGTGGCCTTCGCCGAATCGCGCATCCGCCGCGAGACGATCGCCGCCGAAGACATCCTCCACGACCTGGGCGCCTTCAGCATCATCGCCAGTGATTCCCAGGCCATGGGCCGCGTCGGTGAGGTGATCACCCGCACCTTCCAGACGGCCCACAAGATGAAGGTGCAGCGCGGTTTCCTCCCCGAAGATGCCGCCGGTCCCCGCGGTGGCCGCAACGACAACACCCGCCTCAAGCGCTACATCGCCAAGCTCACCATCAATCCCGCCATCGCCCATGGCCTCGACAGCCAGATCGGCTCGGTGGAGGTGGGCAAGCTGGCCGATCTGGTGCTGTGGAAGCCGGGCTTCTTCGGCGTCAAGCCGGAGCTGGTGATCAAGGGCGGCTCGATCGTCTGGGCCCAGATGGGCGATGCCAACGCCTCGATCCCCACGCCGGGGCCCGTCCACGGCCGGCCGATGTTCGCCGCCTACGGCGCATCGGTGGCGGCCAGCTGCCTCAACTTCGTCAGCCAGGCCTGCCTCGAAGACGACCTGCCCAGCCGTCTTGGGCTGAAGCGGCCCTGCGTGCCGGTGGTGCAGACCCGGGGCATCGGCAAGGCCCAGATGCGCAACAACACGGCCCTGCCCAAGGTGGAGGTGGACCCCCAGACCTACGAGGTCTTCGCCGACGGCGAACTGCTCACCTGCGAACCGGCGGAGGTGCTGCCGATGGCGCAGCGCTACTTCCTGCTGTAGGGCGCACCGCGGCGGCTCAGGCGCCCCCGCAGCCGCCGGCTCCAGCCGAAGGCGGCCAGGGCTCCGGCCAGGGGCAGCGGGCCCGGAACGTCCGAGGCGGCCGGGGAGGCCCGCACCACGAGCTGGCTGAGCAGCACCTCCGTGCTGCTGGAGTCACGGTCGCCGCCGACGCCGGTGATGGCGATGACCTGGTTGGCCCCGACGACGAAGGGGTTGGCGAAGGCGTAGCTGGTGCCCACCTGTTTGTCGAACAGGGTTTCGGTGGAGACCACCGGACTGGTGGGCTCACCCCAGGTGAGCAGGGGGTTGCCCAGGCCGACCCGCAGGCTGCCGTAGCGGTAGCTGACCAGCTCCACCGCCTGATCGAAGACCAGCTCGATGGCGCTCTGATTGGCCGTCCCGGTGCCGTTTCCGGGGGTTTCCAATCCGCAGTTGGTCAGGCCGATGTCGTTCAGGCCGGCCCCGCCGGCCTTGTAGAGGCAGACCCCCCCATCCGTGGCGCTCACGGGTTTGGCGGTGTCGTCAGGGAGCAGGGCGTTCTGGAACACCAGCCGGAGCATGCGGCCGTCGGCCTGGGCGCTGAAGGTCTTGGCGGAGGAGGCCTGGGGATCGGCGGGGGTGGCGGTGCCGCTGCCGAGGTCGAAGGTGAAGGTGGTGCCGAGGGCCTGCCCCGGCGAACCACTCAGGACAAGCCCTGCGCCGAGGAGGGTTCCCAGAAGCGGGCGAGCAAGCGGCAGGGCGGACATGGCGGCGCTGCTCGGTGCACGAATCTGAAGCGCAATCTACGGAGTTTGCGCCGCTGCGCCACCCATCCGCTCCTCCTCAAGGGCCCATTCCTCCTGGTTGGGGTCCCGGCGTGTGCCGCGCCGCTCCACCGAAAGGACCGGCACCTCCTTGAGGGGGGTGGCGAAGGCCACACCGAAGCTGAGGGCGAAGTGGGCCCGGGTGAACCAGCGCAACTGGGCCCGCAGGCGCAGCTGGCCGAAGCCGGGATGGGAGCGCACATCCAGCAGCAGCCACTGCCCCGCCTCCAGCGCCTGGTCCTCGTTGGCGATCAGGCACATCCCGCCCTCGGCCACGTCGGCGATGTCGGCGATGAACCAGCGGCCGAAGGGCTGGCCATCGGCGTCGAGACGCCGGACGGCGATGGTGCGGCAACTCTCGATCGAGTGCCGGGCGAAGGCGCGCTTCTCGCGACGGGTGGCGGTTCTTTCCCGCTCGTGCAGCAGGGCGCCCGCAGCGCGGGGGGCCATGGGGGCCTGGGATCCGCTCTGGCTGGTCAGCATGGCCCTCGTCCCTGCCGGTGTGTCCATCCTGAACCCTGCGTATCCCACAGCGGCCCTTGCTTATAAAAACGCTATTCGTATGAAGCGCTAGCCCCGCAGAGGCCCAGGTCACCCCGGGTTTCGTAGCAACGGCAACGGGTGGCCACCCCGGCGGCACTGCAGGATCCAACCGCGCGGACGGGTGTGGAATGTTCAGTCAATACAAGCCGAACCAGGGGTACGACGAGTACTTCACCGCCACCGACCAGCCGCGGGCGACCCTGACGCCCCTGCTGTCGTCCCTGGGGCAGATGGGGCTCGACCAGCTGAACCGCAACCACGCGGCCGCCGGCATGCTGCTCAAGCGGCTCGGCGCCACCTTCCGCCTCAACGATTCCGACAGCAAAGGCGTCGAGCGGATCCTCCCCTTCGATCCCCTTCCCCGCCTGATCGGCGCCCGGGACTGGGAGCGGCTGGAGCGGGGCCTGTTCCAGCGCCTGGAGGCGATCGACCGGTTCCTGGCCGATGTCTACGGCGACCAGAAGATCCTTGCCGACGGGGTGGTGCCCAGGGCCGACGTCGAAAGCTCCCAGGGCTGGCGGCCCCAGATGCAGGGCTTCCGTCCGCCCCTCGGCCGCTGGTGCCACATCTCCGGCCTCGATCTGGTGCGCGACGGCGACGGCACCTGGCGGGTGCTGGAGGACAACCTGCGCTGTCCCTCGGGTGTGGCCTATTTCCTCGAGAACCGGCGCGTCATGAAGCGCATGTTCCCGAGCCTGTTCGCCGGCCGCACGGTGCAGCCCATCGACGACTACCCCTCCCACCTCCTGCAGACCCTGCGGGAGCTGGCCCCCTGGACCGACACCCCCAAGGTGGTGCTGCTCACTCCGGGAGTGTTCAACAGCGCCTACTTCGAGCACAGCTATCTCGCCCAGCAGATGGGCATCCAGCTGGTGGAGGGGCGTGACCTGGTCTGCGAGGGCGATCGGGTCTGGATGCGCAGCACCGCCGGCCTGGAGACGGTCGACGTGATCTACCGCCGCATCGACGACGACTTCCTCGACCCGGCCGTGTTCCGCAGCGATTCGCTGCTGGGTGTCCGGGGGCTGATGGGGGCCTATGCCGCCGGTCGTGTGGCGATCGCCAATGCCCCCGGCACCGGCGTGGCCGATGACAAGCTCATCTACGCCTACGTGGGCGAGATGATCCGCTATTACCTGGGCGAGGAGCCGATCATCGAGAACGTCCCCACCTACATCTGCTCCCGCCCCGACGACCAGGCCTACGTGCTGGCACACCTCGGGGAGCTGGTGGTGAAGGCCGTGGCGGAGGCCGGCGGCTACGGGATGCTGATCGGCCCCCATGCGAGCCAGGCGGAGATCGACGAATTCGCCGTCAAGATCCAGGCCAACCCCCGCAACTACATTGCCCAGCCGACCCTGGAGCTCTCCACCGTGCCCTCCCTGAGCGAAGGGGAGCTCTATCCCTGCCACGTGGATCTGCGGCCCTACGTGCTGCGCGGCAAGGAGGCCTGGGTGAGCCCCGGCGGCCTCACCCGCGTGGCGCTGCGTCGCGGCTCCCTGGTGGTCAACTCCTCCCAGGGCGGCGGCTGCAAGGACACCTGGATCGTGGATGAAGCCCCATGCTGAGCCGCGTCGCCGACTCCCTCTACTGGATCAACCGCAACGTCGAGCGGGCCGAGAACATCTCCCGGTTCGTGGAGGTGAGTGAAGCCATGGCCCTCGACTGTCCCCCCGGCAGCGCCGAGCCCTGGCTGCCCCTGATCGAGGCCAGCGGTGACCGCAAGCTCTTCGATGAGCTCTATCCGGTGGTCACGCCTGACGCGGTGATCCATTTCCTGGTGCGGGAGGCGAAGAACCCCAGCAGCGTTCTCAACTGCATTGCCAATGCCCGGGAGAACGCCCGTCAGATCCGGGAGGTGATGACCACGGAGATGTGGGAGCAGATCAACGACATCTACTGGACGTTGCAGGAGGAGGCCTTCTGGCGGCAGCCGCCCCAGGAGCAGCTGCGGGAGATCCGCCGCGCCTGCCAGCTCTTCTACGGCATCACCGACGCCACCCTCAGCCGCGACCTCTCCTGGCAGTTCAGCCGGCTGGGGCGGCTGCTGGAGCGGGCCGACAAGACCACCCGGATCCTGGACGTCAAATACTTCCTGCTGCTGCCGTCCCCCGAGGAGGTGGGTGGGGTGCTCGACGAGCTGCAGTGGATCTCCCTGCTGCGCTCGGCCGGCGCCTACCAGATGTTCCGCCAGTCGAGCCAGCAGGCCATCGAACCCAAGGCCGTGGCCGCCTTCCTGTTGCTGGATCCGATCTTTCCCCGCTCGGTGCGCTACTGCCTGGAGCGGATCAGCGACACGCTGCGGATCATCCGCGGCAGCTCCGTTCCCCGCCCCGCCGACGATCTGGAGTGCCTGATCGGGCTCACCCTGGCCCACTGGAGCTTCACCAGGATCGACGAACTGGTGGCCACCGGGCTCCATGAAGCCATCGACAACTTCCAGTCCGATCTCAATCGCCTGCATGAGCTGATCGAAGCGCGCTACTTCATCGCCCCCGCCGGCACCACCGCCAGTCAGGAGGCGGCATGCGAGCCCGCATAACCCACACCTTCGACTACCGCTACAGCGCTCCGGTCTTCCTGGGACCCCACCGGTTCTGCCTCAAGCCCCGGGGCCACGGCTTCCAGCGCCTGCTGCACTTCCACCTGGCGGTCACGCCGGAGCCGTCCCGCTTCTATCCGCTGCTGGCCGCCAGCGGCGATGAGATCCTGCGGGCCCGCTTCACGGGCAGCACCGAGCACTTCCGGGTGCAGGCGATCAGCGATGTGGAGACCCAGCAGCCCCCGTCCCTGGCGACCTGCCTGGAGGACCAGGAGCCGCTGCTGCCCTATCCGGTGGGCCACCTCAACGGCGATCTGCTGGGCTCCCTGGAGGGCTGGCTGCCCAACGGCCAGCACGACCCCGCCGCCGTGGACCTGGCCCAGGAGGCCCTGATGGGCAGCGACCAGCGGGGGCTGATGTTCCTCGAGCAGCTGGTGGAGATCATCAAGGACCGGGTCAAGTACACCCAGCGGCACGTGGGGCCGGCCTGGCCGGCGGGGCGCACCCTCAAGGAGCGGGTGGGTTCCTGCCGCGACCTGGCGATGCTGATGGTCGAGACCTGCCGCTGCGTCGGTCTGCCGTCCCGGTTCGTGAGCGGCTACCACCTGGTGGAACCGCAGCCGAAGCAGTACGACCTGCACGCCTGGGCGGAGGTCTACCTGCCCGGGGCGGGCTGGCGGGGATTCGACCCCAGCGGCATGGGCAGCGTCGACGACCGCTACATCACCCTGGCCACCTCCTCCAAGCCCACCCTCACCGCAGCGGTGAACGGCAGCTTCTCGGGGCCCACGGGGGTGGACAGCGAGCTGGAATGGGCCATCGAGGCGGAGCTGCTGGAGCCCACGCCGATGGGCTCCGCCTGGCACGAGGTGCTGCACGGCTGAAGCGAAGCCACTCTTAAGGTGCGCCCGCTGGTAGCCGATGCATCAGCGGCGGCGGCACTCCCCAGGCCAGGACTGGTGCCACTTCGTCGCTCGCCGCCCATCCCCATGGCCAGCCCCACACCCGCCGCGTGCCCGCCCAAGGGCCAGGCCCTCCTGGAGGCGATGCGGCGCCATCTGTTCTCCAGCCAGGCCAAGTCCGCTTCCCTCGCCACCACCCACGACCACTACGTCTGCCTGTCGCTGGCGGTCCGGGACATCCTGCTGACCAGCTGGGTCGACACCGCCGACACCTACACCAGCCAGCACGTCCGCACCGCCACCTACATGTCGGCGGAATTCCTGCTGGGGCCCCACCTGGAGAACAACCTGGTGAGCCTCGGGCTGCGGGAGGAGGCCGCGGCCGCCTGCGAGGCCCTCGGCCTCACCCTTGACGAGATGCTGGCGGAGGAGCCGGAGCCGGGCCTGGGCAACGGCGGCCTGGGGCGGCTGGCGGCCTGTTTTCAGGAGTCGATGGCCACCCTCGAGCTGCCGGCCATCGGCTACGGCATCCGCTACGAGTTCGGCATCTTCCGCCAGCAGATCGGCCCCAATGGCCAGATGGAAAGCACCGATCCCTGGCTGGCCCGCGGCAACCCCTGGGAGGTGATCCGGCCGGAATGGAGCTATCCGGTGCTGATCGGCGGCCAGACCGTGATCGGCGTGGCCTACGACACCCCGATCCTGGGCTACGGCGTCCACACCGCCAACACCCTGCGGCTGTGGTCGGCCCAGGCGCCGGACGCCTTCGACTTCGCCTCCTTCAATGCCGGCGACTACACCCGGGCCGTGCTGCACAAGGTGCAGTCGGAGACCCTCTCCAAGGTGCTCTATCCCAATGACGAGCTGGAGCAGGGCAAGCGCCTGCGGCTCAGCCAGCAGATCTTCTTCGTCTCCTGCTCCCTGCAGGACATGTTCCGCATCCTCGGCAGCCAGGGGATCCCGGTCACCGAGTTCCACCGCAAGTTCGCGGTGCAGCTCAACGACACCCACCCGGCGATCGCCGTGGCGGAGCTGATGCGTCTGCTGATCGACGTCCACGGCGTCGACTGGGACACCGCCTGGAGCATCACCACCGCCACGATCAGCTACACGAACCACACCCTGCTGCCCGAGGCCCTGGAGGCCTGGGGGCTGGAGCTGTTCCAGCAGCTGCTGCCGCGCCAGCTGCAGATCATCTACGAGATCAATGCCCGCTTCCTGCGCACCCTGCGCATCCGCTTCCCCGGCCAGCCGGAGCTGCTGGAGCGGCTGTCGCTGATCGAGGAGGGGCCGCACCGCAAGGTGCGCATGGCCCACCTGGCGGTGGTGGGCAGCCACACGGTCAACGGCGTGGCGGAACTGCACAGCCGCCTGCTGAAGGAGAACCTGTTCGCCGATTTCGCCCGGGTGTGGCCGGATCGCTTCACCAACATCACCAACGGCGTCACGCCGCGGCGCTGGCTGGCGGTCGCCAACCCGCCCCTCGCCGCCCTGCTCAACGACGCCATCGGCACCGACTGGTGCCGCCACCTCGACCAGCTCCGCCAGCTCGAGCCCCTGGCCACCGATGCGGCGTTCCTGGAGCGCTGGCAGGGGGTGCGGGAGCAGGCCAAGGAGCGCCTGGCGGCGACGATCCGCCAGGACACCGGCGTGCTGGTGGACCCCTCCTCCCTGTTCGACGTGCAGGTGAAGCGGATCCACGAGTACAAGCGCCAGCACATGGCCGCCCTGCAGGTGGTGGAGCGCTACCTGCGCCTGCGGGCCGGGGAGGACCTGCCGCCGCGCACGGTGATCTTCGGCGGCAAGGCGGCCCCCGGCTATGCCATGGCCAAGCTGATCATCCGCCTGATCGTGGGCATGGCGGAGATCATCAACATCGACCCGGCGATGGACGGGCGCCTGCGGGTGATCTTCCTGCCCAACTTCAGCGTCAAGCTGGGCCAGAAGATCTACCCGGCCGTCGACCTGTCCGAACAGATCTCCACCGCCGGCATGGAGGCCTCCGGCACCGGCAACATGAAGATGTCCCTCAACGGCGCCCTGACGATCGGCACCCTCGACGGGGCCAACATCGAGATCCGGGAGCGGGTCGGTGACGACAACTTCTTCCTGTTCGGCCACACCGCCGAGCAGCTGGCCGCCATCAACCGCAACGGCTACCACCCGATGCCCTGGCTGGAGAACGACGCCCTGGCCAAGGAGGCCATCGACCTGATCGGTTCGGGCCACTTCAGCGAGGGCGACCGCGACCTGTTCCATCCGCTGCTGGCCAACCTCTGCAGCAGCGACCCCTTCCGGGTGATGGCCGACCTGGGCGACTACCGCCGGGCCCAGAACGAGGTCGACAGCGCCTGGTGCGATGCCGGACGGTGGAGCATGATGTCCGTGCTGAACACGGCCCGCTGTGGCTTCTTCAGCAGCGACCGGTCCATCCAGGAGTACGCCGAGCGCATCTGGAAGGTGGCTCCGGTTCCTGTCAATTCCTGCAGCGTGATTCCAAGCCCGTCCCCATGAGCCTCCCGCAACCCGCATGAGCTGGCCCGCATGAGCTGGATGGACAGGGTGGCCGAGGCGGCCGAGTCCCGCCTGAGGGCCGCCGGCATCCAGCTCACCCTCGGCGGTGAGCCCACCCTGGTGCCCCTCGAGCCGGAAGGGCCGGAGTGGAGCGTCACCGCCGATGGACCCACCAAGCTCCCCATCGCCCGGGCCATGGCCCGGGATCTGCAGCAGCGGGTCTGGCCCGGCAGCACCCTCCTGTACTGCCCCGGCAAGCGTTACGACGGCGAAGTCAATCCCCGCTGGGCCCTGCGGCTGTTCCTGGGGGACGACGGCACGGCGCCGGTGCGCTGGCCCGGCCTCTGCCAGCCCGGCCTGGAGGGGGCACCGCTGACGGCCGAGGCCGGCCCGGCCTGGCTGGAGCAGCTGGGCGCCCGGCTGGGCATCCGCCTGCAGCCCGTGCTGCTGCGGGACCCCTTCGATCCCGAGCGCCGGGCCTGGGCCGCCCCCCTGAGCGTGGCGCCGCCCGAGGCGGACGACCCGGCGGCGGTGGCCTGGGCGGTGGCGCCCTGGCCCCTGGAGGAGGCCCTGCGGGAACTCACCGGTGCCCCCGGTCCCGCCGGCCTGCGCCTGCCCCTGGAGCACCTGCCCGAGGACGTGCCCCGCCAGGTGCTCACCCTGGAGGTGGACCCCGAGGGCTGGGAGCTGTTCCTGCCCCCCCTGGAGCGGGAACCCCTGCGCCTGCTGCTGCAGGCGGTGGCCGACAGCCTGGGCGAGCTGGCCGCACCGAGGCTCAGCGGCGTGCTGCCCTTCGATGCCGGCGAGCGCTGGCAGGTGCTGGGCCTGACGGCCGACCCCGGCGTGCTGGAGATCAACCTGCCCGTCTGCCACAGCTGGACCGAGTACCACCAGTGGCTGCAGCGGCTGGAGGAGGTCGGCGCGCGCGTCGGACTGCGCAGCTGGAAGGACCTGGGCGACGGCCGCCAGGAGGGCACCGGCGGCGGTAACCACCTGCTCTGGGGTGGTCCCGACCTGGCCCACCATCCCTTCTTCTCCCGGCCGGCCTGGCTGACGGGGATCCTGCGCTACTGGCAACGGCATCCGTCTTTGGCGTATCTGTTCTGCGGCCCCGGGGTGGGGCCGGCCTCCCAGTCGCCCAGGCCGGACGAGGCGATCGGCGAATGCTTCGACCTGGAGCTGGCCTACCGGGCCATCGAGCAGGCGGAGGGCCAGCCCTCGAGCGAACCCTTCGGCGATGTCCGGGGCCTGATCGGCGAGACGCTGCGCCATCTCCACGCCGACCGCAGCGGCAACAACCACCGCAGCGAGATCAGCTTCGACAAGTTCTGGAACCCCGGAGCCCCGGCCGGCTGCCTGGGCCTGGTGGAGTTCCGGGCCCTGGAGAGCCTGCCCCGCATGGAGTGGAGCAGCACCATCGCCCTGCTGTGGAGCGCCCTGGCGGCCCACCTGCTGGAGCCCCGCCACCGGCCCGACCGGCTGTACGACTGGGGATCGGCTCTGCACGACCGCCAGCTGCTGCCCAGCCAGCTGTGGGCCGATCTGGAGGCCATCCTGGCCGACCTGGCGGCCGACGACCTGGCCCTCGATCCGGCCCCGTTCCGGGCCATCTGGGAGTGGCGCTTCCCGCCCCTGCTGCGCTGGCAGGCGGAAGGCGGTGCCGACGGGCCGGCACCCGCCCTGGAGCTGCGGCCGGCCCCAGAGCCCTGGCCCCTGATCTGCGACACCCCGGTGCAGGGTGGGTTCACCAGCCGGTTCATCGACGGCTCCCTGCGCCGCTTCGAGGTGGTGGCCAATGGGGCCTTCCGCCGCGACTGCGGGCTGTTCATCAACGGCCGGCCCCTGCCGCTGGAGCCCGCGGCCGACGGAGCCGACCGGCCCTTGGCGGTCCGCTTCCGCTTCCAGCGTCTCTACCCGTGCCTGCATCCGGCGATCGAGCCCCACATGCCCCTGGAGCTGATCGTGCGCACCCCCGGCGGCGATCGGGCCTTCCAGCTGCACCCGGACGGCCACCGCTTTGATGCCGCTCCGTCACCTGTGGCCGAGCCGGTGCCCGATGCTCCCCCCTGGCAGGGACGCCAGCGCCCGACGGATCTCACCATCGACCTGAGGATTGCCGAAAACCAAGTGCGGACGGGCGATCAGGGGCGTTGAATTCTTCTCTTTTCCTCACTTTTCCGGCCCTGGGCTTCCCAGGCCTCCAGTGAAATCTTCAGGAGCAAGGCCGTCATCCCGCCGTCCTTCAGCCTGGCAGGGGCTTTTCTTCCCCAGTCTGGTCAGCAATGAAAACGCTGCCTAAGATCTGCCGTGAATGGAACCGTCAGTGCAATCCTTCTGGTTCAGCACCCCGGCGGAACAGGGGCTGATTCCTTGCGTCGACAGCGTCGGCGATGCACTGCGTTTTGCTGCCGACCTGGGCAGTGATGATCTTGTCGTGCTTGATCTGGCCAGTGGTCATTTCATCGACTGCAACCGTTCCGCCCATGAGCGGCTCGGCTACGCCCGCGAGCACTTCCTCACCCTGAATCCGGCGGCGATTCAGGCGGATGGGGAGCTGGCCGACGACCTGATGCGCGACCAGCTGCGGGCGATGCGACAGCAGCCCAGGGGCAGCTTCGCCACGCGCCACCGGGCCCGCTCCGGCGCCTGCCGGGATGTGTCCGTGAGCTACCAGGTGCTCAATCTCTGCGGCCGGCTCGTGGCCCTGGTGAGCCACCGTGACCGCACCGAACTGGACACGGCCCTGCGGGAAAGCACCCGGCTGGGCTCGCTGCTGCAGGAGGCCGAACGGCTCACCCATGTGGGCAGCTGGGAGCTGAACCACCTCACGGGCGAGCTGCTCCTGTCGAGGGAGACCTACAGCATCCTGGGCATCCCCCCGGACGTGGGGGCCCTGACCTATGCGCTGTTTCTCGGCAAGGTGCATCCGGACGATCGCCCCCTGGTGGATGCCACCTTCCAGGATGCGACCCGCTCCGGCCGGCCCTACAGGATCGAGTACCGGCTGCTGCTCGACGATGGCCGCCTCAAGGTGGTGCTGGAGCGGGGGCGCACCGTCCTCGGCGACGACGGTGCGCCGCTCACCACGCTGGGCACGGTCCAGGACATCAGCGAACAGCACGAGATCCAGCAGCGGCTGGAGCGCATCGCCTTCGTCGATCCCCTCACCCGGCTTCCCAACAAGGCCGCCACCGTCCGCCAGCTGGCCCGCCTGCTGCGCACGGCCGGCAGGGAGCACGGCATCGTCCTGATCAACCTCGACCTCGACAACTTCCAGTCGATCAACAACAGCCTCGGCCATGAGATCGGCAACCAGGTGCTCCAGGCCAGCGGCAGCTGCCTGCGGCACCTGCTGCGCCCCGACGACTGGCTGGCCCGGGTGGGCAGTGACGAGTTCATCCTGCTGCGGCCCGTGGCCATGGCCGACCGGCTCGAGGCCCTGCAGTGGGCGGAGGAGATCCGCCGCAGCCTCGGCAACACCCCCGGGATGGGCACCGGTCTGGCGGTCCAGCCCAGCGCCTCCCTCGGGGTGGCCCTGGCCCCCGACCACGGCACCGACCCGGACACCCTGCTGCGCTGCGCCAACACGGCCCTGATGGAGGCCAAGCAGCACGGCAAGAACCAGCTGCGCTTCTACACCCCGGAGATCAGCCTGCAGCTGCGGGAGCGCCTCGAGCTGGAGCTGAGCCTGGGCCGGGCGATCGATCGGGAACAGCTGCGCCTCTTCTACCAGCCCCAGATCGATCGGGGTGGCAGCCGGATCGCCGGGGCCGAGGCCCTGCTGCGATGGCGTGATCAGAACGGTCGGATGGTGTCCCCCAACGTCTTCATCCCGCTGGCGGAAAAGACCGGCCAGATCCACACCATCGGCCTCTGGGTGATCGAGGAGGCCTGCCGGCAGCTGCACGCCTGGCATCGCCAGGGGCTGCGGCCGGGAAAGCTGGCGATCAACATCTCGGCCCTGCAGCTGGGGGCCGACCATCCCTCCCTCTCCGAGCTGCTGGCCGGGGCGCTGAACACCTACGACCTGGTGCCGGAGAACCTCGAGCTGGAGATCACCGAAACAGCCCTGCTGAACGATCCCGACCGGGCCGGCGAGCAGCTGAGGCAGCTCGCCGAGAGCGGCTTCAGCCTGGCCATCGACGACTTCGGCACGGGCTACTCCTCGTTGGCCATGCTCCACTCCCTGCCCCTCGACAAACTCAAGATCGACCGGTTCTTCGTGGAACGGCTCGGCAACGACGATGCCGACCTGGCCATCGTCAAGGCCACGATCGTGATGGCCAAGGAACTGGGACTGATGACCCTGGCCGAAGGGGTGGAAACCGCCGAACAGCTGCGGATGCTGCAGAACCTCGGCTGCGATCAGTTTCAGGGGTTCCTGCTGGGACGGCCGATGCCCGCCGAGGCCTTTGAAAGCCTGCTGGCTGGCGCGGCGGTGGCCTGAGGACCCGCCCTACCAGCTCACCCCGTGCAGCTTGGGCAGGGGGGCGGTCTTGGAGGTCACGGCGAACAGCCGGGGGATGCGGTGGCTGTTGTACACCCGGAACTCGCGCACCACGCTGGCGCCCTCCTCGCGCACGGCCTGGTTGAGCACCAGGGAGCCGTCGGGATCGGAGACGGAGCGGTGGAAGGTGCCGGGGGGGATGCGCAGGATGTCGCCGCCGCAGTCGAGGCGAACGATGTGATACGGGTAGTTCCAGCCGAGATTGACCAGGAAGAAGGTACGGCCGCCGTGCATGGCGAGCAGGTTGTCCTCCTGGTGGGGGTGCAGATAGAACTGCCAGCTGCCGGTCTCCGGGCAGTCGGGCGGGCTCACCGCCGGACCCGAGTGGACCACCAGATCCCGCTTGTTCGAGGTGGGCACGGTGATGTCGAAGAACCGCACCGACGGCGTGTCGCGGAACTTCTCGTAGGGGATCAGCTCGAACATCGGAGCGGGCCGGGGACCCTGGCTGGCCCCGGAGGGTCGGTGATCCTGCAGCTCGTCTCTCGACGGGACGGTGGCGGTCATGGGAGCGACTCCGTGAGAAGCCTCTGCGGTCTCTTCAGTGAACCTAATCCTGGTGGGGTCCCACGGTGAGATCGGCTACGAAAGGCCGTGGGGCCTGGGCCAGTTCCGGTGGTGGTGCTGCCTAGGGTGGGCCTCCTGCGCCCCGGACCCATGGGCCGCCACGACCACTGTTTCGGCTTCGAGGCCGACTTCGTCGGCGACCTGCGCTGCATCCCCATGGCGGTGCGGCGCAAGCTCGATCTGGTGGGGGTCAAGCTGAAGCTGGTGCACTGGAGCGACCTCGACGAGGGGGAACGGCAGCGGCTGCTGGACTGGCCCGACGATCCCGAGGCCCTGGCGGCGCTGGACCACTGGCTCGCCCAGCGCACGGCCGCCATGGCCGCCGGCGCCGCCGGGCGGCTGGAGCCTGCTTGCGGCGCCCCGTGGCAGCAGGGCGATGAGCCCCCGGAGGTGTTGCTCGCCTCCTGCCGCCAGCTGGGCCTGACCCTGCCCCCCCACGCCTGGGGGCAGCTCGATGAACTGCAGCGCTTCGCCCTGGTGAAGCTCAGCCATCCGGGCCATGAGCACCGCAACCTGCCGCGGGCCCTGGCGGAATTCGCCCTGCTGGCATGAGCGGCCTGCGGGCCTGCCTGCTCAGCGGCGGCGCCAGCCGCCGCATGGGCACGGACAAGGCCCTGCTGCCCCATCCCGCCGGGGGCACCTGGCTGGAGTTCAGCCTGGCTCGGCTGGCGGCGCTGCCGCTGCCGATCACCCTGCTCAGCCACCACCGGGCCCACCATGATCTGGCGCGACCCCTGAGGGACGGGCAAGGCCAGCCGATCACGGTCCTGGAGGAGCCGCCACCCCGGGAGGGGCCGCTGCTGGCCCTCGACCGGCTGATGACGCACCACCCCGGCCAGGGCCTGCTGCTTTGCCCGGTGGACATGCCCTGGCTGGAGGCCGCCACCCTCGAGGCCCTGGTGGGGGCCGCCACTGGTCCCGCCGCCATCCACCTGGCCCACGACGGCCGGCGGCTGCAGCCGCTGCTGGGGGTCTATCCGGCCGATCCCGGTCTGCGGGCGCGGCTGGGTGCCTTCACGGCGGCGGGCGGCCGGCGGCTGCAGGACTGGCTGGCGGGCGAGGTGGTGGTGCCGGTGGCCCTGCCGGCCGCGGGCCTGCGCAATGCCAACACCCCCGACGACGCCACCGGCCTGTGGCCCTAGCTTGCCTGCCATGGCGGAGCGTCCCCTGGATCTGCATGGCCGCCCCCTGGGGGTGCTGCGGCTGTCGCTGACGGCCCGCTGCAACCTGGCCTGTCCCTACTGCTGTCCGGATCTCGAGGACCCGCCCGACCTGCTGACCCTGGCGGAACGGGTGGCCCTGGTGGAGGCGACCGTGGGTCTGGGGGTGCACACCCTGCGCCTCACAGGCGGCGAGCCCCTGCTGCACCGGCGCCTGGAGGAGCTGATCGCCGCCCTGCAGCCGCTGCGGCGGCGAGACCCCGGCCATCCCCGCGGCGCCCTGCGGGAGATCGCCCTCACCAGCAACGGGGTGCTGCTGGGGGCCGAGCGGGCCCGGCAGCTGAAGGCGGCGGGGCTCGACCGGATCACCCTCAGCCTCGATGGCACCGATGGGGCCAGCGTGGCCCGCATGGCCGGCCTCGGGGGCGCGGCCGCCGGTGACGCCGTGCTCCAGAAGGTGCTGGCGGCGATCCGGCACGCGCGGGAGGCGGGCTTCGATCCGGCCCGCGGCGCCCTGAAGCTGAATGCGGTGATCACCCGCTCCGGCAACGCCGACCAGTTGCTGCCCCTGGCGGCCCTGGCCCGGGAGCAGGGGCTGGAGTTGCGCCTGATCGAGTTCATGGATGTGGGCAACCGCAACGGCTGGGAGCCGGAGCAGGTGCTGCCGGCGGCCGAGATGGTGGCCCGCATCGGGGCGGCCTGGCCGCTGGAGCCGGTGGGACGGGCGCCCCACGGCACCGCCGGCCGCTGGCGCTACCGCGACCGCGCCGCTGAGGCTGTCGGAGCCGATGGCGGCGCCCACCTGGCGGTGGTGGCCTCGATCACGGCGCCCTTCTGCGGCGACTGCAACCGGCTGCGGATCACCGCCGACGGGGTGGCCTACAGCTGCCTGTTCGCCGCCGACGGCACCGACCTCAAGCCCTGGCTGCGGCCCCAGCCAGAGCCGGGCCGGCTGCGGCAGGCGCTGGAGGCGTTGTGGCGCGCCCGCCGCGATCGCTGGAGCGAGGAGCGGCAGGAGGCGGCCGAGCGGCGGCCGGCGCCGGCGGAGATGGCCTACCTGGGGGGCTGATTTGCTCCGGCAGCGGCAGCCACCGCCGCCCGCACCAGCACCGGCACCCGCTTGAAGGCCGGGGTGCCGCAGCGGGGGTCGATGACGGCCTTCATGATCACGTTCACCTCCGGATAGAACATCAGCGCGGCGCCCTCGCGGATCTCGCCGGGGATGATCTCCACCCCCTCCAGGGTGCCCGCCTCCCCCTGCACCGTCACCCGCTGATGGGCCGCCAGGCCGCAGCGGCGCAGGTCGGTCCGGTTCATCAGGATCGTGTGGCGATGGGGCATGCCCCGGTAGCTGTCGCCGGCCTTGTAGACGACGGTGTTGTGCTGGCCGTAGCTGCGGGCCGTGATCAGGGCCAGGACCAGGCCGGTTTCCCCGGGCCCGAGGCCGCCGAAGTGCTCCGCCCCAGGCAGCGACAGCTCCGGCAGGGGGGTGGGCGCCATCCGGGCCCGGCCGCTGGGGGTGGGGAAGGTTGGGCTCTCGAACAGGCGCCCCTCGACGCTGAACTCCTGCCGGGTGGCATCGATGCGGGCGATCGGGCCGTAGCCGGGCACGGTGCGGCCGATCAGTTCCCGCACGTAGGACGGATCCTGCAGCCGCCCCCAGTCGATCGGATCGCTGCCCATGCGGCGCCGGGCCAGTTCGGCCAGGAAGGCCACCTCGCTGATCAGGTCGGCGCCGCGCAGGTGGGTGGAGCCCGGCTCGTTGAGGCGCACGTAGTTGTTGCCCGACTCGGTGGTGGTGCGGTGCGGCGTCTCGAAGCGGTTGAACACCGGCAGCACCAGGGTCTGGCGGGCGGCCAGGCCGTGGAAATGGCCCTGGTTGGGCTTGGTGGCCAGATAGAGGATCGTGTCGATGCGGCCCAGGGCGCGCTTCGCCTCGGCGCTGTCGGGGTTGGCGCCCCAGAGGTTGCCCCCCAGGCACAGCAGGCTGTCGACCCGGCCGGCATCGGCGGCCTCGATCAGGGCGCGGGTGTCGTAACCGGGCACCCGGCTCAGGGGCCGGCCCAGCAACTGCTCCAGGGCCTGCTGCATCTCCGCCCGCAGCTTGACGGTGACCCCCATCGAGCCGAAGCCCTGCACGTTGGAGTGGCCCCGGATCGGCATGGTGCCGGCGCCGGGCCGGCCCACGTTGCCGCTGAGCAGGGCGGTGTTGGCGATCGCCTGCACGTTGTCGATGCCGTTGGCGTGGTGGGTGATCCCCATCGCCCAGGCGAACACCACGCCCCGGGCTGCGGCGATCACGGCGGCGGCGTGCTCCAGCTCCTGCCGGCTGATCCCGCAGCTGGCGGTGATCGCTTCCCAGGAGGTGCCCTCCAGCTGCGCCAGCAGCGCCTCCCAGCCCTCGGCATGGGCGGTCAGGAAATCGCGCTTCACGGCGCCGGCCTCCAGCAGGGCCTTCTGCAGCCCGAGGAACACGGCCGTGTCGCTGCCCGGAATGGGCTGCAGGAACAGGGAGGCGATCTCCGAGCCCGCCAGCATCGAGCGGATCGGGAAGGCGGGGGAGCCGAACTTGAGCAGCCCCACCTCGATCACCGGGTTGATGACGATCACCGTGCCGCCCCGCTGGCGCAGCTTGATCAGCTCGTTCATCAGCCGCGGGTGGTTGGCGGGGGCGTTGGAGCCCACCAGCACCACACAATCCGCCTGCTGCAGGCTCTCCAGGCTCACCATCGAGGTGCCGGAGCCGAAGACGGCATTGAGCCCCACGGTGGAGGGGGCGTGGCAGAGGTCGGAGCAGTCGGCCAGGTTGTTGGAGCCCATGGCCCGCAACAGCAGCTGCAGCAGGTAGGCGGCTTCGTTGGAGGAGCGGCCCGAGCTGTAGGAGGCCACCCGCTCCGGCGGGCGCCGGAAGGCGGCCTCGGCGATGGTGAACACGTCGTCCCAGCCGATGCGCTCGTAGTGGCTGCCGCCCTCGCGCAGCAGCAGGGGGTGGCTGAGGCGGCCGAGGCGGTCGGCCTCCATCGAGGAGAGCTGCTGGAGGTCCGCCAGGCTGCGGCGGCCGAACACGCCCTCGCTCACCGCCGGCTGCAGCTCGGCCATGATCGCCTCGACGCTCTTGAGGCAGCGCTGCAGCGGCTCCCCCAGCTCGTCGACGAAGCCGCCGTGCTGGCCGCCGGTGCCCCAGGCGCAGGAGAGGCAGGCGCTCTTGTGGTTGAGGGTCTGCCAGAGCTTCGGCCCCCGCGGCGAGAGGGTGGCCTTGGCCCAGCCGTCGATCAGGGGCCAGCCGCCGCCCTGGCCGGGCGTGGCGGCATCGGCGGGGCTGGCGTTGTCGCTCATCGGGCCGGCCGGCGTTGACCCTCACTCTGGCCGCTGGGATCCCCGGCTGGGGGGCCTGGGGCTACCTCCGGATCGTGTCGAGCCCGGCGAGAATCGGGCCAGCCGCGGAGCGAGGCAGCGCCCATGATCCGGCATTTCGACCACGTCACCGTCGTCGTTCGCGACCTGGCGGCAGCCCGGCACTTCTTCGGCCTGCTGGGCTTCGTCGAGGACAAGGCCGTGCTGATCAGCGGGCCCCAGTTTTCCGACTACATGGGGGTGGAAGGCATCGAGGCGGACCACGTGACGCTCGTGCTGGCCGGCGCCACGCCGCGGCTGGAGGTGCAGCTGCTGCACTACCGCCACCCGGAGCCCCTCCCCGAGCCGGCCATGGACAACCTGGCCCGGGTGGGGTTCAACCACATCTGCTTCGCCGTCGACGACCTGCAGGCCACGGTGGCCCGGCTGCAGGCCGGGGGTGTGGAGCTCCGCAACGCGGTGATGGAGTTCCACCACCGCAAGCTGGTCTTCCTGCGCGGCCCGGAGGGCATCACGGTGGAGCTGGCGGAATGGAAGGGCGGCGCCGCCCCCTAGCTGGCGACGGCCAGCAGCGCATCCAGTCGGCCCTGGCGCTCCAGGGCGTAGAGGTCGTCGCAGCCGCCCACATGGGCGTCGTCGATGAAGACCTGGGGCACGGAGCGCCGACCGTCGCTGCCCCGGGCCACCATCGCGTCGCGGGCCTCCTCGTCACCGTCGATGACGTACTCCGTGTAGGTCACGCCCTTGCGGTCGAGGAGCTGCTTGGCCCGGATGCAGAAGGGGCAGAAGCGCCAGGTGTAGATCTCGACCTTGGGCATGGAGAGCACGGGTGAGTCGGGTGTGGCCATTCTGTCGAAATGGCGGCCCGCCGTCCGTCATGGAGATGACGCAGGCCCTTCGGGAGTGTGTCCCCCACCAACCTTTCGAGTCCCCACCATGCAGTACGCCGTTCTGATCTACGAAACCGAGCAGGACTTCGCCGACCGTCCCGGCCTGATGCCGGCCTATGCCGCCTACTCCCAGGCCCTGGCCGAGGCCGGCCACATGGCCGGTGGCGAGGCCCTGCAGTCCGCCCACACCGCCACCACCGTGCGCCTGCGCCACGGGGAGCGGCAGGTGCAGGACGGGCCCTTCCCCGACAGCAAGGAGCAGCTGGGCGGCTTCTTCCTGATCGATGTGCCCGACCTCGACGCCGCCCTCACCTGGGCCGCCCGCTGCCCGGCGGCGGAGCGCTGCGCCGTGGAGGTGCGGCCCGTGCTCGCCATGGAAGCCCACTGAGATGGAGGGGCGGCGGGCGGCGGAGCTGGCGGCACGGCAGTCCTTCGGGAAGCTGGTGGCCTGGCTCACCGCCCGCTGCGGCGATGTGGCGGCGGCGGAGGACGCCCTGGGCGATGCCTTCCTCGCCGCCCTGCGGCGCTGGCCCGTCGAGGGTGTGCCCCGGGCCCCCGAAGCCTGGCTGCTGGTGGTGGCCCGCCGGCGTCTGATCGACCGGGCCCGCCGCGACCGGACCCTGGAGCAGCTGCTGCCGGAGCTGGACGCCGTCGCCACGGATCCCGACACCCCTGAACCGCCCATGGAGTTCCCCGACGAGCGGCTGCGGCTGCTGTTCCTCTGCGCCCACCCGGCGATCGATCCGGGGATCCAGGCGCCGCTGATGCTCCAGACCGTCCTGGGGCTCAACGCCTCCCGGATCGCGGCCGCCTTCCTGGTGGCGCCGGCCACCATGGGCCAGCGGCTGGTGCGTGCCAAGGCCAAGATCCGTGAGGCCCGCATTCCGTTCGTGCTGCCGGGTGCCGAAGCGCTGCCCGCCCGCTCGGCAGCGGTACTGCAGGCGATCTATGCGGCCTACACCACCGGCTGGGATGGTCAGGGCGACGACGGTCGCGACCGGGGGCTGACCCAGGAGGCGGTGCTGCTGGCGCGGCTGTGCGCCGCCCTGCTGCCCGAGGAGCCGGAGGCCGGCGGCCTGCTCGCCCTGCTGCTGCACTGCGAGGCGCGCCACGGGGCCCGCCGGGCCGCCGACGGCAGCTACGTGCCGCTGCTGGAGCAGGAGCCGGCCCTGTGGGACGCCGGCCTGATCGCCGAAGCCGAGGCGGTCCTGACCCAGGCCTCCCGGGCGGGGCGGCCCGGGCGCTTCCAGCTGGAGGCGGCGATCCAGTCGCTCCATGCCCACCGCGCCGTCAGCGGCAGGGTCGACTGGCCGGCCCTGCTGGGGCTCTACGACGCCCTGCTGGCCCTGGCCCCGAGTGCGGGGGGGCGGGTGAGCCGGATCGCCGTGCTGGCCGAGTTGGCTGGCCCCGAACGGGCTCTGGCCGAACTGGAGGCTCTGGCGGCCGCCGAGCCGGCCCTGAAGGAGCACCAGCCCTGGTGGGCGCTGCGGGCCCACCTGCTGCAGTGCACCGGCCAGGCCAGCCAGGCCCAGCTGGCCTACCGGCGCGCCATCGCCCTGGCGGACGATCCGGCGGTGCGGGCGTTCCTGGGCCAGCGGGCCAGGGCGGCGTTCCCGGCGCCGCTCCCTGACGATCCCGGTGATCGCCGGCATGCTGGGCGTCCCTGAGGCCTCGGTTTCCAGCCGCCGCCAGCGGATGGTCCGTCGCCGCTGCGCCTGACCCGATGAGCCAGCCCACCACGACCGACTGGCGCTGCGTCCACGTGGAGGGGCACGCCTGCACCATCTGGCAACGGGGCTGCCACGAGCAGGGCAACTACCTGCGGGTCTATGTGCCGGATGCCGCCGCCAGAGCGGAGCAGCCCCTGCGGGCGGTGCTCTACCTGCACGGCTTCGCCCTGTGCATGCCCTCCTTCTACGAGAGCCACCTGCTGGCGCTGGCGGCCGAGGGATACATCGTGTTCTTCCCGGATTTCCAGTGCAGTGACTACCCCTCTCCTGCCCCCGGGAAACCCGTGCCGACCTGGCAGGAGGTGCCCAGGGCGGGCCCCTGGACGAGCAAGGCGTTGCGCGTCGCCGTCCGGCCCCAGGGCGCGGCCGGTCCGGAGGCGCTGGGGGACCTGCGCCGGGTGGTGCTGTCGCTGCTCCTGATCGAGCTGATCCTGGTGGTGATCGGCTGGTTCCGGCGCACCTACGCCAAGAACCTGAGCCACCTGCTCTGGACCGTGGCCAGGAGCCTGACTTCGTCGCCAAAGGACTGGCTGGCCCAGGCCCTGGCCCTGGTGGAGGCGGGCTGGGACGATCTGGCCAGGGAGCCGGCCTACGCCCACTGGCGGCAGGCAAAGCCCATGGTCTACGGCTTCGGCCACTCCCTGGGAGGGCTGCTGAGCCTGAGCCTGCCCTGGGCGCTCCGCGATCAGCCGGCCGCCCGCTTCCGGCCGCGGGTGATCGTGGTGGCCGATCCGGCCGCCGCGTCGGAAATGGGCATCCCCCGCTTCGCCATCGCGTTGCTGAGGCTGTTCGGCGCCCCCTTCACCGCCGATCCCCTGCGGATCCGCCAGACCGGCCCCCAGCTCAGCCAGCCGGTGGCGATCCTGCACGGCGCCGCCGACGGCCTGGTGCCGCCGGACCAGTGGGTGGGCCCGATCGATGGCGGCGGCACCAACTTCTCCGCCATCGCCAGCCCGGCCAAGGCGATCTACTTCTCCTGCTCCGATCCGCACGCCAGCCCGCCGCTGTGCGCCTTCCACAACCAGGCCGTCACCTGCACCCGCTTCTACGACGACGCCCTGTTCGAGTTCTTCGGCGGCGTGAAGCACGGGGCCAACGCCTACAACACCGCCTACATCTGGCCCGGGGCCCTGGCCCTGTTCGGGGAGCAGGTGCAGCCGGCGGACCTGCTGGGGGCCCTGCCGGCGCGACCCTTCGCCATCACGACGGGGGAGCCCCCGCCGCCTGACGGGGCCGGATGCCGTACTGGCGGCGCACCTCCTCCAGGGGCCGGGGGAAGTCGTCCCAGGGATCCCAGTCGCTGATCAGGTCTCGGGTGACACCGAGGCCGTGCTCCAGGCCGCGGAAGATCACCTCCGGATCCGCCTGGCCGGTCTCGGCCGCCGTCACCGGGGTCGAGCCGATGCCCAGCTGGAACTGGGCCAGGCCGAACAGGATCGTGAAGAAGGGGTCGTTGCGGCCGAAGCCGGCCTGGAAGCCGAGCACGCCGCATTCCTCGCTGGGGCTGGTGCCGTAGCCACCGAGCACGTGGCAGCAGTCATGGCGCACCACCGGGGGCGGCGGCCCGCCCAGCTCGCCGGGAACGCTGAAGCCGTTGGCATCGATGAAGGCCAGGTAGGCCCGGCCGAGGCTGCCGTGGGGCAGTTCCGCCAGGGCCCGGTAGCGGCGGGCGAGGGCGGGATCCTCCTGCTTCAGCAGCGAGCGGGCGATCTGCAGGGCTCCGGCGGGGCCCTCATCGCGCACGTAGGCCGCGGCGGCCCCCCGCTGGAACCCCCGCCGCATGATGTCGAGGCGCACCAGGTTGAACTGGTGATCGAGCACGTGGCGGAACGCCTGCACCGGGGCGTCATCGATGGCCAGTGCCCGGGCCGTGGCCTCCAGCCGGGCCAGGCGGGCCTCGCCAGGGGAGTCCTCGAGCAGGGCCAGCACGGTCATGCCGCGAAGGATCCGCTCACGCCACTCGGGCTCCGGCACCGCCGCCGCCAGCTGCTCCGGCGTGAGGGGCTCGAGCTCCTCAAGCGGAATGGGCAGCCGGATCAGGTGGTCGCGGATGGCCGTGATCGTGCGCAGGGCCATGGGGCTGGGCGGTCCGCCCTCGGCGGCGATCGCCAGCAGGCTGCCCAGGCCGGCCCGGCCGATGGCCTCGCGGCGTTCCGGGACCGGTTGCGCGGAGAGGAGGGGGTGCATGGGGTTCAGGCCAGCTCGAAGCGGTCGAGGTCCATGACCTTGCTCCAGGCGGCCACAAAGGCGGCCACGAAGCGCTCAGCGGCGTCGGCGGAGCCGTACACCTCGGCGATCGCCCGCAGCTGGGCGTTGGAGCCGAAGATCAGGTCGACGCGGCTGGCGATCCACTTCAGATCACCGGTGTGGCGGTCGCGGCCCTCGAAGCTGTCCTCCGCCTCGGTGGTCGCCGTCCAGGTGGTGCCCATGTCGAGCAGGTTCACGAAGAAGTCGTTGCTGAGGGTCTCGGGGCGATGGGTGAAGACCCCGTGACGTGACTTGCCGTGGTTGGCATCCAGCACCCGCAGACCGCCCACCAGCGCCGTCATCTCCGGGGCGGTGAGGGTGAGCAGCTGGGCCTTGTCGATGAGCAGCTCCTCGGCGGAGGCCGGCAGGCCCGGCCGCAGGTAGTTGCGGAAGCCGTCGGCCTTCGGTTCGAGCACGGCGAAGGAGGCCACGTCCGTCTGCTGCTGGGAGGCATCCATGCGCCCCGGGGTGAAGGGCACCGTCACCGCCTGGCCTCCACGGCGGGCCGCCTCCTCCACCGCGGCGCAGCCGCCCAGCACGATCAGATCGGCCAGGGAGATGCGCTTGCCGTCGTGGCGGGAGCCGTTGAACTCCTGGCGGATCGCCTCGAAGGCCTCCAGGGCCCGGGCCAGCTTGGCGGGCTGGTTCACCTCCCAGTCCTTCTGGGGGGCCAGCGCCAGCCGGCCGCCGTTGGCGCCGCCGCGCTTGTCGGAGCCGCGGAAGCTGGCGGCCGCGGCCCAGGCGGTGGCCACCAGCTGGGAGACGGGCAGCCCCGTCTCCAGGATCCGCCCCTTGAGGGCGGCGATGTCGTCAGCGTCCACCAGGGGATGGTCGACGGGGGGAATCGGGTCCTGCCAGAGCATCACCTCGTCCGGCACCAGGCTGCCCAGGTAGCGGGAACGGGGCCCCATGTCCCGGTGCACGAGCTTGAACCAGGCGCGGCGGAAGGCCTCCCCCAGCTGGTCGGGGTTGGCATGGAACCGCCGGGAGATCTCCAGGTAGGCCGGATCGACCCGCAGGGACAGGTCGGTGGTGGCCATCATCGGCGCGTGGCGCTTGGACGGGTCGTGGGCATCGGGCACGGTGTCCGCCGCCGCCGGATCGGTGGGCCGCCACTGCCAGGCCCCGGCCGGACTCTTCTCAAGTTCCCACTCGTAGCCGAACAGGTTGTCGAAGTAGCCGCCGTCCCACTGCACGGGGTTGGCGGTCCAGGCGCCCTCCAGACCGCTGGTGATCGTGTCGTCCCCCTTGCCGCTGCCGAAGCGGTTGCGCCAGCCCAGCCCCTGCTCCTCCAGGCTGGCGGCTTCGGGTTCCGGTCCCACCAGGTCGGGATCGCCGGCGCCGTGGCATTTGCCGAAGGTGTGGCCCCCGGCGATCAGGGCCACGGTCTCCTCGTCGTCCATCGCCATGCGGGCGAAGGTCTCCCGGATGTCCCGGGCGGCGGCGAGCGGATCGGGTTCGCCGTTGGGCCCCTCGGGGTTCACGTAGATCAGCCCCATCTGCACGGCACCGAGCGGGTCCTCCAGCTCGCGGTCGCCGCTGTAGCGCTTGTCCCCCAGCCATTCGGTTTCCGGGCCCCAGTCGATGTCGATCTCCGGCTCCCAGACGTCTTCGCGGCCCCCGGCGAAGCCCAGGGTGGGCAGGCCCATCGATTCGATGGCGCAGTTGCCCGCGAGGATGATCAGGTCGGCCCAGGAGAGGGCGCTGCCGTATTTCTGCTTGATGGGCCAGAGCAGGCGCCGTGCCTTGTCGAGGTTGCCGTTGTCGGGCCAGCTGTTGAGGGGCGCGAAGCGCTGGGTGCCGGCTCCGGCGCCGCCGCGGCCGTCGTGGATGCGGTAGGTGCCGGCGCTGTGCCAGGCCATGCGCACGAAGAACGGCCCGTAGTGCCCGTAGTCGGCCGGCCACCAGTCCTGGGAGGTGGTCATCAGCGTGAACAGGTCCTGGCGCAGGGCCTCCAGGTCGATGGTGCGGAACGCCGCGGCGTAGTCGAAGCCGCCGCCCATCGGATCCGACAGGGGCGAATGCTGATGCAGCACCGCCAGGTTCAGCTGCCGCGGCCACCAGTCCCGGTTGGAGCGGGCCCCGGCCGTGCTGCCCCGGAGGGTGCCGTGCAGGAAGGGGCATTTCCCGCCGGTGTCGGCACCGGTCGGCGGAGACAGTCCGTCCATCGGCGGCGGCAGCATTTGTGCCGAATGTAGGCATGGAATTCCGTGGGGTCCGCAGCGGCGGGGGCTCCCGGAAGATCGGGCCACAATGAGATCAGCCCGTGTCCCCCGGTGCCCCCATGACGACCCCCGCCCGTGCCGCCGCCGGACCGACGACCGGGTTTCTGGAGGAATCCCCCGGCAACCGATCCTCCATGCGGTTGATGTGTCTGCTGGCCCTGCTGGCGTCGATCGCCTTCGGGTCGATCACGATGCTGCGCAGCGCCCCGATGGTCAGCCGGGACGCGGCCGGGCAGGACAGCCTCACCTATCCACCCCGGGACGACACCGGGATGATCGTCACCTTCGCCTTCCTGCTCGCCGCCTTCGCCCCCAAGGTGGTGCAGAAGTTCGCCGAGCAGCGTCTCGGGGCCCTGGGGTCCACCGGCCTGCGGGAGCTGGTGCTCGGCGTCGTCCGGTCCGACCTGGCCACCGCCACTGACTCGGCCGCCGCGGGCACCCCTTCTGCCGCTGCCGCGGAGGATCCGCGCCTGGGCCAGCTGCGGGAGGAGCTGGGCCGCCTGCGCGCCGAGCTCGAGCGCAGCCGCACCCCCATCCAGGTGAGCCCGGCCACCCCCGTCGCCCCGCCGGCGCCGGCCCTGACGCCCCTGGAGCGGATCCGCCTGGGGGGAAGCCTCTGATGCCCTACATCACCGCCCGCCAGGATGCGGGGCTCAGCCCCAGCCCCGCCGCCGCCGATGCGGACTCCTATGTGGCTTCCGGCTCCCGCATCGCCGTGGCCTGGGTGCGTCCCGCCCCCGGCACGGACCTGGCGATCGCCCGGCTGGCGGGGCCCTACACCTGCCCCGGCGGCGCCGTGCCGCTGCCGGATGGCGAGCAGCGCTACCTCAATCCCGCCCGTTTCATCATTCCCGGTGAGGCCTGGCTGCCGGCGTCCGGCGGCGGGGCACTGCCCCCGGAGGTGGCCCAGCTCAACCACCACTACGAGGGCTGCCGGCTCCAGGCCTACCCCGATCCCCGCACCGGCGGCGCGCCGATCACGATCGGCTGGGGCAGCACCTTCTACCAGGACGGCTCCCCGATCCGGCTGGGGGATGTGATCACCCAGGAGCAGGCCGACGCGCTCTACGAGCACAACTGCCGCGAGCGCTTCTGGCAGGTGCTCGAGGCCACGATCCCCTTCTGGGCGGAGATGGGGGATCGCCAGCGGGCCGCCCTCTGCAGCTTCGCCTACAACAACGGCGCCCATTTCCACGGGGATGGGTACCACGACACCCTGGATCGCCACCTGCGGGAGCGCCGCTGGCCGGCCGTTCCCGCGGCCCTGATGCTCTACCGCAATCCCGGCGAGACGGTGGAGGTGGGGCTGGGCCGCCGCCGCCGGGCCGAGGGGCTGGTGTGGGGCGGCATGGAGCCCGCGGTGGCCTGCGCCCAGGCGGAGCGGGAGATCCGCACCCCGGCCGACTGCGAAGCCTGGGAGCAGCGGCTGAAGCAGGAGGCCGCCGGCGCGGCCCCATCGGCGAGGGTCCTCACGGTTCCGCCCGCCGCCTCCGCCGCGCCCGCGCCCGCTCCTGATCGTCCCGCCGACCTCCCCGGGCTGGTGGGTCCCCGGAAGACCCCCCGGGACTTCGGCTTCAGCGGATCCGACAGCCACGTGGTGGTCAACGACGCCAGCGAGACGGCCCGGGCCTACGACGTGGAGGGCCGGCTGCTCTGGGAGATCCCGGCGCTGGCGCGCGGCCAGGGCCGGGAGGACCAGTACCGGGACACCTCCACCGACACCCCCCCGGGGATCTACCGCATCGCCAAGAAGGTCTACCGGGACTACGAGCAGGATCCCAGCCCCACCTACTCAGAGGATCGCCGCAGCTATGGCTGGTACAGCTTCGATCTGGAGGATCTGGAGATGCAGGAGCGGCGTTTCGGCCGGGCCGGGATCATGGTGCACGGCGGCGGCAGCGCCTGCGGCTGGCCCGGGGCCTGGGCGCCGCGCCAGCCCCTCCACGCCACCCTGGGCTGCGTGCGGCTGCACAACGAGGATCTGCGCGACAAGCTGCTGCCGCTGGTGGAGCAGGGAACCGTCTACGTGTCGGTGTACCAGGAGGCCTGAACCGGGCACCCCCCCTACCCTGACGGCAACGCCATGGCTCCGGCATGCCCACCTCCTTCGCCCTGATGCTCCTGGCGCTCCTCGACACGACGCCGAGGCTCGCGGAGGCCCAGCCCCAGGGTGGGGAGCTCAGCCCGCGGGAGGAGTTCATGGTGATGGTGGGGGTGGGCTCCGGCTACATGAGCGCCCTCTGCAACCTGGAGAAGGACGGGTTCATCTCGACCGCCACCCGCGCCAAGCTGGCCCAGGAACAGCTCGACGTCATCGGCGGCGATCCCTCCACCAAGGACGATCTGGAGGGGGTTCTGGCCGGCATGAAGGGCGTCGAGGAGGACAAATCGCTGTGCCCCAGCCAGGTGCTGCCGCCCCGCCGCAAATGAGCCGCCACGGGGGACGCTGATGGAGCCGCGCCAGGGCCTGGCCGTGGTGCTGCCGGGCCTGGCACGGCTGCTGGGCTACGAGCGCAGCTGGCTGCGGCCGGATCTGCTGGCGGGCGTGACCGTGGCGGCGTACCTGGTGCCCCAGTGCATGGCCTACGCCGAGGTGGCCGGTCTGGCGCCGGTGGCGGGGCTGTGGGCGATCCTGCCGCCCCTGCTGCTCTATGCCCTGCTGGGTTCGTCCCCCCAGCTGTCGGTGGGGCCGGAATCCACCACCGCCGTGATGACGGCCGCGGCGGTCGGGCCGCTGGTGGCGGGGGATCCGCTGGCCTACGCGGGCTTCTGCAGCCTGCTGGCCCTGCTGGTGGGGCTGGTCTGCTGCGCCGGCGCCTGGGCCCGACTCGGTTTCCTGGCCGACCTGCTCTCGAAGCCGATCCTGGTGGGCTACCTGGGGGGCGTGGCCCTGATCATGATCGGCGGCCAGCTGGGGCGGATCAGTGGCCTGAAGCTGCAGGCCGATGCGCTCCCCGGCCAGCTGGTGGAGCTGCTGGGCCGGCTGGGGGAGATCCACCGGCCCACCCTGCTGCTGGCCCTGGGGGTGCTGGTGTTCCTGCTGCTGGTGCAGCGGCGCTTCCCCCGGGCCCCGGGCCCCCTGCTGGCGGTGCTGCTGGCAATGGCGGTGGTGGCGGCGGCCCACCTGGACCAGCAGGGGGTGGCGGTGATCGGTGCCATCCCGGCCGGGCTGCCCCACCCCTCCCTGCCGCCACCGGTGTCGGGCGGCCAGCTCCGCTCCCTGCTGACCGCCGCGGTGGGCATCGCCCTGGTGGGCTACTCCGACAACGTGCTCACGGCCCGGGCCTTCGCCGCCCGGGGCGGCTACCGCATCGACGCCAACCAGGAACTGCTGGCCCTGGGCACCATCAACCTGGGCAACGGGCTGATGCAGGGTTTTCCGGTGAGCAGCAGCGGCAGCCGCACCGCCATCGGCGATTCCCTCGGCAGCCGCTCCCAGCTGTTCTCCCTGGTGGCCCTGGCCATGGTGCTGGCGGTGCTGCTGTGGCTGCGTCCGGTGCTGGCCCTGTTCCCCACGGCGGCCCTGGGGGCGATCGTCATCTATGCCGCCCTGCGCCTGATCGACATCCCCGAGTTCCTGCGGCTGCAGCGCTTCCGCCCCAGTGAATTCCGCCTCGCCCTGATCACCCTGCTGGGGGTGCTGCTGACCGACCTGCTCACCGGTGTGGCCCTGGCGGTGGGGCTGTCGGTGATCGATCTGTTCGCCCGCCTGGTGCGCCCCCACGACGCCGTGATGGGGATCGTGCCCCGGCTGGCCGGCCTGCACGACGTGCGCGACTGGGAGGGGGCGCGCACCATCCCTGGCCTGGTGCTGTTCCGTTTCGATGCCCCGCTGTGCTTCGCCAATGCCGAGCACTTCCGCCAGCGGGTGCTGGCGACGATCGCCGCCGAGTCCCAGCCGGTGGCCTGGTTCGTGCTCAATGCCGAGGCGATCGTGGAGATCGACATCACCGCGGCCGACGTGCTCGAGGAGCTGCAGCGGGAGCTGACCGCCCGGGGCATCACCTTCGGCCTGGCGCGGGTGAAGCAGGACCTCTACGGCCAGCTGGAGCGGGCCGGCCTGGTGGAGCGGATCGGGCCGCGCCTGTTCTTCCCCACCCTGCCCACGGCGATCGCCGCCTTCCAGGCCCGGACGACCGGCGCGCCGCTGCCGGGCCCATGAACGCCGCTCCCGAGCGCCATCTGCTGGTCCTGGCGGGGGGCGGCCACAGCCACGTGCTGGTGCTGCGGCGCTGGCTGATGCGCCCCCACACCCGGCCGCCGCGCACCCGCATCACCCTGGTGAGTCGCCACGGCACGGCCCTCTATTCGGGCCTGCTGCCCGCCGTGGTGGCGGCTCTGGAGCCCCCGGAGGCGGCCGCCATCGACCTGCGCCGCCTCTGCACCCTGGCGGGCGTGACCTTTGTGCAGGCGGAGATCACCGGGCTGGACCCGAAGGCCCGGGAGCTGCAGCTGGCGGGCCGTCCGCCCCTGCGCTTCGACCGGCTCAGCCTTGATCTGGGCGCCGTGACCGCCACCCCGGGGGAGGCGATGGCCGTCAAGCCGCTGGAGCCTTTCCTGGCCTGGGCGGAGCGGCGCCGTGCCGGCGAGCCCCTGGTGATCCGCGGGGGCGGGGCCGCCGCCGTGGAGCTGGCCCTGGCCTTCCGGGCCCGGGGGATGGCCTGCCAGCTGCTGCTCCAGGGGGAGTCGTTGCATCTGGGCTCGGCCGCGGCGAACCGGGCCGGTGAACGGCTGCTGTCCCAGGCGGCCATCCCGATCCAGCGGCGGGCGCCAGCAGAGGCCCCGGCCGATCTGGCCTGCACCGGCAGCCGCGCCCCCGCCTGGCTGGCGGCCGCCGGCCTGCCGGTGGACCCCGGCAGCGGCCGGGTGCTGACCCACCCCACCCTGGCGGTGATCGGCCATCCGGAGCTGTTCGCCAGCGGCGACTGCGGCCTGATCGCCGCCGATCCCCGGCCCCCCTCGGGGGTGTGGGCGGTGCGCTCGGCGACGGTGCTGGCGGAGAACCTGCGCCGCAGCCTGGCCGAACCCGCCCGGCCGCTGCGGCCCTGGCGGCCCCAGGCGCGGGCCCTGCAATTGCTGGGCGACGGCGGCTGGCACCCTGCTGGCCCCCGGGCCCTGGCGTTCTACGGCCCCGTGGCCCTGGGGCCATCGGCGTCGATCTGGCGCTGGAAGCAGCGCATCGATCGGGCCTTCATGGCCCGCTTCGCCGCGCTCCAGCCCATGGCCGCGGCTGCCATGGCCTGCCGCGGCTGCGCCGCCAAGCTGGGGGCCGCCCCCCTGGCGGCCGCCCTGGCCCGGCTCGACCCCGACGGACCACCGCGGCCGGTGGAGGACGCGGCCGTGGTAGGCAGCGGCGCCGACGGCGAGCTGCTGCTGCAGAGCGTCGACGGCTTCCCCGCCCTGGTGGACGACCCCTGGCTGAACGGGCGGCTCACCACCCTGCATGCCTGCAGCGACCTCTGGGCCAGCGGCGCCGCCGTGGACAGCGTGCAGGCCCTGGTGACGGTGCCGGAGGCGGCGGCGTCTGTGCAGGAGGAGCTGTTGCTGCAGACCCTGGCCGGGGTGCGCTCGGTGCTCGATCCCCTCGGCGCCGCCCTGGTGGGTGGCCACACCCTGGAGGGCCGCGACGGAGCCGGGCTGGCCCTGGCCCTGACCGTCAACGGCACGGTGGCGCTGGCGGCCCACTGGGGCAAGGGGCCGCTGCGGCCCGGCGAGGTCCTGCTGCTCAGCCGGCCCCTGGGCAGCGGCGTGCTGTTCGCCGCCGCCATGGCCGGTGCCGCCGCACCCGCCTGCATGGAGGCGTTGCTGGAGGGGATGCAGGGCAGCCAGGCGCCCCTGGTGCCGCTGCTGGCCGCCCACGGTTGCCGCGCCTGCACCGACATCACCGGCTTCGGCCTGCTGGGCCACCTCAGCGAGATGCTCGACGCCTCCGGCGCGGGGGTGGCGGTGGAGCTGGAAGCCGCCGCCATTTCCGCCTATCCCGGTGCTCTGGAGTTGCTGGAGCGGGGCTTCGCCAGCACCCTGGCCCCCGCCAACGCCGCTGCCCTGGCCCTGCTGGAGGGGCCTGTGCGGCTCGCGGCCTCGGCGGCCCTGGCGGGGCTGCTGATCGACCCCCAGACCTGCGGACCGCTGCTGGCGGCCCTGCCGGCGGCGGAGGCGCCCGCGGCTCTGGTGGCCCTGCGCGGCGCCGGCTTCGGGGCGGCGGCGGTGATCGGGCGGGTGGTCAGCCGGCAGGCGGCTGATGCAGCGTCACCAGCCCCCGGCTGATCAGCTCCCCGGCCGCCTCCGGCGCCGCCAGACCGCCCAGATCCACCGCCGAACAGGCATGGCCGTCCAGGTCGTGGTCGTAGCAGCGGTCGTAGTAATCGAGCATCTGCCGGCAGGCGGTGGCCCAGTCGCCCTGCTCGATCGCCTCCAGGGCCAGGGCGGTGCGCTGGGGCCCCAGCCGTTTGGCGATGCGCCGGGTGGCCTCCGCCAGGGCGAGGGGATCCTGGGCGCCGTAGATGTCCACCAGGTGGGCCACTCGCTCCTCCATGGGTCGCTCCACCGCCAGCACCGTGGCGGCCTTCATCTGGTGCCACAGGCCGGCGGGAATGCGGCAGCGGCCCACCATGGCGCTCTCGGCCTCCAGCCAGACCTGATCCGCCCCGGCCAGGGGGGCCAGGGCGGCGGCCAGTCGGTTCTCGTAGTGCTCGCTGCTGGGCTGCTCCGGCAGCCCGAGCCCGCCGAAGCTGCTGCCGCGGTGGTGGGCCAGCCCCTCGAGATCCACCACCGCCACCCCCCGCTCCCGCAGGGCCAGCAGCAGTTCGGTCTTGCCGCTGCCGGTGCGGCCCCCCAGCAGCCGCACGGGCCAGGGCCGCTCGAACAGCTCCAGCACCCAGCGCCGGTAGCTCTTGTAGCCCCCCTCCAGCAGCAGCACCGGCAGCTCCAGCTGCTGGGCCAGCCAGGCGACGCTGCCCGAACGCATGCCGCCGCGCCAGCAGTGCAGCCGCAGGGGCGCCCCGCCCGAGCGTTCGCTCCAGGCCACCAGTTCGGCGGCCAGGGCCTCCATCCGCGGCCCCACCAGGGCCAGACCCCGCTGCACGGCGGCCTGGCGGCCCTGCTGCTTGTAGAGGGTGCCCACCTCGGCCCGTTCCGCATCGCTGAACAGGGGCAGATTGGCGGCCCCGGGGATGTGGCCCTGGCGGAATTCGGCCGGGGTGCGCACGTCGAGCAGCGCGCCACCCCCCGCCAGGAACGCATCGATGGGAAGGCAGGGCGCCATGGGGCTCGCGGCTGGGACGGGGGCGCCTGGCGATGACGAAGGCCGCGGGCCGGCACCCACCTGATGGCCATAGTGGAGCAACGGTCTACCCCCTGCCTGAGCCCGATGCTTCTCCGGATCCGCGCCACCGCCAGCGCCGCCCTGATGGGGGTGTCGCTGGCGCTGCTGCCCCTGGTGGCCCCCGCCGCTGCCCCGCTTCCCGGGCTGCTGGCTCCGGCGGCGGCCCAGCAGAGCCAGAAGGTGCTGCGCATCGGCGCCATCCCCGACCAGAAGCCCGAGACACTCAACCGGCTCTACCCACTGGTGGCCAATGAACTCAGCCGTCAGCTGGGGGTGAAGGTGGTCTACGTGCCGGTGGTCGACTACGCCGCCGCCGTCAGTGCCTTCCGCACCGGTGGCCTGGATCTGGTCTGGTTCGGCAGTCTCACGGGGGTGCAGGCACGCCTGCAGAAGCCCGGCGCCCTGGTGATCGCCCAGCGCGACATTGACGCGTCGTTCCAGAGCGTCTTCATTGCCAACACCAGCAGCGGCCTCAAGCCGATCAGCAACGTCAAGGGGCTGGCGGAGCTGAAGGGCAAGCGCTTCACCTTCGGCTCGGAGAGCTCCACCTCCGGCCGCCTGATGCCCCAGTTCTATCTGAGTCAGGCCGGGGTCAAGCTGAGCGACTTCGCCGGTGGTGCCCCCGGCTTCAGCAGCAGCCATGACGCCACGATCGCCCTTGTGCAGAGCGGCGCCTACCAGGCCGGCGCCGTCAGCGAAGAGGTCTGGCGCAGCAGCCTCAGCGAGGGCAAGGTCAACCGCGCCAAGGTGATTCCGATCTGGAAGACCCCCGGCTATCCCAACTACCACTGGATTGCCCAGCCCGATCTCGACAAGCGCTTCGGCAAGGGCTTCACGGCCCGGATGAGGACGGCGATCCTGAGCTGGCGCGCCACCAATCCCAGGCAGAAGGAAGTGCTGGCGTTGTTCGGCGCCCAGCGGTTCATCCCCGCCAATGCGGCGGCCTACGGCAACATCGAGAAGGTGGGCCGCCAGATCGGCAAGATCCGCTGATTCCCCCCGGCCGCTGGCACCGCCGCAGCACCGGGGCCGCCGGCCTGGCCCTGGGCCTGGCCGCCCTGCTGGGGGCGCCTGGGCCCGCGGCCGCCAGCGCCTGTGTGCCCGCGGGGGCCTGGGTGGAGCCCAGCGCCGCCGGTCCCCGGACCGTGGCGGCGGGCGAGCTGCTGGATCGCCTGGCCCGGCGTCCGGCGGTGCTGCTGGGGGAGCGCCACGACAGCGCCGCCCACCACCGCTGGCAGCTGGCCACGCTCCAGGCGCTGCAGGAGCGCAGCCCCGGCCTCAGCCTCGGCCTGGAGATGGTGCCGCGCCGGCTGCAGCCGGTGCTCGACCGCTGGGTGGCCGGGGCCCTGGAGGAGCGCGCCTTCCTCGACGCCCTCGACTGGCCGGCCATCTGGGGCTACGACGCCGACCTCTACCTGCCGATCCTGCGCTTCGCCCGCGACCGGCGCGTGCCGCTGCTGGCCCTGAACGTGGAGCGCCGGCTGGTGCGGCGGGTGCGGGCCGAGGGCTTCGCGGCGGTGCCCGTCAGCGAGCGGGAGGGGGTGGGACGCCCGGCGCCGGCCAGCGCCGCCTACCGGGCCCAGTTGCACCGGCTCTGGCGGCACCATCCCTTCGTGCCCAGCGACGGCAAGGGGCTGCCGGGGCTGGAGGACCCCTCCTTCGGCCGCTTCGTGGAGAGCCAGCTGCTGTGGGACCGGGCCATGGCCGAGGCCATCGCCGAGCAGCGCCGCCGGCGCCCCGGGGCCCCGGTGGTGGCCCTGATCGGCAACGGCCACCTGGCCGGCGGCCACGGCGTGCCCCATCAGCTGCGGGCCCTGGGCCTGGCGGAGGCGGCCTGGCTGCTGCCCTGGGAGGACAACCTCGACTGCGCGGCGCTGCAGCCGGCTCTGGCGACGGCGGTGTACGGGGTGGTGACGCCACCGCCGGCGGGCCTGCGGCTGGGGGTCTACCTGGAAACCCACGCCGGCCGGGTGGAGATCCGCCAGGTGGCCCCCGGCTCGCTGGCGGAGCGCTCCGGCCTGCGGGTCGGCGATGGGATCACGGCGATCGACGGCCAGCCGGTGAGCAGCGCCCGCCAGGTGATCGAGCGGGTGGCCGCTCACCCGGCGGGCCGGCCCCTGGGCCTCACTCTGCGGCGGGATGGCCGACTCCTGCCGCTGCAGCTGGCCCTGCCCCTGGCGCCGGGCCCCTGAGAGCTCGCTCCGGCCCTACCAGGGCAGCACCTGGCCGTTGGCGTGCCAGAACGTGCCGCTCGTCTCCAGGCTGAGGGCGTCGATGCGGGCCAGCAGGCCGCGCACGGACTCCTCCGGGGTGATGCCCTGGGAACTGAAGCCCGTCATGCGCGTGCTGACCAGGCCGGGGTGGAGCAGGGCCACGGCGATGCCGCGGGGGCGCAGGTCGATGGCCAGGGACTTGCCGGCCATGTTGAGCGCCACCTTCGACATCCGGTAGCCGTAGGAGCCGCCGGAGCCGTTGTCGTCGATCGAGCCCATGCGGCTCGTCATCAGGATCACCTTGGCGCCCTCGCCCAGATGGCCCAGCAGGGCCCGCGTGAGCCGCAGCGGGGCGATGGCGTTCACCTCGAACTGGCGCCGCAGGCTCTCGGCATCGAGGCCCCCCAGGCTGGTGGATTCCAGGATCCCGGCGTTGAGGATCAGAGCATCGAGGCGCAGGCCGTCCAGCCGTTCCACCAGGGCGTCGATGGCGGCTTCATCGGTGAGGTCGATCCCCGCCTCGATGCGGACCCCCAGGCTCTCCAGTTCCGGCGACGGGGTGCGGCAGACCGCCACCACCGTGTCGCCCCTGGCCTGGAGCTGGCGGCAGTACTCCAGGCCGATGCCGCGGTTGGTGCCGGTGATCAGAACGGTGGCCATGGGGACGGGGCGGCGGTGCGACGGCTGGCTGGATCGTATGGGGCTCAGCCCTCCTCCCAGCGGAATCCCTGGTCGTCCCAGGCTTTGGGATCCTCGATCGGCTCGAGGTGGGTCAGCACATCGCTGCGGGGCAGGGCGATGGCGATCTCCTCTTCCAGCCGCTCGCAGAGGTCATGGCCGGCCTGCACGGTCCAGCGGCCCGGCACCAGCACGTGCAGGGCGACGAAGCGCCGCGATCCGGCCACCCGGGTGCGCAGGGCATGGAAGCGGATCTCCTCCGATTCATGGGAGGCCAGCAGCGCCTCCAGCTTCTCCTGTTCGTCGATGGGGAGCGAGCGGTCGAGCAGGCCGGTGGCCGTCTCCCGCAGCAGATTCCACCCCGTCAGGGTGATGTTGAGCGCCACGGCGATGGCGATCAGCGGGTCGAGGATCGTCAGGCCGGTGAGCTTCACCAGGCCGATCCCCAGCAGCACCCCGGCGGAGGTCCAGACGTCGGTGAACAGGTGGTGGGCGTCGGCCCGCAGGGTGATCGAGTGGAAGTGGCGGGAGGCCCGCAGCAGCACCCAGGCCACCACGCCGTTGAGCAGGGTGGCCACCAGGGAGAGGGCCATGCCCAGCCCCAGCTGCTCCAGGGGCTCAGGAGTCTGCAGGCGCCCCACGGCGGCGTGGATGATCGCCAGGGCCGCCAGCACGATCAGCACGCTCTCCAGGCCGCTGGAGAAGTACTCGGCCTTGAAGTGGCCGTAGTGGTGGGTGCGGTCGGCGGGCTTGGCGGCGAGGGTGAGGGCCCAGAAGGCCCCCAGGGCCGCCACCAGGTTCACCCCGGATTCCATCGCATCCGAGAGCAGGCCCACCGAGCCGGTGTATCGCCAGGCGGCCGTCTTGAGCACGATGGTGGCCACCGCCGCCGCCACCGACAGAAGGATGTAGGAGCGGGGGGACGCGAAGACCATGGGATCGGACCGGTCGCCAGGGGGAGGATGCCGCCCGCCCATGCTCGCCCAGCCTGGCCACGGCGTCGCTTGGGGTCGCGGTTTGGCCCGTTCAGGGGCGGCGTTCGGCCACCAGCAGCAGGCCCCCCATGATCGAGAGGTTCTTCAACAGCGCGATCCGCTCCTGGGGGTCGGCCACCTCGTTGTGGAACAGCAGGGTGGTGGGCACCAGGAACAGCAGCAGCAGGATCGCCCCGAGCCGCGCCCGATAGCCGCTGATCACCAGCACCGACCCCACGACCATCAGGGCCACGGCCGCCGCCAGCAGGACCGGCGCCAGGGGGATGCCCCGGCCGGCGATCATCCCGGCCACGGCGCCGAACCCGGTCAGCTTGCCGATCACCGCGTGGATGAACACCAGGCAGAGCAGCACGCGCGCGATGCCATCGAGGAGGGAGGGCCTGGATCCGGGGGAGGACGTCATCGCTTGCCGTGCGGATAGGGGAGAGTCTGCTGGGGTTCCCCCCGGCCTGACGAGCCAACAGGCCCCGGCCTGACGGCTGGCAATCTGGATCGGACGTACGTGCTTCCCGCCCTCCATGGCCGCCGGCCCCGCCACCGCCGTGCTCGCGCTGCGGGGCGTCCGGGTCAGTGGCCGCGACCGGCCCCGGCTGGAGGACGTCGACCTGAGCCTGGCCCCCGGCGAGCGGGTGGCGTTGCTGGGGGCCAGCGGCGCCGGCAAGAGCACCCTGCTGGCGGTGGCCAACGGCCTGCTGGCGCCGGCGGCGGGCACGGTGCTCTGGGAAGGCCAGCCCCCCGCCCGCTCCCGCCGCGGCCGGCGGCTCCAGCAGGCCCGCATCGGCACGCTCTGGCAGGACCTGCGCCTGATCGAGGAGCTGACCGTCCAGCAGAACCTCAACGCCGCCCGCCTGGCCCGCTGGGGCTGGCCCCGGGCCCTGCTCAACCTGCTGCTGCCGCTCGACACCGAGGCCTGCGCGGCGGCCCTGCGGGCGATGGATCTGGATCCGGGCCTGCTGGAGCAACCGGTGACGGCCCTCTCCGGCGGCCAGCGCCAGCGGGTGGCGATGGCCCGCCTGCTGCGCCAGGAGCCCACCCTGCTGCTGGCCGATGAGCCCCTGGCCAGCCTCGATCCGCGCCTGGCCGGTGAGCTGCTGGCGCTGTTACTGGCCCAGGCCGAGGCTCCCCGGGCCCTGCTGCTGAGCCTGCACCGCCCCGACCTGCTCGACGGCTTCGACCGGGCGGTGGGCCTCAAGGACGGCCGGGTGCTGTTCGACGGGCCGGTGGGCCAGGTGAACCCCGACCTGCTGGCGGACCTCTATGGGGGCACCCCCCCCGGCGCGGCCCCTTGAAACCGGCCCCGCCGCTGTTGATGCTGCTGCCGGCCCTGGTGCTGGTGCCCCTGGTCGTCCTGCTGCCGCCGCTGGTGCACGGGGGCGGCTGGGAGCTGATCGGCAGCTTCGCGCTGGCGGCGGTGACCCCGTCGCTGGATCCGGTGGTGCTCGCCTCGCTGCTGAAGGGTCTGGGGGTGACGGTCGGCATGGCCCTGCTGGGCTGGGCCGGCAGCCTGGTGCTCGGCCTGCTGCTGGGGGCGTGCAGCTCCCGCACCGTCTGGCGCACCCTGACCGGCAGCGCCCTGCCGGCGGAGCTGATCCGCCGGCTGCTGGCCCTGCCCCGGGCGATCCATGAGCTGATCTGGGGGCTGCTGCTGCTCCAGCTGGTGGGGCTCCAACCGGCGGTGGCGGTGCTGGCGATCGCCCTGCCCTTCGGCGCCCTGGTGGCCCGGGTGCTGTCCGACCTGCTCGATGCCCTGCCCACCACCGGCCTGGAGGCCCTGCGGGCGGCGGGCGCCCCGGCACCGGCGGCCCTGCTCACGGCCCTGGGGCCGGCCCTGCTGCCCGGGGTGCTCAGCTACGGCGGCTACCGGCTGGAGTGCGCCCTGCGCAGCGCCACCCTGCTGGGGGTGTTCGGCCTCGGGGGCCTGGGCACCGACCTCAAACTCACGCTGCAGTCGCTGGAGTTCCATGAACTGTGGAGCGGCCTGTGGCTGCTGCTGGCGGTGATGCTCGCCCTGGAGGCGGGCATCAGCCTGCTGCGGCGGCGCTGGCTGGTGCCCGGCCGGTTCGTGCTGGCCCGGCGGGGGGTGGGCGAACGCAGCCGCGAGATGCTGCTGGCCCTGGCGGCCCTGGTGCCCCTCTGCGTCCTGGTGGGCCGGGCCCTGGGGGTGGATCCGGCGGCCCTGCTCAACTGGCAGCCGCTGCCGGGCCTGGGCGGCGGCGACTGGGCCGCTACCTGGGCCCTCCCCTGGCCGCGGCTGGTGGGCGGCACCCTGCTGCTCACCGCCCTGGCGGCCTGCCTGGCGGTGGGGCTGGCGCCGCTGCTGCTGCTGCTGCTGGCGCCGGTGGGCTGGGCGCGGCAGGGGCTGCGGCTGCTCTGGGCCCTGGGGCGCCTGTGGCCGCCGCCGCTGACGGCCCTACTGCTGCTGTTCGTGCTGCAGCCGGGGGTGATCACCGCCGCCCTGGCCCTGGGCTTCCACAACCTGGGGGTGCTGGGCCGGCTGCTGCTGGAGAGTGTCGACGCCACCGACCCGGCCGCTGAGGAGGCCATGGCCTGCGGCGGCAGCGGACCGCGGCTGGCCCTGCTCTACGGCCGCTTCAGCGCCCTGGCCAGGCCCTACCTGGCCTACGGCGCCTACCGGGCCGATGTGATCCTGCGGGAATCGGTGGTGGTGGGTCTGGTGGGGGCGACCGGGCTGGGCAGCCAGCTGCTGGAAAGCCTCAGCTCCTTCGCCTGGGACCAGCTGCTGGCGCTGGTGGCGGTCTACGCCCTGCTCACCCTGGCCGGCGAGGACCTCAGCGACCGGGCCCGGCACCGCTGGTTGCGGGCGGCCTGAGGGTGCCCCCCGCGTGGCACTCCCCGGGAGGATGACCCAAGGTGAGCCGGCCCCGGTGCCGCTGCGATGCCCCCGATGCGATCCAGTCCCGACACCCCTGGCCCACCCTTCCACTACCGGTTCCTGCACCGCGTCGCGCCGACGGCCCGAACCGGCTTCCTGGAGCTGGAGGAACGGCTGCGGGCCGCGGCCCGCGGCTACCCCGGCTTCGTGGAGGAGAGCCTGCCCAACCCCCTGGGTCAGGCCGACAACGGGGAACTGCTCTACGAATCGTCGCTGACCTTCGCCAGCCTGGCCGATTTTCTGGGCTGGATGGACAGCCCGGAGCGGCGGAACCTGCTCAACCCGGCCGAGCGCGGCGGCTACCGCTACGCGGGGGACGGCGACTGGGACGGCTATGCCCGCTGGCTGGGGGAAGCGGTGCGCCGCCGGGTGCCCGTCTGGAAGGTGAACCTGCTGGTGCTGCTGGTGCTCTACCCCACCGTGGAGGTGCTGCGGGTGCTGCTCCGGCCCCTGCCGCTGGATGGTCCCAGCGGCCTGCTGCTGGCCAATGTCTGCAGCGTGGCCCTCACGGGCTGGTGGCTGGTGCCCTGGGTGAGCCGGCTGTGCCGGCCGTGGCTGGAGGGCACCGGCAGCCGGCGTGGCCAGCGGCTCACGCTGACGGCGATCCTGGCGAGCCTGGGGCTGTTGTTGCTGCTGTTCCGGGTCCTGCCCGCCACCAGCACCTGAGCCCCCCTCAGTAACGAACCCGGTCGGGCCTGGCCTGGTACTCCTTCCAGACTTCCACCGCCTCCTCCCTCAGGATCTGGGTGAGCCGGATCGAGCGCTGTTCCTTCGGCAGGGCCAGCTGCTCGTAGATCGGACGATCGTCGAAATCCCCGTACTCCAGGGCGTCCTCCACGGTGGCGGCGTAGTACACCGCCTCGATGCCGGCCCAGTAGCAGGTGGCCATGCACATCGGACAGGGCTCGGCGGAGGTGTAGAGGATGCAGCCGGGCAGCTTGAAGCTCTGCAGGGTGATGCAGGCCAGCCGGATCGCCTCCATCTCGCCGTGCCAGGTGGGATCGTGGCTGGCCACGACGCGGTTCATCCCCTGGGAGATGACCACGCCATCCCTGACGATCACCGCCCCGAAGGCCCCGCCGGTGCCGTACTCCAGGGCCGCTTTGCGGGACAGTGCGATGGCCTGTCGGATGAAGGTCTCGTGGTCCGGCGTCGCTGCAGCCATGAACCTTCCTGCGCACGCCCCACCGTAGCCGCGCCGGCCGTGGCAGCCTCCCTTTCGAGATCACGCCAGGGGCCGCCGATGGCAGGGAGGGCCGCCCGCTGCGGGCCGTTGCGGGGGGCGGGCCTGGCCGCTGCCGCGCTGATGGTGAGCTCCCTGGCGTTGGGCGCCCTTGCCCCCACGGCCCTGGCTTCCCCGGCCGCCCCGCCCTGGCTGCAGCGGCTGATCGGGCAGATGAAGGCCCAGCCGCCCGGCAATCCGCCCCAGACCGTGTGGCGCTATCGCTACCGGGGCCAGGTGGTGTACTACCTGCCGCCCCAGTGCTGCGACCAGATGAGCACGCTCTTCGATGCCGAGGGCCGGGTGATCGCTGCCCCGGACGGGGGCCTCACCGGCCGGGGCGATGGTCGGGCCGGCGATTTCCATGAGCGGCGCCGCGAGGGCCTGCTGCTCTGGCGCGATCCGCGGTGATCGGGCCCACCCTGATCAGCCCCGCCCTACCAGCTCCAGGCCATCGGCCAGGGGGATCCCCTCCCGCTGGAAGCGGGCCACCAGACGCCCCTGCAGCTCACGGGCGCAGGCCCACTGCTCGCCGGTCACGGTGGTGAGCAGGACGCTCACGGTGATGCCAAGCGGGCCCGTGGCACTGACGCCCCGCAGCAGGGGGGGCGTCAGCAGGCGGGGTCCCCAGGTGGGGTCGGTGTGGAAGGCGGCGAGCTCCTCGGCCACCACCCCCAGGGCCTGGCCGATGGAGGTGCAGCGGTGGGAGATCAGCAGTTTCACCTCCTCCCCGGAGCGCAGCTTGGTGTGGTTCACCACCCGGTCGAAAGCACTGTTCTGGACCACGGCCACCCGGTGGTCGAAGCAGTGCAGCTGGGTGCTCAGCACACCCACATCCACCACGTCCCCCTCGAGGCCATTGATCTCCACCCAGTCGCCGATGGCGTAGCGGTCTTCGATCAGCACGGCGAGGCCGGCGACGAAGTCCCGCAGCAGCCCCTGGAACACCAGGGCCAGGCCGCCGAGCAGGGCGCCGCCGGCCAGCAGCAGGGAGGAGGAGGCGGCCCGGATCCCGGGAATGTCGATCAGGATCCAGCCGGCCGCCAGCAGGATGCAGACCAGATCGATGAGGCGATGGCTCACCCGCAGCAGGCTGCGGTGCCGCTGCTCCCGGCGGGCCTGCTCCTCCACCGGCACCCTGGAGCCGTCGGCCCACTGGTGCAGCAGGAAGGTGGCCAGGGAGCGCGCCAGCAGGGCGGCCAGCCCCACCATCAGCACCTTGAGGAGGGAATGAACGGGCTGGAGCAGCAACTGCAGCCCCAGGGGCACCTTGCCCGGGACGGCCATCACCCCCAGGGCCAGCATGACCATCAGCTGCAGCAGCACCAGCAGCAGCAGCACCAGCCCGAAGACCTGGTGGAGCTGCAGGCGTTGCTCCAGGGCCCGATCAGGGGTGGGGCTGCGGCGGCTGATGAGTGCGGCGCAGCGCACCCGGTTCCAGCGCCACAGCCAGAGGGTGGCGGCGGTGAGCAGGGCCAGAGCCAGCTGCACCGTGAGGGTGAACTGCCAGCGGCGGCGCAGATCGGCCGGCTGCATCACTTTGCGGGCATGGCGCAGGCGGCGCTGCAGCCGCTGTTGCCAGCGTTCCCCCAGGGTCATCGCGCTGACGCCGTTGAGGCTGGCGTCGGCCCGGGTGACCGTGAGCAGCGGCAGGGGTTCGGAGCGTTCCGGCACCCTGGCCTCCAGCACCACATCGCCCCCCGGCAGCTGCCGGCGCTCCACCACCAGCTGCTCGGGGGCGCTCCCCGTCACCCGCTGGAGCGGCGACGGCTCACAGGCCCCATCACTTCCCCCCAGCACCCGCACCAGGATCCACTCGGCGATCTGTTCGCTCTCGCTGCAGAGGTGCTCGGGGTCGTAGAGGAGGCGCAGGTTGCCTTCGATCACCTCGGCGCGGCGCCGGGCGTCGGGAGCATTGTCCTGATGGCCCACCACTGGAGAGGCCACGGTGAGGGCGGGAACGCCGAGGATCCGCACCTTGGCCAGCTCGAAACTGCCGGCGGCCACCACGCCGCCGGGGTCGGCCGGGCCTGTCCCGGGCCCACGGGCCCCGCTGCCATCGGCCGTGGCGGCGCCCATCGCCCCGGCCGGCGGCAGCCACCAGAGGCCGACGGCGAGCAGCAGGGCGAGGGCCCCCAGCCACCAGGGCCGGGTCCGCCGCCGCAGGACACGGGGCTGCATCAGGTTTCCGTGAGCCGCGGCAGCAGCTGCACCAGGTTGCAGGGTCGGGTGGTGGCGTCGAGCTGGGCGCGGATCAGCCGGTCCCAGGCGGTGGATACCGCATCGAGGGAGCCGGGCAGCACGAACACCACCGTGCCGTTGGCCACCCCGGCCAGGGCCCGGCTCTGCAGGGTGCTGGTGCCGATCGTCTCGAAGGAGAGCACCCGGAACAGCTCGCCGAAGCCCTCGATCGTCTTGTCGAGCAGGGGCGCCACGGCCTCGGGGGTGCCGTCGCGGCCGGTGAGGCCGGTGCCGCCGGAGCTGATCACCACCTGGACGGCGGGGTCGGCGATCCAGCGGCTCAGCTCGGCGCGGATGCGGTAGCGGTCGTCGGGCACCAGGCTGCGCTCCAGCAGCCGGTGGCCGGCCGCCTCGAGCCGCTGCTGCAGGGCATCGCCCGAGGGATCGTCGGCAAGGCTGCGGGTGTCGGAGACCGTGAGCAGGGCGATGGAGAGGCTCACGGATCCTGGGGCTGGGCTGGCACCGACGCTAGGGCGGAGAACGCCTCTGGCACACTGACTGTCGAGGAAAGCAGGCCAAGCGGAGAACCCGGGGATGACCTGGAAACGGCTGGGGCGGGGGCTGCTGTTCGGTCTGGCGGGCTTCCTGCTCAGCACCGGCATCAGCTATGTGCTGGTGCTGCAGCTCTACACCCGCCACGACCGCGAGCTGGCCGCGGCGATGGGCAGCTTCTTCTTCTTCGGCCCCATCGGCGGGGCCATCGCCCTGGTGATCGGGCTGCTGGTGTGACGCGGGGGCCGCGCTCAGGCTGCCACCGCCTCCACCACCGCCACCGGTGATGGGGTCGGGTGGATCCCCGCCAGGCGCAGGCCGGCGCGCTCCAGAAGCTGGGCGTACTCCGAAGGGGTGCGCTCCCGGCCCCCCTCGGTCATCACGAGCATGTTGAGATCGAGCAGCTTGCCCGGGGCCGGATCGTTGCCCGGGGGGATCACCTGCTCGAGAATCAGCAGCCGCCCGCCCGGGGCCAGGCCGGCGCGGATGTGGCCGAGGATCGTCAGGCAGGCGTCATCGCCCCAGTCGTGGAGGATGTGCTTGAGCAGGTAGGTGTCGCCGCCGGCCGGCGCGCTGGCGAAGAAGTCGCCGCCGACGACGCTGAAGCGCCCCTCCAGCTCCGGCGGCACCGTCACCGGCGCCACCACCGCCGGCTGATCGAAGAGGGTGCCGCGCAGGTGGCCGTGCTGGCGCAGCACCGCCTGCAGCAGTCCACCGCGGCCGCCGCCCACGTCGATCAGGTGGCGGGAGGCGCTGAAGTCCCAGGTGGCCAGCAGCCCCTCGGTCTCGACGCGGGAGAAGTCGGTCATGGCGCCGTCGAAAATGGCGCCGCGCTCGGGGTTGTGGCCGTACCAGTCGAAGACGGGTTCGCCGAAGTGGTGGCGGAAGGCGCTCTCGCCGCTGCGGACGCTGTGGAGCAGGTCGGTCCAGGCGTCGTAGTGCTCGCCGCCGAGCATGCGCACGAACTGGCGCAGGGAGCCGGGGTGGTCGCTGCGCAGCAGTTCGGCCAGGGGAGTGAGCACGAAGCGGCGCGGCTGGCTCTCGCTCTCGGCGAACACGCCCAGGCTGGCCAGACCCCGCAGCAGCCGGAACAGGGACTCCCCGTCGGCGCCGCAGCGGCCGGCGAGCTCCTCGGCCGCCAGACCCTCCGGCCCGGCGGCGGCCAGATGGTCGGCGATCGCCAGTTCGGCGGCCACATGCAGCATCTGGGTCACCCAGTTGCCGCAGGCCAGCTGGAGGAAAAGGCCGGAGAGATCCGCGCTGGGGTCCATCGAAGCTGAGCGGGGCGTTGCCGGTCTACACCTGCCCTGCACCAGGGTCATCCCTGGGGGTTCGTTGACCGCGGGTGACCGGTGCGCCGACACAGACACCACGGGCGCTGACCCCTTAGGTTCCGGGCGAGACCACCCGTCACCTCACTCCCCAGCCATGACCCTGAGCTCCGCCGAGCTGCTTGACGCCCTGCGCTGGCGCTACGCCACCAAGCAGTTCGACCCCAGCCGCCGCATTCCCGCTGACACGTGGGTAGCGCTGGAGCAGGCGCTGGTGCTCACCCCCTCCTCCTACGGCCTGCAGCCCTGGAAGTTCCTGGTGATCGAGGATCCGGCGCTGCGCGCCGAACTGCGGCCCCATTCCTGGAACCAGTCCCAGATCACCGATGCCTCGCACCTGGTGGTGTTCCTGGCGCGGCGAACGATCGAGCTGGGCGATCTGACGCGGCTGATCGAGGCCACGAGCTCAGCCCGCGGCGTGCCTGCGGAGCAGCTGGAGGGCTACCGGCAGCTGATGCAGAAGGATCTGGTCGACGGCCCCCGCAGCGCCGCCATCGCCAGCTGGGCCAGCAACCAGGTGTACATCGCCCTGGGCAACTTCATGACCGCCGCCGCCCTGCTGCAGGTGGACACCTGCCCGATCGAAGGCTTCTCGCCACCCGACTACGACCGCCTGCTGGGCCTGGAGGGGAGTCCCTACCGCAGTGCCGTGGTGTGCGTCGCCGGCTATCGCGATCCGGCCGACAAGTACGCCGACCTGGCCAAGGTCCGCTACCCGCTCGATGCGGTGATCGAACACCGCTGAATGGTCAGCCGCCCCGCTACGCCGGCCCTGTCGCTGGCAGCAGGATCGGATCGAGGGCCTCGTGACGCCAGCGGCCCTCGGCCTTCTCCGCCACCAGGGGAATGAGGCGGAGCCGCAGCGGCGTGCCGCTGCCCACATCCACCCGCAGACCGGAATAGGTTCGGCGCAGGCTCGAGCCGCGCCCGGAGCGACCCAGGAACAGACGGGATTGGGCCAGGGGGCGCTCCCGGCCGTCGACGGTTTCCTGGAGCAGAGGCCCCTCCCGCCGCTGGCGGCGCAGGCTGTAGCCGCTGCCGCCACAGATCAGCCAGGGAATGTGGGCATCGCCGTGGCCGGTGTCGGCGGTCTGGAGAAACTCCATGCAGTGGGCGTGGCCGCTGAAGGCCAGATCGATCAGGGGCCGCCCGGCTGGCAGCGGCCCGAGGGCGGCGGCGACGCGATCCAGCACGCCGCGCAGCCGGGCCCGCACCGCCAGGGTCTGGCCCTGGTCCCACTTGCTGGTTTCGGTGACGTAGGGGGGATGGTGCAGCACCAGCAGCCGGCCCCGCACGTCCGGGTTGCGCCAGGAGGCGATCAGGGCGTCGGCGAACCAGTCGAGCTGCTCCTGGTCGACCGCCGGCGGACCGCCTTCGAGCTGCTTGTCGATGTCCCGGATCTGCTCGTCGAGCTGCTCGGCCTTGGCGGCCCGGTCGTCGCGGGCGTCCTCGTCGCCGCCGAGGGGGCCCAGGGAGAGCAGCAGGGTGGCCCGTTCGGCGTCGAGCCGTTGGCGCCGCCGGCGCAGCTGGCCGTCGTCGGCGCCGGCCGGCAGGGGCTGGTTGAAGGTGTTGGAGTCGAGGGCGAACACATCGACCCCGGCCCAGCGGACGCTGTAGTGGCGGTGGGGCAGGCGGGTGAAGGCGCCGGGGCGGTAGAGCAGGCAGCGGGCCCCGTCGACGCTGGCGGTGCGGGTGCGGGCGAGGTGCTCCTCCAGCTCGGCCTCGGGCACGGCGCCCAGCCCATCGAGGAAGGCGCGGGCCCAGGCCTGGCCCACGAAGGAGCCGTGCCAGCCCACATCCAGCTGGATCCAGGAGCGCAGCAGCCGCCGCGACGGTGCCGTGACGCCGGCGAGCAGCCCCAGCGGCAGGGGGAGGTCGTAGTAGTCGTGGTTGCCGAGCACCGGCAGGAACGGCACCCGGAAGACGAGCCGGTCGTAGCGCAGCCGCTCCCAGTCTTCGCCGCCCACGATCCACTCCCGATAGGGACGGATGAAGTTGTCGGGATACTGCTCGCTGGAGCCCACCGGGTAGACGACGTCGCCGGTGTGGAGCAGGAAGCGGGCATCGGCGCCATGGGCGAGCAGCTGCTCCGCCACCCGCCGCTGGGGGGTGTCGCGGCGATGCAGCCCGGTGCCGCTGTCGCCGAGCACGAGGAAGGAGAAGGCCTCGGGGCTGCCCGGATCGCCGTCGATCGCCAGGCGGCAGGGGTCGATGCCGTGGCGGGCGAGGGCGGGATGGCCCCAGCGCACCCGGTCGGCCATGCGGCGGATCTTGGTGGCGACGCCCGCCTCGGTGGCCAGGTTCATGGAAGCCCGCTCACGGTGGCGGCAGCGGCGCGAACACCGTCAGGGCGCCGGGCAGGCAGGTGAAGGTGACCGGGTCGGCCTCGAGCATCTCGCCGTCGATCACCAGCCGCTGGGGCGGGTCGGTGGTGATGGTGATGCGGCTGGCGCGCAGACAGAGGAGATCGGGGTGGTTGGCGGGCGACTGCACCACGGCGGAGGTGAGCAGGGAGGCGAGGGCATTGAGGCCCTGCAGGCGGGTGGCGGGGGAGGCGATGGTGACCTCCAGCAGACCGTCGTCGGGGATCACCCGGCCGAAGCCCTGGGCCAGCACGGAGGTGGCGGGGGCCACGTTGGCCACGGTGATGGCGGCGGCCTGCACATCGGTGACGGTGCCGTCGATCTCGACCCTGGCCCGGAACGGCTGCTGGGACGCCAGCTGCTGGGCGCCGGCGAGCACGTAGGCGAGCGGGCCCAGCATCGTCTTGAGTTCGCGGGTGGCGCGATCCACCATCCCGGCCTCGAAACCGACCCCGGCCAGCAGGGTCATCGGCACGTGGTTGCAGCGGGCGGCATCCACCACGTGGGTGTGGCCGGCCAGGATCGTTTCGCAGGCGGCCACCAGGTCGGTGGGAATGAACAGCGCCGAGGCGAAGGCGTTGGCGGTGCCGCGGGGGATGACGCCGAGGGGAATGCCGGTGCCCGCCACCGCCCCCGCCACGGCCGAGACGGTGCCGTCACCGCCGCAGGCCACGATCATGGCGTTGCCCGCCTCGTCGGCCGGCCGGGCCTGGAGCAGCTCGACCAGTTCCCGGCACTGGTCGGCCGGGTCGGTGCCGGCCCGGGTGAGCAGCACCGTCACCAGCAGCTGGGGTTCGAGGATCGAGCGGATCAGGGCCAGATCGGCGTTGGCATCCCCCTGACCGGCGACGGGATTGAACAGCAGGTAGGCCGAGCGGCCGTGGGAAAGGCCGCGCAGGGCCAGCTCGGCGGTGGCGGCGTTGAGGGCCAGGGGCACGGCGGCCAGATCGCAGGCGCGGATCAGCAGCCCGGCGTCGGGCGACGTGCCCGCCGGCGCCGCCGGATCGAGGAAGGCCACCACCAGGTCCACCGCACCGGCCAGCACCTCGGCGGCCACCTGGATGTCACCCCCCTCGGCGAGGGCCGCCAGGGGCGTGACCCGCAGCTGGGCGGTGCGAGGGTCGCTGCGGAGCCGCTCCGCCAGTTCGGCGCTGGCCAGCAGGGGGAAGCCGGCGAGCGCCAGCGACTGCCGGTCGAGCCAGTCCAGCAGCGCCTCGCGGCGCGACGCACTTGCCAGCAGCGCCAGGGCATGGGCCATGGGGATCAGGCTAGGGGCGTCGCCGCCACCTTCCCATGGCCCGTCCCCAGCAGCGCCTGGCCGCCAATGCGGAGGGGCCGTTCTATGTGGACAGGGCCTGCATCGACTGCGGCACCTGCTGGCAGTTCGATCCGGCCCACTTCGCCCCCACCGGCCGCACGTCGCACGTGTGGGCCCAGCCGTGGGGCGAGGGCGAAACCCGCGCGGCGCTGCTGGCGCTGCAGGCCTGCCCGGTGGCGGCGATCGGCACCACCAGGGAGCTGCTGGCCCGGAGCCCGGCCGATGGCTTTCCGTCGCTGGTGTGCAGCCTGCCGGCGGGGGAGGTGCACTACGGCGGCTGGGCCTCGCGCAAGAGCTTCGGGGCCAGCAGCTGGCTGATCACCCGACGCCGCGCCGATGGGGGTCACGACAACGTGCTGATCGATTCACCGCGCTGGAGCGGCGCCCTGGCCCGCCGGATCGGTGCCCTGGGCGGCCTGCAGCAGATCCTGCTCAGCCACCGCGACGACGTGGCCGACCACGACGCCTGGGCCCGGCACTTCGGCGCCGAGCGCTGGATCCACACCGCCGATGCCGATGCCGCCCCGGAGGCGGAGCATCGCTTCGAGGGGACCGAACCCATCACGCTCGACGACGACCTGCTGGTGCTGCCGGTGCCGGGCCACACCGCCGGCTCGGTGGCGGTGCTGTTCGCCGGCCAGGTGCTGTTCAGCGGCGATCACCTCTGGTGGGGGGTGGATCCCCCCGGGGTGGTGGCCTCCCGCCGCTACTGCTGGTGGGACTGGCAGGAGCAGGTGCGCTCGGTGGAGCGGCTCCTGGATCTGGACGTGCGCTGGCTCCTACCCGGCCACGGCCGCTGGCACCACTTCGCCCCCGGCGAATGGCGGCGGGAGCTGGCGGCGACCCTGGCACGGGTGGGGGTGGACCGGGGCGGGGAACCCTGAAGGCGGCTCCGCCTTGTTCCCATGGCTCCGACTCCCGGCCCGAGGCTGATGGATCGTTACCGGGAGGAACTGATGCCCAGTGGGTGAAACGCTTTCTGCGCTTTCACGGGATGCGGCATCCCCTGGCCACGGTGGGGCAAGTGAGTGCCTCCACGCAGAACCAGGCGCTATCCGCCCTGCTCTTTCTCTACAGGCACGTGCTTGGGGGAGATGTGGGCAACCTGGAAGGGGTGGTGCGCGCCCGGCAGCCCAAGCGGTTGCCGGTGGTGTTCACGGTGGCGGAGACGAGGGAGGTGCTGCAACGGCTCCAGGGAACCGAACAGCTTGTGGCGCAGATGCTCTATGGCAGCGGACTGCGGCTGATGGAAGCGCTGAGGCTCCGGGTGCAGGACGTGGAGATTGAGGTCAGGCAAGTGACCGTCCGCAGCGTCAAAGGCGACAAGGACCGGGTCACCGTGCTCCCCGCAAACCTCATGGAGCCCTTGCAGAATCATCTGTTGGTGGTGCGGCAGATGCACCGAGCCGACCTAAGGGAGTACCCGAACGCCGCCTCGTAATGGGGCTGGCAGTGGGTCTTCCCCCAATCGCACCGTTGGCGTGACGCAGGGACTCGAACGGAAGGCCGGCACCACATTGACCCGTCCGTGATTCAGAAGGCGGTGAAGCGGGCAATCCTGCGGGCCGAAATCAGCAAGCCTGCCAGCTGCCACACCTTTCGCCACTCGTTTGCGACTCACCTGCTGGAGCGTGGCCAGGACATCCGCACCATCCAGGAATTGCTGGGGCACAGCGACGTGAAGACCACGATGATCTATACGCATGTGCTGAATCGTGGCCCCTGTGGGGTGATGAGCCCGGTGGACCTTCTGTAGCGTTCTGAACCGCTGGATCTCGGACCCGCCCATGTCTCCGTCACCCAAGAGCAACGCCAGAGAAAAGCCTTACGCTGGAGCGAGCTCCAAGGCTTGATCATGGTCTCGCAGGTTTCTTATGCCGCCGGAGACCCCCGAGCGGGATGGATACCGGACTCGCCGAAATACTGTTAGGTGCACAGGAAGGCCGAGGTCGGTATCATTGATGTGATGGTAGCGCTTTCGGATGCCGACAATCCTGAGATGCGGTCCTTATAGGGTCTACTTCTACAGTCACGAGTCAAACGAGCCTCCCCATGTTCATGTCGACAGAGATAAGGCGTCTTGCAAAGTCTGGCTTGTTCCTGTGGCACTGTCCTCAAGCCTTGGTTTCAGCGCAAGAGAGCTGCGTGAAATTGAACGGCTGGTCAGCTTGAACAGAGCTATCCTGCTGAAAGCATGGGAGGAGTTTCATGGCTAACCCTGGTGAGCAGGTCACTGACGTTGCTTTGACAGAAGACCGGCTGATCGTCGACCTAGCTGACGGTCGTTCTATCTCGGTACCGCTGGCTTGGTTCCCAAGGCTTCTACATGCAACCTCCCAGGAGCGTAACAACTGGGAGATTGCAGGGGCAGGCTACGGAATCCACTGGCCAGATGTCGATGAGGATTTAAGTGTGGAAGGCCTGCTTCGAGGTGCGCCAGCGCCCCAGGCAAAGGCTCTGGTCAGCTAACACCGCCATGCACCTGAGCCGCCTCCAAGTGAGCCCTGCAAACCCCACTGTCTCCTTGCGGCCAGGTGATGGCGAGCGTTAGGCGTTACAGCATGCCAGCATCTCTATGTAGAGGAGCTACTGTTGCTACTCATTCAAGCTCGCTATGAACATCAGGCATCTAAGGCTATACCACTACCCCGCGACTCGCAGTGCCCGCGTGAAATGGATGCTGCATGAAGTGGTCGGCGACGCATTCGAAATCGAGAGGGTCGAACTCTATGACGGCATTCAGTACAGCGCCGAGTTTATTGAACTCAATCCTAATCACGGTGTCCCAGTCCTAGAAGTGACATGGGACACGGGCGTGACACAATGCATCATCGAGAGTGCCGCAATCGTCACCTTTCTCGCAGATTCCTACCCTGACAAGGGTCTAGCACCTAGGCCCGATGCAACACCCGAGCGCGCGGACTACCTGCAAATGCTTCACTTTGGGTCAACGTGGATGGACATGATGCTTTGGCAGATCCGGATCCATGAACATGTGTTGCCACACGCCGAGCGCGACCCGCGCACAGTCGCTCGCTATCGCAAGAAGTTTTCCGAGGAAGTGGAGCCGCAGATTGCTCGACGTCTCGAGCAGGCGCCGTACATCTGCGGTGACGAGTTCACGGCAGCGGACTGTGTGGTTGGCCACAGTGTTTTCTGGGCGAGGGTTTACGGTCTATGCCGCGATAAAGGGTTCCGACGCTACCTCGCAACGTTGGCTAAAAGGCCGGGGTTCGTCAGTGCATTCTCCGACGCGCGTGAGATCTCTCCAGACGTGGCGCAGGATATGCCGATCGTCGCCCGGTTCACAGGCTAGCCGGTGCGACTGTGAAGACTTGCCGGTAGCGATCGGGTGGTTACTTTGAGTGTCGCCTAACCCCTCGCTCAACCGGACGCTATACAGCATCCTGTCGTTTAGCCAGCCATTTCTTTCTGGGCTTAATGCCGTCCTGCTTTTCCCCGCCGGTTAGCTCAAGCGTTATGCAGTTAAGCTCTTGAAATGGTCAGATACCGCTTTGCCATTGACTCTGCTGACAGGATTATCGACGCAGAAGCCTCTACAGATTACTCAGCGTCTGGCTCGTATTGGTGCGTCTCATGCGGTCAGGAGCTGGTTGCGAAAGTTAAAGGGAAAATCAAACGCCCTCATTTCGCTCATAAGCAACAAGTAGAGTGCAATGGAGAAACATACCTTCACCGACTAGCTAAATTGGCATTCTTGGAATCTTATAAGGAGTGTCTGCAAGAAGAAGCCCCATTCCTCGTTTCTATTTCTATGCCAAAACATTGTGAAAGATTCAAGCAGATTATAAGCTGCTTTAGCAGGCTGCCGGATTCACAGCACGAGTATGACCTTACCCTTTTTTACCCTGTCATTGATGTAGAGACCAGGGAAGGTAGTTTCATTCCCGACATCGTATTAAAGAGCAAGTCTAGGCCTGGTGACACAGTATTTGTTGAAATTGCCGTAACGCATTTTCTGTCGGAAGCAAAATGCTCTTCGGGGCATAGGATCATCGAAATCCCAGTAGCATCTGAAGATCAGATAAGTGTTATTCGCAGTAAGAAGCTAACGTCAAGTGATGCATTGTTTGTTGGTTTTGCTCCATCTCCTTCGTTGGCAACAAATGATGAGTGTCGTTGCGCCACAAAACAGGTTTATTCTTTTTATGTGTTCAAGTCTGGAAAGTCATTTATGGAGAGAGCTGCAGTCGCAACCATCCATGCAAATCTTGAAAGACAAAGAAAGTCAATTATCTATCATAACATATTCGTTGAAAGTCCAAGACATGATTTAACTGAAGAATGGGAGTCTAACTGCATTGAAGTAGGAAACTTCGATCTTAGCCGAGGAAGTCTTTTTGTTGAGCAAGTTCTATTGGCCTCAAGTCGCAGAGTTCCAATCAAGAACTGTTTTCTATGCAGATATCATGGAGACAACTGGGATGGCGAATCCTCTCATAGCATCTATTGCAAGACTTACCGGAAGGCTTGCAACTCCAATGACGCCAGCACGTGCGATAGATACCGACTATCAACTCCAACTGCATAACATTGCCATTCACCTGAGCCGCCTCCTATGGTTTGGTGGCAGATTCCGCATCTATCTGCGGCCAAGTGATGGCAGCGTTAGACATCTTCTGGAGAATCCATGACCATCCATCTACTACTTTTCGATCTACTCGAAACTTCTAACATTCGATACCCCAAAAGTGATACGGGAGATTTTGAGGTGGTTCCCGTTCCGAAGGGACCAATTGCGCGAATTGCAGGAAGGGCATTTTTCCCAGGAGGCTCGGGAAGCTCTTCGGGCGAGAACCATCTCGTCCCAGAGAATCCAATTCTTGTAATCGGCAACAACTTTGGCTCTTACTCATACTATTTAGACTGTGTGCAGATCCACAAGGAAGAACCCTTGAGTAATTCGACGTGGGGAGAACTGCTTCATATCTATCAGCAAGCAGGCCTTGATCCTAACTTTTGTTTCCACACAAATGTGTTCATGGGGTACCTCCCTGGAGACAAGAATTCAGAGTCAATGAAAATCACTAAAGCGTTCAAGAAAGACTGTTACTCATTTCTAGTGAAGCAAATTCTAACGGTTAAGCCGAGAGCGATCATTGCTGTTGGAGCAAAGTCTAAAGATTCACTATCTCATCTTGCCAACGGCAAGATTCCTTCGTGGTCATCGGCTACATATGCAGCGCTCTATCAAAACGGCCATTTCTTTCACAGAGACATTGATTTGTCATCAACTACTCTTGAATGGAGAGGTGACCTTCTGACAATGACTCATCCCGCTCTCCGAAGGGGAAACTTTGGCAAGATCAGGAAGAACGAAGGGTTTGATCCTGAGCCTATCGAGATTGAGGGTCTTTCTAGTCTTGTAGAACGAAATGTCTAACATCACGATCCAGCGGCCGGTCCTGCTGCTGTCCTGTGGAAGCATCGGGCATCTGCCCGCCGCTGATCTTGAGCGTTCGACGGAGCATTGTTGCTTTGAGGCATGGCCTGTATTGGAGGGACGCGATGAAACGCCTAGAGCGTATTGAATGTATTCTTTCAATGTTGATTGAAGCCAATCCGTGCATTGGCATCGGGAGTAAGAGCAGTGCCGATAATCAGCGCAACTCAAAATGGCTGGCGGCATGTCGCTCGAAGGCAACTTTGGCATGGCATATACTGAATCTGCCTCAACCGCCGACAATCCAAGCCTCAACAGGCAGATCCAAACAGCGAAGCTTGTTAATCTCCTCAATTAGCACGATCGGAATACCCCGCTCCCGTGCCTGCATCATTTTCGTATTCACTAGATCCAGACTTGTGGAGAGAAGGAAGTCAGGGGGATCTTTCTTGCTGAATGAATTCACCTTGATGCCTTGCAGGCCTAAGGCCTTCGCGTGAGCTTTTGAACGCCGAATCGGAGTATCAACACTAGTCGAGCGCGGCCCTGTGGTTGCAAAGATCAAGCCTGGTTTTAGCTGCAACAAGATACAGTCCCAGGAAGCCTCAGGCAGTGATTGGATCATTCCACGCGTCAAGGCTTGAGCAGAAGCGCTCAGGTTGAGTGTGGTCAGCACCTTCACGGGAGATGTCGAAGGCTCAAGGTGTGACATGCCCTTGATCAAGGCTCTTGCCAGAGGCATTGCATCCCCAATAGCGGTGTGTGCCAAGCGTTGATTGAAGTCGACGCCGTGAAACGCACAAAGATTTGCCAGTTTCTTCCGGAAAGAATCAGCCGGATCACCTCTGAAGCCGCGAAGTGTGCAGAGCCCTGATCCAAGATCGATTTGGAGATCCGAGTGATCTCTAAAATGCCGTTCGAGAATCGGTAGGTCATAGCTCAGATTATGAGCCACTAGAACATGTTGATCGATCTTTGCAGCAAACAGCGGTGAGACCTCCGAGAATGAGGGCGCCCTCTTGACATCTGTATCTCTAATCCGATGTATTTCCGTGGCCTTTGTTGGAATCTCGCAGGCGGGTTTAACAAGAGATTCCCAGACTTCAGTGATTTCTCCACTTGGATCAACGCAGACGAGACCGATCTCCACAATTAGGCATTCAGCCGTATTCTTTCCGGTAGTTTCTAGGTCAAATACGGCGAAGCCCTTTGCACCCTGGGGCAAAAGCGCATGTAGGGGCTTGGCAGCTGATGCAGTGGAAGCCCTTGAAGATGAGGTGGGCGCGGTCCGCGCCAATTGTGGGATCTGCTCTACTGATATCTTGGGTGGCCTCTCTTCTCCCTGAAAAGCCTTAATGGGTAGATTGGCTGCGACCCAGTCACGAATATCACGCGGGTTCTCAAGAATCAATGCCGGTGAGGCGTCTAGGATCTGCAACCGCTCAAAGCCGCTTACCAGAAAAGTCTTAGTGATGGTATGTCCGTCTTGTCGTACATTCACTGAGTGCACAACACCCTCCGAGATGACACAGCTGTAGAGAGTCAAGTCACGCTCGGAGCGGGATCCATCAGCTTTTACATAAATGACACGAGCGCGAATTTTCCCCTGAATGGCGGGGGACTGCTTACCTTTTTCAGGAGATGGAGGTGCCGTAGGCTTCGAGATGCTTGGCCTGGACGTGGCGGTTGATCTAGTGATCTCTTGAACAATCGTTGGCGGCGGCGTTGGCGCTACCAGCCGCGTCGGCTTGGCAGACCCTCTTTCGGTGTGGGCTTGTTGATTCTTACTGGCCGCGCGTAAGGCGATCGCACATGCCCAAATCAGAATGCCAACAAGAACTACGCCTGTCAGTAGGAGCAACACCATGACTTCGTTCACGCAGCGCCTGATCACCATATTGTAGGTTCCAAGAGGGAGATACGCAGCGCAACGTGCAAATCCTCAATGGCGGCGCTGAAGCACGCCAAGTGCGTGGCATGAGCGGATTCGCTAAACCAGTAGAAGGTGAGATCACCGACATATTGGCGCCGTCCCGTCGCCAAACTGTCAATGGCGTTTACCGAGAGTTTCTAACTCATTCAGTCTAGATCCCAAGAGCAACAGAAATTCGCTGGTTCTAGAGACTGGATCCCCGTCGAACACACCCCTTGAGTGGACCGGCCGCCACCAACTCTCTGCTTCACCACCTGATGCTCCTTGCCTGCCACTCAGGGGCAGCGTTCGAAGGATGTGTCGTCCTTGATGGCAGCCAGCAAGGCAGCGTTGCGCGACCGTAGCCAGGGGGCTACAGTTGGTGCATGGTTGAAGTCCGCCAGACAGAGCGGGGCGTCCGATGGTTGGCGGGTCTCCGTGATCTGAGACCCGGGTGAAGGTTCTGGCCAGGATCGAGCGCCTCATCGGCGGCAATCCTGGTGACGTCAAACCCGTTGGGGCTGGCGTATCGGGGCTGCGAATCAACTACGGCCCTGGATACAGGGTCTACTACCTGCAGAAGGTAACCGCCTTGATCATCCTTTTGGCTGGAGGAGACAAGAGCTCACAAGCCAAGGACATTGATGAGGCCCTTCTGTTGGCAGACAACCTGACGGAGGAGACCTGATGAAAACCACGACGACCCCATACGACGTTGCCGAGCATCTACGCACACCGGAGGAGATGGCGGCCTACCTGGAAGCCTGCATCGAGGAGGCGGATGGTGATGCTGCCTTCATTGCCAAGCCCCTGGGCGACATCGCGCGGGCCCAGGGAATGACCCAGGTGGCCAGAGATTCAGGACTTTCCAGGGAAAGCCTCTACAAGGCCTTATCTGGAGAGCGCAGCCCGAGCTTTGACACCATCCTGAAGGTCGTCTCGGCCCTTGGACTGAAGTTGAGCGCCAGTGTGAGAAGTGAAACGGAGGTGACTTGAGCTCTGTTTAGGCGGTGTAGGTCCGCACATGCTGCCTGGGGAGATGCGACACCTTCGAACAGGCTCCTGGAGTGGACAAGCCGCCGTCGAGTCCGCTTCGATAGCGATAGCTTCTTGCCTGCCACCCAGTGGCAACGTTGAGCATGCTGTCTGCTGAATAGGAGGCTATGACCGAGGCTGTCATCAGACATCTGGAGCCGGACGACTATCATTCGATCATCTCGGTTGTTGACGAATGGTGGGGTGGTCGGCCTATGGCCGCCATGCTCCCCAAGCTCTTCTTCGTCCACTTCCGCTCTACCAGCTTCACCGCCGTCGATGATGGTCAGATCGTTGGGTTCCTCATCGGTTTCGTTTCGCAGACCTTTCCCGACCAGGCCTATATCCACTTCCTCGGCGTGCATCCCGCACGACGTGGAGAGGGCTTGGGGCGCCACCTCTATGAGCGTTTCTTTGCTGCGGCTGCCTCCCATGGCTGCCGCACGGCCCAATGCGTGACCGCTCCGGTCAATCGCGACTCGATTGCCTTCCATCGTCGCCTTGGCTTCTCTCTTCTTGACTCCGACGACAAGGTCGACGGGTTGCCCATCGCCGTGGGCTATGACGGGGAGGGTCAAGACCGCGTGATCTTCATGAAAGATCTGGATACGCTTGATACCGTTCGCTGATGCCCATCACGCCGATTGAATGGATCAACCGCTGTTCCGCGTAGAGTTCATCTGCTAAGCGTTCGGCCTCCAAGAAACGCTGGGCTGCCATTGTTGCTAAACTCCGCATAACCCTGTTCCATCGAGTCCATAATGAGCTCCCAGCGTTTGTTCAAGGTCACAGACTTTCTCCAACCAGCAGATGGTGAGCCCATTCGCTCAGTCATCACCGAGTCGGCTGACGCAGCGGTCGTTGCTTGGACTGTCAATCCTGGCCAGCAGATCTCGGCTCATGTGCATCCTGATGGCCAAGATACATGGACCATCCTCTCGGGTTGCGGCGAGTACCGCCTTAGTGCTAACGGAGAGTCGATTGCCATCGCCCAGGGAGATGTGCTGGTAGCCCATCGCCGGGAAGTCCACGGTGTTCTTAACACCGGTCAAGAACCGCTTGTTTTCGTTTCCGTCGTTTCTCCCGCAGCATTGGGCTTCGAGCCGGTGTAGCTCATCATCAACGAGATGCCTGGCATCAAGATCTAATGGCTGGGGCCAGAGACGCCGTGTAAGCGCACTTAGCTCCTGCCCGCCGCTGATCTTGAGATTAGGTCTGCCGTTTCCTGCGCCTCTTGGCATGGTACGAGCGCAGATGTGGCCGATCGCGACCAACGCCAGACCTCCTGCAACCAGCAGCGCTCCGAAGAGGCTTCCTGGCACCCCGGAAACCGGCACTCCCGGTTTCAGTAGAGACTTGCTGGGGTCTTTGGAATCGTAGAAGATTTGTACAGAGCGTCCCGCAGGTAAAGCATCAGCCTCACGCTGAGCAACCTCGGCGCTCTTGATGATTCCTACGTCGTCAAGGCTTTGGCGCGTGCCTGAGTACGTTCGCCCCATCAGGGAAAACTCGTAGTGCAGCATCACGACATGTGTTCCTACAGCACCCCGCCACGGCTGGCCAATACTGGGAACGCCATCCCTCATTGGCCATTGGGACGTTGCGCGACAACAAGAAACTTCCGCCTCCCAATGTGGCGGCGAGGATCAAGCCGAGGATCACTGCAATCAATGCAGTCTGTAGCACGCGCATGCTGTGTTCAGTATGGCCGAGCCACGCACGCGAGGCCTAACCCATCGCTCAAGATGAACCGCTGAGGATTAAAGCTTAGCCTGAACGTTGGCCTGACCACAAGCCAAAGATACACTGAACATAAGTCCACCCAGGCTTGTTTTCATTGGAGTCAATGTGGATGTGACTCTGATTGATGCTCTAGAGGGTCAACAAGACGCCAGGGCTGCGATTTCTCGCCTGCACAGCGTTGAGAAGCCGTTTGTGTCTAGCTCGGCCAATCGTGATGACTGTCGAATGGAAGAATGCGATGGGATCTGTTTGCCGAGCTTGCTACAGCTGGCAAGCACGCTAAATTTGACGTCATTGTCCTCGGTCTGAACCGCCCTCAGACGCTCCTTCTCCAAGTGCCATGACCAGCACGGCCCCGCACGACAAGATTCAGCGGCTCAGGCGAGCCAGTATCTTCGCCTCCTCCCCCGACGACGTTCTGGCTGCTGTGGCTGATGCCGTGGAAGAAGTGCAGCTTGCGCCCAACCAGCAGCTGTTCGCCAAGGGAGACCACGGTACCTCGATGTACGTGATCGCTACGGGCCTGGTGCGGGTCCACATCGGTAGCCAGACCATCGTTGAACTCTCGGCTGGTGAGATCGTGGGCGAGCTGGCTGCTCTCGACCCGGAACCCCGCTCGGCCTCGGTGAGCGCGATCGACCCGAGTACGCTCTATCAGATCGAGCAGTCGACCCTACACAGTCTGATGGCTGAACACCCCGAGGTCGTGCAGGGGATCGTTAAGGAATTGGCCCGCCGCTTGCGTGTCACCACCGCTCCCTATGGATTCAGCATCTGAATGGGTGTCTTTTGCTCTGTATCTGCGCCTATTCCCTAGAGGGGGCGATTCAGGATCGACACAGTTACGACGCAATGGATCGATCCCCCACTCTCCCTCACCTTTCGTCCCATCCCTGGAGGGCCTGGAACATGAAACTCGCCGGTGGCTGTCACTGCGGCGCCATTCGCTACGAAGTCGAAGGTGATCCGCTCACCCACGCCCTTTGCCACTGCTCTGATTGTCGCCGCCATGCCGGCGCACCGGTGGTGGGTTGGACGATGTATGCGGAGACTGCCCTGCGAGTGACTCGGGGTGTTCCCAAGATCTACGCGTCGTCGCAGCAGGCACAACGGCACTTCTGTGGCGACTGCGGTACTGGGCTCTTCTACTACAACCCCGAAGGGCTTCCTGGAATCGTCGATATCCAGAGTGCTACCTACGATTCACCGGAGGCCGTGCCAGCGCGCATTCAGATCCAGGTGGCGGAACGCATTGCCTGGATGGAGAGCGCCCACGAACTTCCCCAGTTTCAGCGCTTTCCTCCGCAGAGCTAACCGTTGAGCTCCCCGAGCATCACCTTGATAGTGCGCTGGAGCCTGTTGCTCGTCCTGCGTCCAGTCCCCCCGGAAGTCGTTGAATCATGTGGTTCGAGGAACTGACCGGCTTCTCAGAGCTTTCCCCAGAACAAGTTCGGGAGAAGATCACGGTTGATGCCGAGAACTTGAAGTCTCATGTGAATGGGAGGGTTCTCGCCTGTGGCCGGTTGGAAACGCCAACGTTGGCTGACTTGCGAGAGCGTGTTCATGCCAGCGGCTATCCGCCCGGCACCCTGAGGGTGCGAGAAGTCGTCGCCAATGTGCAACATCTGCATGCCGATGAGTCGAACGCGAAGGCGCTCTTTCATGTGGCCTCGCAGTTCAATCTGCTTGAAATGGTGTCTCCGGATGTGACGCCAGAGCACGGCGTTGGGATCTATGAACATGACCATACCCAGGGGCCGGCGTGTGCCATAGCTGCTGGGGCAGGAACGATCTATCGAAACTACTTCGCGGATGTCAATGGGCAACCCGGTCAATCAGCGCGCCACCAGATCGACTGCCTGGCTGACCTCGGCACCGCCCTGGGAAACACAGAGGGCCGCCTCTGGGAGATGAGGAATGGCTACGCCCTGGCCTCGCAGGCTGGTCTGGTGGAGATCTCAGAGTGCCTGAAGTCTGCGGACGACGATCAACGCGACGGCTGGCGACGGTTACTGCGAATCGGAATTCAGTGGAGAACGCAGGTGACGTTGAAGGATTGCGAGCACCTCGTTTCACAGGTCTACGGCTCCGCCTTGCCCGTTGCCTATTCCCGGCATGCGTCGAACCTCTGGGCCCCCTTCGCACGGCTCATCCTGGAAGCCTCCTATGAGGCAACGATCTGCACCGCCATCCTGAACACGGCTCAGCATGGAAGTAACCGAGTTTTTCTCACGTTGCTCGGTGGCGGGGCTTTTGGCAATGAAACCGACTGGATTCTGAAGGGCATTGAACGGGCATTGAACCTTCACCGACACGCTGATCTTGATGTGGCTATCGTCAGTTATGGCGCTTCGAATCAGTACGTCAGACGTTTGGTCAGCTCTTTCTGATCATGAGCTCCCCCTTTCAGAATCAGGATGGCCATCATGGGCACCCGCTCTTCGCGGAGCTGGACCACCGTTGCTCTGGCAGTGAGCACCTGGGCTTTCAAGTCAATTGCTGATCTGGAGGCCCAGCCAAGTTGGAGCGTCCTGATGGATGGGAAGGAGTCTCAACCAGTGTCCTGACGCAGGACTTACCTCGCTTAAACTCCCACGAATGAAGTCCTGGGCACACTGATGCCTCCCGAAACGCCCGCCAGCACGACACGTTCCGCCATCGCGCGGCGCTTCGCCGCTGGCGCCGCCATGGGTGTGCTGATCGCCTCGGTGCCCTTCGCCGCGGGTCACCCTTTCCAGCTCACCAGCCTTGAGGTGGTCGCTGCCGCCCTGGTGATCATCGCCTCAGGAGTGATGGGCTGTCTGTGGGGCAGCCGCTTTCTTGATGCCCTTTCCAGGGCGCTGGATTCCACCTCCGTGTGAGGCTTCAGACTGCGCTCCATGCCGAGCACGCAGGCTCCCATGGCCTTCACGCGATTGCTGACCAACCTCTGCTCCGACCGTCTGGGCGAGAGCCGCGATTTCTATGTTTCGCTTCTCGGGTTCGAGGTGAACTACGACAGTGACTGGTATGTCCAGCTGCGCAGCCCGACCCATCCTCAGCTTGAGCTCGGCATCATCGCTCGATCCAGTGAGCTCGTTCCCGAGCCCTTTCAGCAGGCGCCTGCCGGGATCTACCTCACCTTCGTTGTCCCTGACGTCGATGCTGTGTACGCCAAGGCCCTGGGCCTGGGGCTTTCGATCCATCAGGAGCCCAGGAACGAGTTCTATGGACAGCGCCGCTTCCTGACCGTCGATCCGAACGGTTGCCTCATCGACATCTGCAGCCCCTGCTGAGCCCCTGAGCAACCCCTTCGCCGGAGCCGCGATGCCATCCGCCCCGACCCGACGCCAACGGCGTTTCCTGGAACGCTACGGACCCTGGGCCGTCGTCCCCGGGGCCTCCTCCGGCATCGGCCGCGCCCTGGCCGGCTGCCTGGCCGAATCCGGCCTGAACCTGGTGCTTGTGGCCCGCGACCGCCCCCGGCTCGAGACCCTGGCGGCCAGCCTCATCGCCAGCCACGGCGTGCAGGTGCATGTTGTCGCCGTGGACCTGGCCCGGGAGGACCACCTCGCTGCGATCCGCCGGGTCACCGACCCCCTGGATGTGGGATTGCTGGTGGCCTCCGCCGGTTTCGGCAGCGCCGGCCCCTTCCTGGAGTCCGACATCACCAGCGAAACCGAGATGCTGATGGTCAACGGCCGGGCGGTGCTGCAGGCCTGCCACCACTTCGGCCGTCGCCTGCGGGAGCGGGGCCGGGGCGGTCTGGTGCTGCTCAGCTCGATCGCCGCCTTCCAGGGGATGCCCTACGCGGCCCATTACGCCGCCACCAAGGCCTACGTGCAGAGCCTGGCCGAGGCCCTGCAGGTGGAACTCCGTGGCGACGGCGTCGCCGTGTTGGCCGCGGCGCCCGGCCCCACCCACAGCGGCTTCGCCGCCCGGGCCGGGATGCGGATGGGGGCGGCCATGGATCCGGAGGCCATCGCCCAGCCGATCCTGGCGGCCCTGGGGCGGCAGACCACGGTGCTGCCGGGCGCGCTCTCCAAGCTGCTGAGCTGGTCGCTGGTGCCCCTGCCGCGCTGGGCGCGGGTGAGCATCATGGGCACGGTGATGCGGGGCATGGCCATCCACTGATGCAGAGCAGCGTCTTCACGGTGGTCCTGCTGCCGGTGGCGTTGGCCATCGTCATGCTGGGCATGGGCCTCAGCCTGGTGCCCGAGGACTTCCAGCGCATTACCCGCTATCCCAGGGCGGTCGCGGTGGGCACGGCCTGCCAGTGCCTGGTGCTGCCGCTGCTGGGGGCCCTCATCGCCCTGGTGGTGCCCATGGAGCCGGTGATGGCGGTGGGACTGGTGGTGGTGGCCGTCTGCCCGGGCGGGCCGTCGTCGAACCTGATGACCTACCTGGCCCGGGGGGATGTGGCCCTGTCGGTGACGCTGACGGCCGTGAGCAGCATCGTCACGGTGTTCACGATTCCGCTGTTCACCAACCTGGCCCTCCAGCATTTCCTGGGGGAGGGGGCCGCGATCGCCCTGCCGATCGGCACCACCATGCTGCAGATCGTGCTGATCACCCTGCTGCCGACGGCCATCGGCATGGCCATCCGTCACCGCTTCCCCGGGCCGGCCCGGCGCCTGGAGAAGCAGATGGGACGCCTGGCCGGGGGCCTGCTGGCGCTGATCATCTTGCTGCTGTTCATCCGCGAGGCCCCCAAGTTGCCGGGGTTTCTGGCCCAGATGGGACTGGCCATCGCGTTGCTCAACGTGCTCGCCATGCTGGCGGGCTTCCTGGCCGGCCGGCTGTTCCGGCTGCCGCTGGCCCAGCAGGTGTGCATCGCGATCGAAGTGGGGATTCAGAACGGAACCCTGGCGATCGCCATCACCGCCGGCCTGCTCAACAACCCCGACATGGCGGTGCCGGCGGCGGTCTACAGCCTGCTGATGTATGTGTTCGGCTTTGGCGCGGTCCTCTGCGGCCGGCGCCTCATCCCTTCGGCCCGCCGGGCGTGAACTCCCATGGACCATGTGCTGATCATCCACGCCGTGCGGGACTACGGGGCCTGGAAACAGGTGTTCGACGCGGCGGCCAGCCTGCGCCGTGAGGCCGGCGAGCGGTCGTTCCAGGTGCTCCGAGATGCGAGCGACCCCAACAAGGTGGTGCACTTCTCCCGCTGGGAATCGATCGCCAGGGCGAAGGCGTTCTTCGAGTCCCCCGAGCTGGTGGAGATTCGTCGGCAGGCCGGTGTCGAATCCCCGGAGTTCCTCTATCTGCATCAGCTGGAGGCGGGCACGCTCTGACGGCTGGCCTCTTCCTCCCATGCGCCCCAACGACCCCGGCCGTTACGCCGCCCGGATCGAGGGCCCGGGCCGGAACCCATCAACCGGCCACCGGCGCCAGGGAAACGGCCAGCCGCCGCCTCGGCCGGGACGGCGATCCCACCGTGCCCAGCTATGACAACCTCTGAGCTCCCGGCGACCCAACCCCCTGAGATCAGCACTGCCAGAATGATTGTCGTTTCAGGAATCGTCGTGTCTCTCCTTCGGCCGCCCCTTGCTCCCCTGGCCGCCGCCGCCGGCCTCCTGGCCGCCCTGGGCGGCGCCCCCGCCCTGGCCCAGCAGCCCGGCCATGGGGCCCAGAAGGCGGTGTTCGCCACCAAGGCGGAAGCCGAAGCCGCCGCCAAGCACTTCAACTGCACCGGGGCGCACAAGATGGGCAACCAGTGGATGCCCTGTGCCACCCATGGCGAAACCAAAGGCGGGACGTCCGGCCACGGCTCCCACTGATGCCTGACCCAGCCGCGCCCGAGAATCCACCCTCCGGCGGCAACGCGGCGTGCGGTGGCCGGCCGAAGATCGTGGCCATCGGCATCGCCCCCCTGGGCATCATCTCCATCGGCATCGTGCCCATGGGGGTGATCAGCATCGGCGTCGTGCCGATGGGGGTCCTGAGCCTCGGCGCCGTGGCCATGGGGGTGATCAACGCCTCCGTCGTCGGCATGGGCATCCTCATCGCCGGGGTGAACGTGATGGGCGTCTGGTGGGTGGGGATGGAGGGGATGGGCCCCTACCGGCTGGGGAGCCCGAGCGGCCAGGTGCACCATCACCACAACCACAGCTCAGGCCAGGGCCAGCCCAACCTCTACGCCTACCCCAGCCGCGAGGAGGCCCTCAGGAAGGCGAAGGAACTCGGCTGCGAAGGGGCCCACGCCATGGGATCGCTCTGGATGCCCTGCGAGGAACACCCGACCCCCTGAACTCAGGCCAGGGTCTTGAACATCACCAGCGCATCCACCTCCCCCAGGCGGGGATGGCGGAACGCCCCCGGCAGCCGGCCGATGGTGCGGAAGCCGTTGCGGCTCCAGGCGGCCACGCCGGCGGTGTTGGTGCTCACCACCAGGTTGAACTGCATCGCCGTGAAGCCCCGCCGCCGCGCCTCCTCCTGGGAGTGGCGGCAGAGGGCATGGCCCACGCCCCGGCCCCGGGCGGCCTCGGCCACCACATAGCCGGCGTTGGCCACGTGGGCGCCCAGGTACGGCTGGTTGGGGCGCAGGTAGTAGGTGCCCAGGATGGCGCCGTCCGCATCGGTGGCCACGAAGGTGGCGGCGACGGCCCCCACCCAGGCCTGATGGGCGGCGTCGCTGTCGATGGCCGGGTCGTGGGGGAAGGTTTCGCCGGCACGGAACACCGGCTCCAGCACCGCCCACACCCCTGGCCAGTCGGCCGGCTCGTAAGCCCGGATCATCCCGCCGCTTGCACCACGATCGATTTGGTCACCGTACCGGGCAGATTCCGCGACACCGGACAGACCTTCATGCGCCGCTCCAGAAAGGCCCGGCTGGGCCCATCCAGCGCGGGCGTCGCCGCCCCATCGGCCGCCTCCAGCCGCACCTGGAACGTGCCCTCCACCGCCTCGACCATCCAGTCGGCGGAGGCGGTCACGTTGAGCACCCCGTCCACGGCCGCCAGGGGCAGGTGCCGCTCGAGGGCGTTGGCCACCAGGTAGTGGTGCTGGCAGAGCAGCAGCGACAGCAGGAAGAGCCGGAAGCCGGGGGTCTGCAGGCTGGGCTCCAGCGGCTGCCACGGCTCCTGCTCGCCGTTGCGGAAATCGACGCTGAGGGCCTCGCCGGCGGCTCCGTGGCGGCTCTGCAGCTGGAACTGGAACAGGAGCTGGCTCATCGCTGGTGCGGGACGGTGTGGGTGGGGGGACTGGCGGCGCCGAGGCTGCGCTGGCGCTGGAGGGCTTCGGCGCCCGTGAGCAGGGCCGACCCGATCAGCAGGGCGGCGAAGCCCTGGCGCAGGTGGCGATCGGAGAGGTGGGGGGCCAGGGCCTGGCCGCCGATCGCCCCCACCAGTCCGCCGCCGATCAGGGGCGCCAGCAGGGGCAGGCCGGCCGCCGGCCAGTGCCCCAGGGCTCCGAGGGCCACCAGGCTGTTGGTGGCGATCAGCACCAGGCTGGTGCCGCTGGCCAGGGGCATCGGCAGACCGGCCAGCAGCACCAGGGCGGGCACGATGGCGAAGCCGCCGCCCACGCCGGCGATCCCGGTGAGCAGGCCCACCAGCACCCCCTGCCCCGCCAGGGCCAGGCTCCCTCCGGGCCGCCGGGATCCGGTGGCGTGCCTGTCGCCGCCAGGGCCGCGTTGCCGCCGTGAGAGCAACCAGGCGGCCACCAGGGCGGCCGCGGCGAACACCGCCAGCTGCACCGGCTCGGGGATCAGCCCCTGCTTGACGAGGGAGCCGCCGATCCAGCTGCCCGCCAGGGCCGGCACCCCCAGGATCAGGGCGGGCCGGGGCGCCACCTGGCGCCGCCGCAGGTAGGGGCCGGCGTTGGCCACCGCCAGCAGGGTGACGGCCAGGAGCGACAGGGGCACCGCCTCCCGGGTGGGCAGCCCGGCGCCGCTGATCAGCAGGGGCAGCAGCAGGATCGAGCCACCGGCGCCGAGCACCGCCAGCAGGAATCCGATCACGGCACCGCCGGAGGCCATCAGCAGCAGCAGCGAGACGCTCAAGACCGTCCCCTCCGCCGGGACCGGGCGGGATGGCGTGGCGATGCGGGGACGGCGGACATCGCGGGGCTTGGGCTGGTAATTATGACCATACACGCATACAACGGCAAAAGAGTGAAAGCTGCCGCTGTCTGCGCCCCATCGGCGGGAACGGCGCTGCATAATGTCGCTAGCGTCATAGTGATCTGGCATGGGCGTGGTCGGTCCCGGTTCGATTCCCAGTCCGGAGCTGCTGGAGGAGTTCAGCCAGTTCTTCCGGCTGCTGAGCGAGCCGGCCCGGCTCCAGCTCCTCTGCCATCTGCGGCAGGGTCCCTGCGATGTCGCCTCCCTGATCGAGGCCACCGGGTTCAGCCAGTCCCACATCAGCCGCCAGCTCTCCCAGCTGCAGCGGGCCGGCCTCGTGAGTTGCGAGCGCGAAGGGGTCCGCCTGATCTACCGCGCCGACGCCGAGCTGGTGGAGGAGCTCTGCCACCTGGTCCAGACGCGCATGAAGCAGCGCCTGCAGCAGCAGCTCGACCAGCTCCATTCCGCCTGAGGCCCGGATCAGAGCCAGTGCGCCGGGTACGCAGAGGCTCCTCGGACCCCCCGGCTGAACAGCCAGGCGAGCAACACGAGCAGCACCGACCCCGAGAGCACGGGAAACAGCACGAATCCGGGACCGGCCTTGAGAAAGACCCCGAGAAAGGCGACGCCGCCGGCCGGAGGGTGGAGGCAGCGACCCAGTTGCCCCACCACGATCGTGAGCCCGACCGCCAGGGCCACACCCCAGGCACCGGACCAGCCGCAGCTCACCACCAGAATCGCGATCAGGCCCCCCAGTCCGTTGCCCAGAACGATGTTGCGGGGCTGGGCCAGGGGGCTGCGGGGGTGGCCGAACAACAGCACCGAGGACGCCCCCAGCGGGGCCGCCATCAGCAGGTAGCCGCTCCAGGCGCTGAGACCACCGAGCAGGGCCAGGGACAGCAAAGCCCCGAGCCAGGAGAAGGCCAGGTGGTCGCGGGTGAAACGCGGCTGGTAGGCCCTGCCCCTCTCTCGCTCTGTGTGAACGGAAGCCAGGAGTCGCCCCAACCACCATGTGCCCGTCCCACGGGCGCCTGAGCCTGCAACGCGATGGTGCTGGCGTTCAGGAGCCGATGGGCCGGCCCGGAGAGTCATGGGAGGCAACCGCAAGGGGTTGACCGGCCCATTGTGGTGAGTTCTGCCGCTGGATCGTGTGGCAGCGGGTACAAGGACAGCTCGGCAGACTGACGGCGTTCCCTTGGCGTCAGCCGGTGATCACGCTCTCTGACGCCTCCGGCTCCGCTCGCCCGGGCGCCCACCCCCTGTGGACGAGGGCCTTCCACGGTTTCAACCTGCTGGTGCTGCTGCTGATGGCCGGCAGCGGCCTGGAGATCTACAACGCCAATCCGGTCTTCGGCGGCCGGGCGGGGGCGACCGTGCCCGAGTGGCTCACCCTCGGCGGCTGGCTGGCCGGCGGCCGCGACTGGCACTTCGGCGTCATGGGTCTGTATGCCGCCAACCTGGGGCTCTGGATCGGCCTGCTGCTGCAGCGCCGCCACCGGCGCCTGGCCGACGGCGGCGATCTGGGCACCCTGCGCCACAGCGCCAGTCCCCCCCGGCGTCGCCTGGCCAGCCACCGCATCACCTACACCCTGATGCTGGTCGTGCTGGCCTTCAGCCTGCTCACGGGTCTGGCGATGTACAAGCCGGCCCAGCTGTGGTGGCTGGTGTCGCTGTTCGCCTTCGCCGAGCCGGCCGGCCACTCCAGCTGGCAGACGCTGCGGGTCTGTCACCTGGCCACCATCCCCGCCATCGCCCTGCTGCTGGTGGCCCACGTGGGGCTCTCCTGGCGGGTGGGCGGCCTGCGGCTGCTGCGGCGCATGGCCCTGTGATGGGCAGCGACCCCGGCCGCCGCCGTGCCCTCGGCCTGCTGGTCTCCGGCGGCTCCTCCCTGCTGCTCGGCGGCTGTGGCCTCAACCGCTGGAGCAACGCGGTGGGCGCCGCCACCCAGCCGCTGAACGAGCGGATCGAGGCCCTGCTGCAGGGGCAGGGGCCGCTGCCCGAATTCCGGCGCAGCCAGGTGGAGCCGGCCGCCCTGCTGGTCAACAGCTTCAACGGCACGCCCAACCTCCCGCCCGAGAGCTACCGGCTCGTGGTCAAAGGGGCGGTGCGCCGGCCCCTGCGCCTTGATCTGGCCGCCCTGGCCGCCCTGCCCCAGCGGGAGTGCGTCGTCCGCCACGTCTGCGTGGAGGGCTGGGCGGCGATCGTCGCCTGGTCGGGCCCGCGTCTGGCCGATGTGCTGGCCCTGGCGGGCCCGTCTCCCCTCGGGGCCTATCTGGCGATCCGTTCCGCCGACCAGTACTTCGAGACCTGGGATCTGGCCTCCGCCTTGCACCCCCAGACCCTGCTCGCCACCCACATGAACGGGGCGCCGCTGCCCGTGGCCAACGGCGCCCCCGTGCGGCTGGCGAGCCCCATCAAGCTCGGCTACAAGCAGAGCAAGTGGGTCACCGGCCTGGAGCTGATGACAAGCCTCGGCGACCGCCTCGGCACCTGGGAGGACAGGGGCTACGAGTGGTTCGCCGGACTCTGAGTGGACGCTGAGGGGCCTGGCGCTCAGGGCTTGAGGGGCGCCCAGGCCATGGTGGCGTTGAACTTCTGGCACCAGATCAGCACCGATTTCTGGGCCTTGAGGTCGATCGAGGCGGGGATCACGTAGCTCTGGCCCCCCTTGCTGGATTTCAGCTTCGACAGCAGCGTGTAGCTGCCGGGCTTGAGGGGGAAGGCGGGGGCCTTGCTCATCGCCAGGGGCGTGGCGGAGGGGCTGAAGGCCACCCACAGATCCGGGGCCATGGCGTTGGTCTTGAAGTCGCCGCTGAGGGTGAGCACCGTCTTGCCGCCCTGCTCGCTGATCGAGAAGCCGCCGCTGACGGGAGCCTCCGCCTTGCGGAAGCTGCCGCTGGCCTTCGCCATGGCCTGGGCCAGGGAAGCCAGGGCGGGGGTGATCGGCTCGACGGCGGGGAGGCCGAGGCTGCGGGCGGGGAGGACGGTGCCGGAGAAGGCCGCCGCCGCCACCAGGGTGAGGGCGCCGGTGAGGACGGTGCGGGGGGAGCGGGTCATGGCGAATGGGGTGTGAGGGGCGAGGGACAGGCCAGGCGTTGCGACGCCAGAACCCGCGCTCACCAGCAGATACCCATGGGCGGCCGCTCCGGATTCGATCCGGTGCCGGTTCAGGTGATCGGCACGGTGTGGTGGAGGGCGTCGAGATTCACCTGGCGACGCCCCCGGCCGTCGACGGACACCAGATCGGCAAAGGTCCGGCCCTGGAGAATGTCCTCGAGGCGGTAGTGATGGACCTGGAGCAGGGACGATCCCGTCACCTCATCGGAACCCTCCACCAGCACCATCAGGGCACCGCTGGCCCGGGCGATGGCGTCGAGACCCAGCTGGACCAGGGGACTCTCCGGGGTGAGCGGGTGGGTCAGCACCGCCGTCACATGCAGCTGGGGCGTGGACGGGTTCAGCAACGGCAGCGGGTGCACCCGGCGTTGCCACAGCCCCGGTTCGATCTCCTCATCCACGAACAGGGCCATCGTGTACGACACCTTCAGCCAGTAGCTGGGGTCGGTGGTGACGAAGCGGCAGCTGAGGTGACCACCGGGCCAGCAGCTCAGGCACAGCTGGCGGCTGAACCGCAGCGGGGAATCCACCTGGGTGAAGCGCAGGAAGAACAGACCCGTGACCATGGCGGTGGTCAGGATGCCGATGATCCGCTGGCCCGCCGCCAGGCCCAGGGTGTAGGGCGAGTTCACCCTGGCGGACTGGAAGCTGGCGCTGAACATGTTCTGCAGGGCAAAGATGCCGCTGGCGGGCAGCCCCATCGCCCCCTCCGCCTCCACATGGCCGGCATCCAGCTGGAACGCCAGGGCGAAGATCAGCACCTCCGCCAGATAGATGAGCGTCATCGCCAGGAAGAACACCGGCCAGGGCATCCGCATCGCCATCGACACCGGCTGGCGCCAGAGGCTGGTCCAGGGGCTGCGCTGGTGATCCAGGGTGCGGCGTGCTGGCCGCGACAGCTGGTTGAGGACAGTGGAGAGGCGCACGAGGACCCGGAGCCCGACGCAGGAACAGTAGGGGTCCCGGCCCAGCGCTCCGGGCCGCTCTCCGGCTGTTCCCTGGTGGCCTGGAGGGCGCCATCCTGAGCCGATGAGGCTCCCAGATCCATCGGACGGGCGAGCGCGGCCGATCCCGGGCCTGCTGCCGCTGCTGCTCTACGTGCTGCTGCGGGGGATGGACGCCACCGTGCTCAAGGGCCTGCAGGACCACGGGATGGCCCATCCGGTGGATGGTGAGAACCCGATCAGCTTCTGCAATGTCTTCTTCCTGGCCCAGCTCACGGTGGGTCTGGCGGCCCTGATCCCCGGACGGCGCAGCCTGGGCAACGACCTGGCGCAGCTGGGGCCGGCCGATCGGCGCCTGCTCGCCCTGCACGGGGGCCTGGGCCTGTTTCTCGGGCCCGTGGCCTACTACCTCGCCCTGGAATCCCTCTCGGTGATCAGCCAGACCCTGCTGTTCGCCCTGGTGCTGCCCGTCTCCGCCCTGCTGGCACGCTGGCTGCTCGGGGAGGCCCTCCCCGCCGGCTTCCGGCTCAGCCTGGTGCTGATCGGCGCCGGCCTGGTGCTGCCCCAGGCGTCCATGGCCATGGGCGGCGGCCGGATGGATGACGCCGCCGGCATCGCCTGGGCCCTGGTGGGGGTGCTGGCCTTCGCCGGCTCGGCCGTCAGTGGTCGCGCCATCGCCGCCCGCCAGTGGCCGGCGGCCGTGAGTGTGGGGGTGCCCACCCTGCTGAGCGCCCTGGTCTTCGGCGCCATCGCCCTGGTGCTGTTCGGACCGCAGCATTTCCTCCTGCTGCGGCTCTGGTGGGTGGTGGGGGTGATCGGCGTCTATGCCGTCACCCTCTCCCTGGGTCGGGAGCTGGCCCTGCGCCAGGCCTACCGCCGCTGCAGCGTGGCCGTCGTCTCCCTCTGGAGCTCGCTGGCCCTGGTGGTGGCGGTCCTCAGTGCCGCCCTGCTGCTGGGGGAACCGTTGGGCATCCCCGTGCTGGCCGGTTCGGCCCTGGTGCTGGCCGGCGTGTTCGTCAGCCGCCGGCCGGGCCCCATCCGATCGCAGCCTTCGCCGGTATCCGAAGAACGGCACTCCCGCTGAACACCCCCGGTCGTGAACCCCTCCGACGCCGAAGCCCCCCCCAGACGGCCGCCGCTGCGGGGCTCCCTTTCGGGGGCCCCTGGCGAGGGCGGCGATCTCGCCGCCCTCTACGACAGCTGCAGCGGTCCGGTGTACCGCCTGGCCCTGCGGCTGTGCCGCTCGAGCCAGGAGGCCGAAGACCTCACCCATGACGTCTTCCTGCGCTACTGGCAGCAGGGGCGCTACGACCCCGCTCGGGGTCCGGTGCTGGCCTACCTGCTGCTGTTGACCCGCTCGATGGCCATCAACCGCCTCAACCAGCGCGCCAACCGCTGGCAGCTGGTGCAACGCTGGTCGGAGCACCTGTTCCCGTCGGCCGTGCCCACGCCCCACGACCGTGCCGAGTCCGAGGATCTGGCCGACAGGGTCCGGGGGGCCCTGGCGGCGATCCCCGCCAACCAGCGCCAGGTGCTGGAGATGGCCTACTACGAAGGGCTGAGCCAGTCGGCGATCGGAGCGCTGCTGGAGCTGCCCCTCGGCACCGTCAAGACCCGCGCCCGCCAGGGCCTGATCCGCCTGCGCGCCCTCCTCCACGATTCGCCCGCCCAGCCATGACTCCCGACGCCATCCCCACCCCCGATGCCGCCGGCATCGACGCCCTGCTCGCCGGCCATGCCCTGGGGGACCTCGAGGAGGCCGAGCGGGAGCAGCTGGCCCTGCTCCTGCGGGAGCGGCCCGAGCTGCGCCAGCGGCTCGAGGAGTTCAGCACCACCCTGGAACTGCTGCCCCTGGCCCTGCCGGCCACCGCGGTGCCGCCTCCCGCCCTGCGCCGGCGCCTCCTGCAGCCCAGCGCCCGGCCGCGGCCCTGGCGTCTCTGGCTGGTGCCCTCCCTGCTGGCGGCCGGCCTGCTGGTGCTGGCCGGCGAGCTGCACCAGACCCGCCAGCAGCTGGCGGGTCTGCAGCGGCAGTTGGCGCCGGCACCGCTCGCCGATCCCCGCCTGCTGCCGCTGCAGGCCGTGCAGCCCGGCCAGAAGGTGGCCGGTGAGGTGCTGGTCACCGGCAACCGCACCCACAACCTGCTGACCCTCAGCCACCTCCCCCCCCTGCCGCCGCAGCGCACCTACCGCCTCTGGGCCACCGTGGGGGGAAAGACCGTCGGTTGCGTCCACTTTGTGCCCAACGCCCGCGGTCAGGTGGCCATGCCCATCCCCCTCTCCCCCACCAGCCAGGCCAGCGCCGTCAGCGTCAGCGTCGAAGGCGAGCCCAACGGCCCGGCACCCAGGGGCCCGATGCTGCTCACCAGCTCCCTCTGAACGATGGCCCCCGCCCCCCTCCCCACCCAGCTCCATGCCGATCCGGCCCTGCGGGTGGTCGTCGACAGCGGCTCTCTGCCCTGGTATCCCTCACCCCTGGCCGGGGTGGAGCGGCGCCCGCTGGAGCGCGACGGCGGGGAGGTCGCCCGGGCCACCTCGGTTGTCCGCTACGCCCCCGGCAGCCGTTTCTCCCCCCATGGGCACGACGGCGGCGAGGAGTTTCTCGTGCTCGAGGGGGTCTTCTCGGATGAGCAGGGCGACTACGGCCCCGGCACCTACGTGCGTAACCCGGTCGGCTCCGCCCATGCCCCTTTCAGTGCGGCCGGCTGCACCATCCTGGTGAAGCTCCGCCAGATGGATCCGGCCGACCAGACGCGGGTCGTGATCGACACCGGCTCCTCCACCTTCGTGCCCGGCCTGGTGCCCGGCCTGAGCGTCCTGCCCCTGCATGGCTTCGGCCTGGAGCACGTGGCCCTGGTGCGCTGGGAGCCCGGAACTCGCTTCCCCCTCCACGCCCACCCGGGGGGCGAGGAGATCTTCGTGCTCGAGGGGGTGTTCGAGGACGAGCAGGGGGCCTACCCGGCCGGGACCTGGCTGCGCAATCCGGCCGGCAGTCGCCATGCGCCCTTCAGCGGCAGCGGTTGCCTGATCTGGGTCAAGACCGGCCACCTTGACCCGGGGACGGCCTCCCCGCCCGGCTGATCGCGGTTCAGGAGGTCGCCGCCCGGCCCCGCAGCGGTGCCACCGCCAGGGCGACCAGGAAGGCCACCAGCTGGGCGATCACGACGCAGGGGCCGGAGGGCAGCGCAAAGGCGGCCGACAGCAGCAGGCCGAGCACGGCGCCGGCGGCCCCGAGTCCGGCGGAGAGGGCCACATAGGTGCCGAAGCGCCGACTGACCAGCCGCGAGGCACAGGCGGGGATGACCACGAAGGCGCTGATCAGCAGCACCCCCACCGCCTTGACGGAGATGGCCACCACCACGGCCAGCAGGACCAGGAACAGCAACCGGTGCAGGGAGACGGCCACCCCCCGGGAGCGGGCGAGGGGTTCGTCGAGGGTGAGCAGCACCTGGTCGCGCCGGGTGAGGGTGAGGTAGCCGGTGGTGACGACGAGCAGGGCCCCGATCAGGGCCAGGTCGAGCCAGGTGACCCCCAGGATGTCGCCGAACAGGAGCTGCTGGATGCCGCCCTTGTAGACGTGCAGCAGGCTCAGGGCCACCACGGCCATGGCGAGCGAAGAGGAATAGACGATGTTCAGCAGGGCATCGGCCGGCAGCTTGCTGCGTTGCACCAGCTGGTTCGTCATCAGGGCGAACAGCACCGCGAAGGGGATCAGCACCAGGGTGGGATCGATCCCCAGCAGCAGGCCCAGGGTGATGCCGAGCAGGGCCGAATGGCCCAGGGCGTCACTGAAGAAGGAAAGCTGGCGCAGCACGGCGAAGCTGCCCAGCACGCCGCCGAGGGCGCCGCTGAGAAGACCGCCCAGCAGGGCCCGCTGCATGAAGGGGAGCTGGAGCAGCTCCACCAGGGTCGATGCCCCTGCCATGCCCTCGGTCATGGGTGCTGTCCCCGGTCCGTCGCTGCCATCGGCTCAGGGTACCCAGGGCGCTCGTGTGCGACCTCAGGAGAGTGTGTGGGCCAGCGCCAGGTCCAGGGCCTCCGCGACCAGGGCCAGGGAGGCCGCCAGCAGGGCCAGGCGACCGGCGCGGCAGAACAGCCGTGAGGTGATGACGAAACCCATCGGGATCATGGCTGTACTCCGGTGCAGGGCAAGGGGAAAGGGCTCAGTGGGAGGGGCGGTGCAGGGGACGCAGATCCGGCAGGGCGGCCGAGAAGGCGGGGGATCCGTGGCGGGTGAGGGGCCAGCGCCGCACCCAGCAGCTGTCGGTTTCCTCGTCGATGCTGATCACCTGGTAGGTGCCGCCCTGGCGGCTGCCCAGCGCCACGAAGCTGCCGGGGTGCAGGGCTGCTGCCGGATGGGATGGGGGGTGAGGCATGGATGGACCACGCAGCGGCCTTCAACGTAACAGAAGGTTGCGAATTGGTTGACGATTCGCCCCATCGTGTGCATTCCAAAGCACAGGGCCCGGACCCCGAACACACGTAGCCCCCCTCGAGCATGACCCGAGGGGGGCTACTTTGCGAAGGCGTTGGGGAGTTGATCAATCTCCCCGGCCCCGCACCTTTGGTTTAGATCGGAAGCGACGGCGACAGCGGTACGCCGTACAAAGCTTCACTCGTCGTCGTCGGAGCCGCCCACGGGCACCAGCCGGATCGCCTTGCGACCGAGCTTGATCTCGAATTCATCGCCCGGCTCGAGGCCCAGCATCGCGGTGTAGGCCTTGCCCACCAGCAGGTTGCCGTTGAACTGGACCTTGGCGGTATAGCCGAGCTTGCGGCCGGCCTTGGTGGCCGCCTTGCCGACGCCGTCGCCGAGGTTGATCCCCTTGGCATCGAGAAGCGCTTCGTAGAAGGCCGTGAAGTTCAGGCGCTCGTTGCCGTCCTTCTTGGTGCTCACGTAGCCGCAGCTGCGCACCAGATCGGACTTCGAGGCATCGCCCAGCTCTTTCACCTTGGCGAGCAGATCGGCACCTTTGAGCATGATGCAATGGCGGTTGGTATTGGCCGAAATTCTACAACTCGGGCCTGCGATCGCCAGGGGAGCCAGGTTCAGCTTTTGGGTGGACCCTCCACCTGGTACTGCACCTGCTGGGGGAAGGGGATCTCGATCTGCCGGTCCCGGAAGACCCGCCAGATGGCGGCCTGGACTTCGCTGCAGATGGAGACGTTATCCATCGGGTTGGCGATCCAGAAACGCAGGGCGTAGTCGATGGAGGAATCGCCATAACGCAGCAGCAGGCCCTTCGGCGCCGGGGTGGCCAGAATCCGGTTCTGGCCGCGGGCCGTGGCTTCCAGCAGGGCGATCACGTCGTCGGGATCGTGGTGGTAGGCCGCACTGACCAGCACCTGGCTGCGCCGCAGGGTGTCGCTGCCCGTGTAGGTGACGGTGGTGCTGGTGAAGAAGGTCTGATTCGGGATCACCAGTTCGGCGTTATCCCGGTCGCGCCAGAGCACGGCGGCCCGCAGGCCGAGGCTGCGCACTTCACAGGGATCACCGTCGATGAAGAGCACCTCCCCCGGCCGCACCGACCCCTCGAACAACAGCCAGAGGCCGCTGACGAAGTTCGAGAAGACTTCCTTGATGCCGAAACCCAGGCCCACCGAAAGACCGCCGGCCACCGCCAGGATCGCTGTGCGGTTGAAGCCCACGTGATCGAGGGCCCAGACGATGCCAACGGCCACCGCCGCATAGCGGATCATCAGGGCCAGGGCCCGGCGGCTGCCGTTGCTGATGCCCACGCTGCGCTGCACCAGCCAGGCCACACCCTGGGCCGGCGGCCCGGTGCCCATGGCCAGCACGTACAGGATCACCACCGCCAGCAAAAAGCTACCCACGGTCACTTCTGAGCCGAACCATTCGCCGATGGGGATCAGGGCCAGATCCTGGGGGTTGTCGAACACCCGGATCACCAGCAAAGCGGCGACCAGCAGGTACGCCGGGCGGATCAGGCGCGTCTCCAGCAACTGCATCGGCTGGGGCTGGATGAAGCGGCCCAGGAGCAGTCGCACCCCGCCCAGCCCCAGCCAGCCGAGGTACAGCAGCAGCCCCAGCAGCACCAGGCCGAAGGGCTGCCCGCCCAGCCCCAGGGCCAGCGACAGCAGGCCCAGCAGCGTGGGGATCACCAGCTTCGGCCGCCCTGCCGGGGGAAACCGCGGGGCCAGCCGCCGGCCCAGCAGCCCCTGGCCGAGGAACACGAGCAGCAACAGGATCAGCTGGACACGCACCTCCATGCGTTGCAGGTAGCCGAACCAGCCGAGGATCTCCAGCAGCAGCATGTTCATCGGGACCTCTCGCCACCCAGCAGGTCGATCAGGCCCTTGAGGGCGTCCTGCTGGCTCAGGTCATCAAAGAGGAAACGGGTGAGCAGCGCCTGCCAGGCGTCCCTCTGGCTCTTGCTGGTCTTCCCCTCCAGGCGGAGCGTCGAGCTCTTGATCGACTGCTTTCGGCCCTCCACCATGGCGGCCACCACGGAGGAACTGCTCACCGGCGGAGCCACCTTCCGGTTCACCGGCAGCACGTACTGGTTGCGAAGGACCATGTCTCGCTGGTGCAGCGGACTGATGGCGAACCGGGCCAGGGCCAGGGCCAGCTGGCGCTGGCCCGGACTGGAGTTGACCCCGAAGGCGAGCACCCGCTCCCGGGTGATCGGGCTGGCGGTGCCGAAGGGGCCGGAGGGCAGGGGGGACACGCCCAGGTTCGTGCCCAGGCGCGACCGGAGCCGGGTGATGTTGATGCTGCGGCAGGGAATCCAGTCGAGGGTCCCCACCATCAGCTCCTTCAGCAGTTCCGTCTCGGTGGGGTAAACGGTGACGTGCTGTTGCAGGTCGGCCTCGCGCAACCACTGCAGCCAGCCATCCAGGCTGGTCCGCATCGCCGGGGTCGCCGGTTTCCCGGCCAGCAGGTCGCTGACGGCGTCGATCGCCCCAAGCGGGCCCAGGGTCCAGGCCAGGCTCACCGCATCGAGAGACAGCCCCACCTCCATCCCCTTGGCACTGAAGGCCAGCAGCTCGCTGAGGGTGGCGGGGCTGCGGCTGACGCGGCGCCGATCGAAGCAGGCCACCAGGGGCTGCAGCTCCAGGGGGATGCCCGTCAGGGTGCCGTCCCTGCGCCGGACCCGTACCACCGAACCCGCATCCAGCTGATCCAGCACCGCGGCCGGCAAGGACACGGTGCTGATGAGCCGTTCCCGGGCCAGTTCCTGGGCCGTGGACTCGTTCACAAGGAGCAGGTCGGGGCTCAGGCCGGTCCGGTTGCGGACGAGGAGTTCATTGCGCAGCCGTTCCTCGGTGAAGGTTTCCACCTGGAGCCTGACCCGCGGCTGCAGGGTGCGGAACGAGGCCTGAAGCAGGGCCGTGCGTTCACGGACTTCCTTCTGCAGTTCGGTGTCCAGGGCCTCCTGACTGACCCCAACCGCGATGTAGAGGGTGCCCTCGAGGGGGCGCAGGATCGGCTGCAGCCGCTGCCCCTGGCAGCCCCCCAGGGAGGCCAGCAACGGGATGGCGAGCCCCACGGCGAGCCGGGTGATCCGGGCCTGGCGTCGGCCCTGGCCGGGCGGGGTGGGGGAGCGGCGGAGGAGGGGGATCACATGGGGAGGTTAGGGGTGTTGCCCGCGGCGGGCCCGCAGGGCCAGCACGGTGGGGCCGACCCAGTAGGCCCCTGGATCCAGGCGCGCCCTGGCCATGGCCGCGGCCGCAGCGGCGGCCTCCTCGGCCGACCAGAGCCCCTGGCGGATCAGCTCGTTCCCGTAGAGGGTGACGAAGCGCTCCAGCCAGCGGGCCCAGGGGTCACCGCCCCGACCCAGCACCGGCAGGGGCAGCAGTTCCTCGATCCCGAAATCCCGGGCCGCCAGCAGGCTGGGCAGGCGCCGGTTGACATCGGGATCGCCGCCGGCGCCGCGGAAGCTGGCGATGGCGGCGTCGCGGAAGCGGGCGATCGCGGCGCCATCGGGATGGAGGCCGAAGGTGTTCCAGTGGACGTATTCATGGGCCACCAGGCCAGATCAAAGCCCCCCGTGCCGAGCCCGGGAGCGCTTTGGACCTGTGGGGCCGTGGCGGCCGGTTGCCAGAGCTCATGCTGCAGCCGCAGCCGCTCCTGCTCCTCCGGTTCCGTCCCCAGGACGTAGCTGTCCGCCGGCGTGTCGCCTGGGGTCATCGGCCGGGCGCCGCTCAGTCCTCGGGGTAGAGCAGTTCGGCGAGTTCGTCGGGGTCCACGTCGTAGACACGGGCCAGGGTGGTCTCGATGGCGCTGGTCACCACATCCGGCAGGAAGCGCATCGCGTTCAGGGCGTCGTCGGCGATGTCGTCGGTGAGGAGTTTGTCGCCCCCCAGCTTCTCGTCGTTGATCACGGCCATCACCCAGCTCTGGTAGGCGGTGACGAGATCGGCGAACTCGAGCTCAGGATCGTTCAGATCGAGGGCCATCGGGCGTCTCCAGGGACGGTCGTTGCCCCTGCAGTTTGCCGCTTGGCCGTCAGGATGGCTGGATGGATCAGGAACCCCTGCCATCGGTGGCCTCCCTGCAGGGCACCCTGTTCGACTTCGCCATCGCCGAGCTGGTGCGCCAGCACCGGCAGAGCTTCCCGCCGCTGTGGACGGCGGAGAGCTGGGCCAAGCTGCTCATCTGGCTGGCCCTCAGCTGCGGCGGCTCCGGGGAGGCCCGGGCCCTCGAGGCCTTCGCGGCGGCCCTGGGTCCGGCGCTCACGGCCCGCATGCGGCGGCTGTTCTTCGAGCGGGAACTCCCCGACCACAACCTGCGGGTGATGGCCGATCCGGCCGAGCAGCAGGTGCTCGTGCTGCCCCTGGAGCCCGGGCCCGCGACCGGCACCCCGGAGGCCATCGCCCCCGAGCGGGTGGCCGCCGCCCTCGAGGCGGTGGGCCTCAGCCCGCTGGTGTCGGACGATCGAGGCCGCTGGCAGTCGCTGGAGGCGCTGGTCGCCGTGCCCTGGCGGAACGGGCCGGGCTGAGGCCGGCGCAGCGGCGCCGCAGGCGCCGGGCCTGGGCGAAGGCGACGCCGACGCCGAGCAGGGGCAGGGGGCCGGGCACCGGCGACGGGGTGAGGGCGAGCAGCTGGCCGTTCACCCCGTCGCCATCGTTGGCCACGTAGATCGTGCCGTCGCGGCCGACGGCCAGGCCCGTGGGGCTGACCAGGTCGTCGAAGATCGTGCGGACGCTGCCATCGAGGCCCAGCTTCAGGATGCTGCCCGACGGGGGGCCCCAGAAGTCATCGCTGTACTGGAGCAGGTAGAGCGAATCATCCGGTCCGGCGGCGATGTCGATCAGGTTGCTGAAGCCGCCGGCGAACTTCGTCACCGGGTTGATGAAGTCGTAGCGGAACACGTCGGCGGTCCCGGGGGCGAAGGGAAAGCCGGAGAGCTGGGCGATGTACAGCGCCCCGTCGGGGCCGATGGTCATGCCGGTGGGCACGGCCTGGGCCGGGACCTCGGGGAAGGGGAAGGGAAAGGGCAGCGGCGGGGTGGTGACGAGCTCCTCCGGGAACACGTTCACCAGCGAGACCTGGTTGGCGCCGTCGGCCTTCACCAGGCTGTTGCCGCCCGAGTCGGTGACGTAGGTGTCGTCCCCGCGCACCACCAGGGCGAAGGGATTGCTGTTGAGATCCTTGCCGTCGGGGTTCTGGGTCGCTTCGAAACCAGCGATGTCGGCCAGGGGCGTCAGGCTGCCGGCGGTCAGGTCGATGGCGACCGTCTGGCCGAAGAGGGAGCTGCCCGCGCCGGGGATCAGGGTGGGGTTGGCGCCGAAGCCGAAGACGCCGAAGAGCTGGCCGGAGCCGTTGAAGGCGAGGTCCGCCAGGCCCGTTCCCTCCGGGAACAGGGGGGAGGACTGGACCGCCAGGGAGGGCAGGTTGGAGAGCGCCCGGGAATAGACGTTGGTGGTGCGGTCGAAGAGGCCCACGGCCCCGGTGGTGCCGTAGCACAGGGTGTTGCCGCTGCCGGCGACGAGACAGGGGCCGCTGCCGCCCCGGCCCGCTTCGCTGAGCACCAGGTTGCCGTTCGGCGCGATCGTCAGCCCGCGCGGATTCTCCAGCCCCGTCGCCAGGGTCCGGACCCGGTACGGAGCGGCGTCGGCGGGGGCGCCTGCGGCCAGCAGGCCGGCGCCGGCCCAGGCCCCCAGGGCCAGGCCAAGCAGCCCATGGCCAGGCCGGAGCGGGCGTTGGCGGGAGGCGGGGTGCAGCGGCGACGGCGTCATCGGCAAGACGGTCCGGGGGAGGCGACAGGCGGCACTCTGCCGATCCTGCGGGCCCCGTCAAGACGCCGAGGACACCACCGGTGGACGTCGGGCCTGCGTTCTAGGTTCCATGTCCCTGAGGTCCCGGGCGCGGATGCGGCTGATCGGCAGCTTCGAGGATCCCGGCTACGTGGCCCTGGCCGATGCGGCGATGGCCTTCTTCGATCGCCGCACCGACCTGCAGCGCCGCGGGGTCGCCTTCTCCTTCGGGTCTGAACCGGGCGACGGCGCCGAGGCGGATCCCGGCAAGATCTCCACCGACATCAGCCTGGTGTGGATCGACCGCTCCGACCCCGAGGCCCAGGGCCTGGCGGACGTGATCATGCGCGGCGTCTCCGCCGGCCTGAAGCGCTACCTGGCCGAGCGGCCCCTGTTCCTCACCTGCTGTCCGGAGCGCTCCCTGTTCGTCAACCCGATCTTCAACCTGCAGCGCTATGCGCCGGGGGAGGGGTTTTACAGCTGGCACTGCGACTGGAACACCAGCGATGAGGCCACCGAGCCGATCCGCCGCGTGCTGGCCTGGATCCTCTACCTCGACACCGTCCCCGACGCCGGCACCGAATTCCACTGGCAGGACCACCACGAGGAGGCCGTCAAGGGCAAGCTGGCGATCTTCCCCGCCGGCCTCTCCCATGTGCACCGGGGCCGCGTCAGCCAGACCCACAGCAAGACCATCGCCACCGGCTGGATCAATGCCGGCACCCTGGACGCCTACGTGGCGCGGCTCGCCGCCGGCTGAGGCCCCGGTCCTTTGGTCAGTCCAGGGGCGACGGCACGATCAGCCGCTCCAGCCGGAGCTCCAGTTCCTCGGTGAGCGCCTGCACCGCCTGGCGCCGATCCCGGCGGTAGTCGGCGAGGCGCCCGTCCACCACGATCGGCCGGTCGATGCTGATCCGCACCCGCCGCCGCCCCAGCCGGGGGCGCTGGTTGGCGGTGTGGCCCTGGATCCGGCACTGGGTGTCCCAGAGGAGCAGCAGGGTGTCGGCGAAGCGCTCCTGGCTCGGCCGCTCCCGCACGTAGCTCCCGCTCACCGCGACGAAGGACTCCACCACGCGCATGTGCCACAGCTGGGCCGCCGTTTCCTCCGCCAGCCGGTCGGCCAGGGCCTGGGCCAGGGGACTGGGGGGCTCGCCGCCGGGGGGCCGGGCCGGGTAGAGCCGGTCCCAGCCGGCCTGCTCCAGACGCCGGCAGCGGTCCGTGAGGCTGCCGCTGGGCCCCATGCCGAAGGACTGCTCCACCCGCCGCAGGGCCAGATCCATCAGCCGTTGCAGCCGGGGCCCGAAGGCGGGCTCCGGCTCCGCACTGTCCGCGGCGGGCGCGCACTTCTCGGGCAGGGCCAGGTGCACCTTGTCGCGGTAGAAGGCCTCCATCTGCTCGAGCATCCGCTCCCCGAGGCGCACCAGCCGCCCGTGCAGCTTTGAGGGGTCGAGGTCGTGGCCGGGATCGGGGGCCAGGCCGGCCCCTTCCTCCAGGCGGCAGAGCAGCGCCTCGATCGCCCCCCAGACCGGCTCGATGAAGCTGTACTGCAGGCCGATCGGCAGCAGGTCCATCCGCTCGCTGCGACCGGCCTCCGCCAGGTCGGCCGCCGTCCAGAAGGCGAGCTGGGCGGTGCCGGGCTCCAGGGGGCTGAGGCGTTCGTTGTGGCCGTTGGTGGCCCCCTCCGGCGCCAGGGCGAAGGGATGGGGCCCCTCCAGCAGCAGCTTCCGGGCCGTCCGCAGGGCGGGCAGATCGAGCTTGCTGCGCTGGATCGAGGCGCCGCCCAGGTGGGTGAAGATCCACCCCATCGCCGGCCCGGCCCAGAGGGGGATGCCGCGGTCGAACAGGAACTGGCCGGTGGGCGCCGGATCAAAGCGCAGGCCCTGCCGCCGGCCTGCTTCGGCCAGCTCCACCCACAGCAGCCGGGCCATGCTCAGGGGATCGTCGAGGCTCGGGTGCCGGAAGGCGATCAGCAGCCGGCTCTCGCCGGCCTGGAAGGACCGCATCGCCTCCACGAGCGTGGCCATGCCCTCCACCTCCACCGCCGTGATCTGGCAGCGCCAGCGCAGCCAGAGCGGCAGCACCAGCCGGCCCAGCGCCAGCACCCGGCCATCCAGGCGGGGGGGCAGGAATTCCAGGGGCGGGGCGGTGGCCATCGGCGGAGGTTAGGCGGGCTGCCGGGGGCGGGCTGTGTCCAGGTCAGCCCTTGGCCCAGGGCCAGTCTCAGCGCAGTTCGAGGGGGGTGATCGGCCCGTCGCCCCGCCGTACCCCCAGCCGGATCGGCCGGGGCGGACCCTGCGCCGGCAGCGTCACCTCCACCCAGAGCCGCTCGCCGGCCGGACGGCGGGAGGGGTCCGCCACCCCGGGCGGGATGAAGTAGGCCACCGAGGGCCCCAGGCGCCAGCCTTCGCCCTGCGGTGTCGCCGCAAGGCTCTTGGAGCGGGGGGTGGCGTCCGTGGCCAGGGTGGCCCGCACCCGGTCGGACTCGCTGCGCAGCACCAGCCGCTCCCCCGACCAGGGCCTGGACTGGCCGGCCGGCACCTCGGGGGCCGGCACCAGCAGGGCCAGGTTCACGTAGCGCCCCCGGATCGGCAGGTAGGGATCCACCGGCTCGCTCAGCATCCAGCCCCGGGGCCGGGTGGCCCGATCCAGCAGCAGCTGGCCCCCCAGGCTCAGCAGCAGGCCGCCCTGCAGCAGGGCCACCAGCAGGCCGCGCGCCGGCCCGGGGATCATGGGGTCCCCCTGGCGATGGCCCGGGCCACGAGCCGGCGGCGCAGCAGCTCCAGGCCCCAGCCGCCGCCGAGGAACAGCACCCCCAGCCCGATCAGGCTGGCGGAGCGTCCCAGGCTGTCCATCACCTGGGAGACGTAGAAGGCGAGCACGTCGATGGCGATCAGGGCGGCGCCGAAGTTGACCCGCTCGGAGCGGCCCTCCATCACGCCCCAGGCCACCAGCAGCAGCCCTCCGACCGCCCACCACAGATAGGTGAACACGCCGGCGTCCTGGTGGGTGGACCAGGCCAGCGCCACCCCTGGCAGCAGCCAGCCGATCGCCACCGCCAGGGGCCAGGCGCGCCGGCCCCGCAGGCCCACGCCCAGCAGCAGGGGGGCCCCCAGGGCGACGGCCCAGCCGACCAGGGCCAGCGGCAGCGGCAGGGAGGCGGTGGTGGGGCCCCCGTGGCTGAGCAGCTGCCAGAGCAGGCCCGCCGGCAGCAGGCCCAGCCCACCCAGCCAGAGCAGCACCCGCCGCGGCGCGGAGGCGGGGCCCGCCCCAGCGGGGGCCGCCAGATAACAGAGGTTGAGCAGCACCAGACCCGCCGCCGGGGCCAGCACGGCCGTCGGATCTCCGGATCCCCGCTGGAGTGCCTCGGTGGCGGTGTCGACGGCCCGCTGCCACTCGCTGAGCAGCCAGGCCGGCCCCAGCAGAGCCAGCAGCGCCAGCTGGGGCCACTGGCGCAGCAGGGCCCAGCCCAGGCCCGCGCCGATGGCCCAGAGCAGCAGCCCCAGGGGCCATTGGGCCTCGAGGTGGAACAGCTGGCCGGCCAGGTAAAGGCCCGCCCCCAGGGCCACCGTCCCCACGCCGTGCAGGCTCACGGCCAGGGGCGGGAAGCGGCTCTCCACGGCGGCGGCGCCCCCGTGCAGGCCCACCACCAGAGCCAGCAGCAGGCCGAAGCGTTGGCCGGGCCCGAGGGCCGCCCAGTGGGTGGAGACGAACAGCAGCAGCCCGGCGGCCACCAGCACGCCCCCGAGAGCGACCGCCACCAGCACCGGCACCCGCAGCCGTGGGCGGCCCGGCTGGGCCCGTTCCCAGGCCCGGATCGCCTCGGCGCCGGCGGTGTCGATCAGGCCGGCCTGCCGCCAGCGCTCCAGCCGTGATTCCCAGCCGTCAGCCATGGGCTGAGGCTACGGGGATTGGGTGGCTCAGTCGTCGCGCTCCGCGTGAATGTTTTGCGCCGGGGCGAAGCCGTGGGGTGGGGAGATGTGGATGATGCAGAGATCCTCTGATCCGTCCCGTTGCCGGACATCGGAGCGCCACGGCCCCATCTGGACAGCCCTGCTGAGGGGCGGATCGGGGCCGCCGAGCGGCAACGGCGCCTGATCGAGGAGCGCCATCGGCTGCTGGCCGAGAACGCCAGGGATGTGATCTGGACCATGGCGCCCGATGGCTCGATCACCTCGGTCAGTCAGGCGGTGGAGAGCCTCCGGGGCCTGACGCCGGAGGAGGCGATGGTCCAGCCGATCGAGCAGATCCATCCCCCCGACTCCTTGGCGATCTCCCTGGGTTACTTCACCCAGCTGGTCGAGGACCTGCAGGCCGGCCGAGCGCCCCAGTCCTTCCGCGGCGAGCTGGAGTACTACTGCCGCGACGGCTCCACCGTCTGGATGGACGTGATCGCCCTGCCGGTGCTGGACGAGCAGGGGGCCTTCCTGGAGCTGCTGGGGGTCAGCCGTGACATCACGGAGCGCAAGCGCACGGCGCTCGAACTGCAGCAGGCCCGGGCAGAGGCCGAGGCGGCCAACCAGGCCTTGCTGGCCGCCAACCGGAAGCTGGTGTTGCTGGCCACCACCGATGGCCTCACCGGGCTCTGGAACCGGCGGGAACTGGATGAGCGGGTGCGCCGGGAGATCGATCGTGCCGATCGCTACGGCGCTGACCTGTCCCTGGTGCTCTTCGACATCGATCACTTCAAGGACGTCAACGACCGCTTCGGCCACCTGGCCGGCGACCAGGTGCTAGTGGAGCTGGGGCGACGGGTGGAAGCCCAGCTGCGGAGCTGCGACGGCGTCGGCCGCTGGGGCGGCGAGGAGTTCCTGGTGCTGATGCCCAACAGCCGTGCCGAGGAGGCCCGTCAGATGGCGGAGCGGCTGCGGCAACGGGTGGAGGCGGAGCCCTTCGCGGTCGTGGGACGGGTGACGATCAGCTCCGGGGTGGTGCAGCGACGGCCCTGGGAGTCCGCCGAAGCCTGGTTCCATCGGCTCGATCAGGTGCTGTATCGGGCCAAGGAGCTGGGGCGCAACCGGGTGGAGCTGGAGCCGGAGCCAGGGCGCTGAGTGCCAGCCCGCTTTGAGACCATGGGCGCACTGCCTGTGCCCAGCCCGTGACCGAGTCTTCCCTGCCCAAGACCTACGACCCGGCCGCCACCGAGGCGCGCTGGCAGGCGGCCTGGGAGGAGGCCGGCGCGTTCCACCCCGACCCCACGGCGCCCGGGGAACCCTTCTCGGTGGTGATCCCGCCGCCGAACGTGACCGGCAGCCTGCACATGGGCCACGGCTTCGAGACGGCCCTGATCGACACGATCGTGCGCTTCCAGCGGCTGCAGGGGAAGAACGTGCTGTGCCTGCCCGGCACCGACCACGCCTCGATCGCCGTGCAGACGATCCTGGAGAAGCAGATCAAGGCCGAGGGCGGCAGCAAGGACGACCTGGGCCGCGACGCCTTCCTGGAGCGCGCCTGGGCCTGGAAGGGGGAGAGCGGCGGCACGATCGTGGGCCAGCTGCGCCGGCTGGGCTACTCGGTGGACTGGCGCCGGGAGCGCTTCACCCTCGATCCGGGCCTGAGCGCGGCGGTGGTGGAGGCGTTCGTGCGCCTGCACGAGCAGGGGCTGATCTACCGCGGCGAATACCTGGTGAACTGGTGCCCGGCCTCGGGATCGGCGGTGAGCGATCTGGAGGTGGAGATGAAGGAGCTGGACGGCCACCTCTGGCACTTCCGCTATCCCCTCAGCGGCGGCCCGGCCGCCGATGGCACTGACCACCTGGTGGTGGCCACCACCCGCCCCGAGACCCTGCTGGGCGACACCGGTGTGGCGGTGCACCCCACCGACCCGCGCTACGCCGCCCTGGTGGGCCAGATGATCACCCTGCCCCTGGTGGGACGGGAGATCCCGATCGTGGCGGATGAGCACGTGGATCCGGCCTTTGGCACGGGCTGCGTCAAGGTGACCCCCGCCCACGACCCCAACGACTTCGCCATCGGCAGCCGCCACGGCCTGCCCCTGATCACGGTGATGGCCAAGGACGGCAGCATGAACGCGGCGGCCGGCCGCTTCGCCGGCCTGGATCGCTTCGAGGCCCGCAAGGCGGTGGTGGCGGCGATGGAGGCGGAGGGCTTCCTGGTGAAGGTGGAGCCCCACCGCCACAGCGTGCCCTTTTCGGATCGCGGCAAGGTGCCGGTGGAGCCGCTGCTCTCCACCCAGTGGTTCGCACGTGCCGAACCGCTGGCGGCCCGCTGCCGCGAGGCCCTCGACGGCGGCGCACCCCGCTTCGTGCCCGAGCGCTGGGAGAAGGTCTACCGCGACTGGCTCACCGACATCCGCGACTGGTGCATCAGCCGCCAGCTCTGGTGGGGCCACCGCATCCCCGCCTGGTTCGTGGTCAGCGAGACCGGCGGCGTGATCACCGAGGCCACGCCGTATGTGGTGGCCCGCGATGCCGCGGAGGCCGCCGCCAAGGCGGAGGCGCAGTTCGGCGCGGCGTCCCGTGCCGCCGGCCGGGAGCTGCAGCTGGAGCAGGACCCGGACGTGCTCGACACCTGGTTCTCCAGCGGCCTGTGGCCCTTCTCCACCCTGGGCTGGCCCGAGGGCGAGGCCGCCGATCTGGCCCGTTGGTACCCCACCAGCGTGCTGGTGACGGGCTTCGACATCATCTTCTTCTGGGTGGCCCGCATGACGATGCTGGCGGGCGCCATGCAGCCCCTCGGCGCCGGCAAGGCCTGGATGCCCTTCGCCGACGTGATGATCCACGGCCTGGTGCGGGACGAGAACAACCGCAAGATGAGCAAGAGCGCCGGCAACGGCATCGATCCGCTGCCGCTGATCGAGCGCTACGGCGCCGATGCCCTGCGCTTCGCCCTGGTGCGCGAGGTGGCCGGCGCCGGCCAGGACATCCGCCTCGACTACGACCGCAACGACGGCAGCTCCGCCACGGTGGAGGCGGCGCGCAACTTCGCCAACAAGCTCTGGAACGCCACCCGCTTCGCCCTGATGAACCTGGGCGGTGAGACGCCCGCCAGCCTGGGGGCCCCGGACCCGGCGCACCTGCAGCTCGCCGACCGCTGGATCCTGTCGCGGCTGGAGCGTGTGAAGCGCGAGACGGCCGAGCGCTACGCCAGCTACGGCCTGGGGGAAGCCGCCAAGGGGCTCTACGAGTTCGCCTGGAACGAGGTCTGCGACTGGACGATCGAGCTGCTCAAGCGGCGCCTCAACCCGCGCCCCGCCGCCGAAGGGGAGCCCCTCGCTGCCGAGGTGCTGGCCGACCAGCGGGTGGCCCGACAGGTGCTGGCCAAGGTGCTGGCGGAGCTGCTGGTGCTGCTGCACCCGCTGATGCCGCACCTGAGCGAGGAGCTCTGGCACGGGCTCACCGGCGCCCCCGAGGGCACCTTCCTGGCCCTGCAGAGCTGGCCGGTGGCCGAGGCGGCCGCCCTCGATGAAGTACTGGAGGCGTCGTTCGCCGAGCTGATCGAGGCGATCCGGGTGGTGCGCAACCTGCGGGCCGTGGCGGGCCTGAAGCCCAACCAGGGGGCGCCGGTGCTGTTCATCACCGGCCGCGAGCAGCTGGCAGCAGTCCTGCGGGAGGGCAGCGACGACATCACCACCCTCACCCGGGCGGAGAGCGTGACCGTGCTGGATCCGGCGACGGCCGCGGCCCGGCCGGCGACCCGGGCCCTGGCTGCGGTGAGCGGCGAGCTGCAGGTGCTGCTGCCCCTGGAGGGCCTGGTCGACCTCGATGCCCTGCGCGCCCGCCTGGAGAAGGACATCGCCAAGGCCACCAAGGAGATCAGCGGCCTGGCCGGCCGCCTCGCCAACCCCAACTTCGCCGGCAAGGCGCCGCCGGAGGTGGTGGCCGAGTGCAAGGCCAACCTGGCGGAGGCCGAGGCCCAGGCGGCGCTGGCGCGGCAGCGGCTGGCGGACCTGGGCTGAGGGTTCCGGGCGGATCGGGCCGCCGCCGCCTCAGCGGCGAAACGCCGGCCGGTCCTCCTCGCAGATCACCAGCAGCAGGCTGTCTTCGAGGGCGGTTTCGCGGTGGGTGTCGCCCGGCTCCACGAAGTAGAAGCCGCCCGCGGTGATCGTGTGCGGCTCCTCGCCCTCGGCCTGCACGTCCATCGTTCCCTGCACCACGAACACCTGGCACCAGCAGGGGTGGTGATGGGAGGGAATCGTGAGGCCCGTGGGCAGCCGGTAGAGTCCCGATTCCACGTTGTGGTCCCCTTCCCACAGGCGGCAGGCCTGCATCGGGATCCCCCGCACATCGATGGAGGTCCAGCGCTGCTCTTCGGTGGGGAGGTAGCGGGTCATCGCTTCGGGATCCGTGGCCGGACTTCCGTGCCCTTCATCGGTAGAACGCGATGAAGGTCTCGGAGATGGAGTAGGTGGCACCGGGGCATTGCTGAGCCGATACCTCCGCTGCTAGGGCCTCGAGAAACTCATGCCGTGGATAGGGATGGAGCGTGGCCTTTTTCGCCCACTGCTGCGCATCCGGAACCTGGACGATGGCAATGCAGTCGCCACCGCCGAATTCCCACCAGAAGCGCACATCCCCATCAGGGAGGGTGATGACGACATCGCCTGAACGTCCTTGCGATTTAACGCGGACCTTTCCCCTGAGGCTGAGCATCTGGCTGGATGAAGGTGGCGTGGATGAAGGCGTTCCATCATCCATCGCGTGAGTGTTGACAGGCTATGTCGGTCCAGCATGCTTGTGAGCTTGCTTTGCTGTCTGGCTTTACCTCACGGCGCTCTAAATCGTGTTGCCACTTCACGCAGAACAGCAACCAGGTGCCCCGAATCGAAAACGGCCTCAAAGTGTCCGTCGCAGAAGCGGTCTTTGCGGGCATGCACGGTCAGCAGCTTGCGAAGATCCGAAAGAGTGGCTGCTCTCAGGGCCGCAGGGTCTTCGTACAGGTGCTCCGCAACTTCTTGCCATTTTGGCCAGTCAAATGAATAGACAACTTGAGTAGCGTAAAGCGTTTCCATGAACTCATGGATGGTACGGAATCGAGCCGTTGAATCGCTATCGAGCGATCTAGCATCTTCGAGTCGATCAATCCAAGCCACGAGCTGAAGCCAGTCCGGACGCTTTTCTTTTGCCACTGCGTTCAGCCTGTCTAGGGGTCCTTGATGGTGTCAGACTAGCTCTCGCCTACACGAAGAACGATGCACTCCTGGTTCAGGAGGGCCAGGTTCGATGACCAGTTCGAGCGGAGAAGTGCAGCACCTGCCAACGACTGCACTGGGCCTTGCACGTGAATGGCAGAAACTCTTGCAGGAAAGCGCAGCGAGTCCCTGAATGCTTCAACAGCCAGACGGGCGTCTTCCCTGTGATCGGCCCCCTTGGCTGCACCGGTTACGAAAGCCTCCCACACAAGAAGACTGCCAGGCGCGGCTTTGATGAAATCATCCCAGTTCAGATGCCCACTGACATGTCCTTTGATGAGTGACCGTGTCCGCGCCAATACCCAGGCGACCTGAGCCACCCCCGTAGCCAGTGCCCCCGCTCCCGCCCCGGCGCTCCATGGACGCGAGCCTTCGCCCGGCCTTCCCTTTCCGAGGTCGCCTTCGCATTCGGGAATAGGAACGAAGAGCGGACACTCGAAGCCGAGAGCAACTGACTCCCTGGCGTTAAGCCGACGTGCAACGTATTCGGCAAGCTCGGATGGCAGAGTCCCGGTGGCGCCGTCGGAAGCGGCCCACGCAAAATTGCCTTGAGCAACGGAGCCAATGTCAGCGCATGCGATGTGCATAAGGGAGGGGTATGGGCTTAACGCTCAAGATCAGCGGCGGGCAGGAACGTTTCTTCGCTCATCCAGCATCTTATGTCCCGTCCGCTGAATCTTGATGTTACGCGCCGTTCATGCTTTGTGGGCTCGCGGCCCAAGTAGACGCAATTCGTACATGGCAGTCTTCAGCAAGATAGCAGGATAAGACGATAAATTCAGGACTCCTCATTCGATTGAGAAAGAACCTGTTTTAGGATGTCTAGATTCTGCTGATAGGCAACTCGATACCTTCCAAAAGGATGAGACATGACAGATCCGCGATCAGCCCACTCCTGAATGGACCAGCCTGACTCGACAAGATCAGAGGCTGCAAAAACAAACTCCAGCGTATCCACGAAGAAATTAACTAGATATCCATTGGCATCGTAGTCTACTCCAGAAGAGGTACCATGGACATAATAGTTTCTACAGTTGACAGCATGGTCTACAACAAGAACAAGCTCTGGAAAACGTTGGCCTACACTGCTGGTAATCAGTTCAGCTCTCTCTCTTATCTTGTGTTTTAGCGATGGTTTCCCAATTCTCCCAAGTGCACTGAGGATGCTGTCTCGCTCAGGGCTTTGGGGCAGCAAGCGAAATTGCCTACGGGCTGTGCTCCTCGCTTCTTCAAGCTCTGGAGTGAGCGCCTTTGCTTGTTGAAATGCTGACGAAGGCAGTATGTCAAACATGTTAGCCGCACCAACAAGCCGATTAACTTCATATCGATTCTGATATGAGAAAGAAGTGTCAAAGCGCGCCCTTGCACTGCGCCAAGTCGTATGACGCTCTATCCATGCCTTCAGTACAGCCTTAAACTCTTCTGGCTCTCTTATCGCACTCAAAAGAATATCTAGTTGATGCGGCTTTCGTTCAGCGACATCATTCTTGCGACATGGTGGCATGCTCCAGTATAGGTCGAGTGGATGGCTTCTTCCTGCTACCGGCACAGGCAGGATCTTAATGTTGAGTATGTTTTGAGGTCTGCCCGCGACAATGCTCAAGAAGGATAGAAGATCGTACAAGTTAGTCATTGCTTCAGCAAAGGAGAGTGCCGACGGAGGCTCGATGCTGATCTCTATTCGGTTATTGACATGAATTCCCTCAGGACCGGGGAAAGCATATGAAATGCGATGCGCAACAGAGACACGGCCAATAACAGTATTTACGGAGATGATCTCATCATTGCCAGTATAATAAAAGATATTCGGATGGTCGCCAATTGGGATCTCTCTATTCAGGTCCTTCGTGTCGACAATCCGCGCCATGAGATCCTTCGTGTTGTGCAAAGCCATCCCGAACGCATTAAAGTCGTAGAAAACAGCTGGCGCATCATCAATCATAAAGCATACTGAATGTACCGGCCGCCCGGATGAGGAAATAAATCTATCTCCGATCGCCACATAGTGAGGGAAGATGCTTGCAGTATGATAGATCATCTTTCCCGTGTCAGTAGACCCAGCGCCTGACATGGTGACGCAATTTATTAGTGATACATGAGTTCCATCAAAAAGCCTGCCGGTAATATCTTCGCTGTCATGAGGGTCAAAAAACTCATCTGAGTAAAGAGCAAGTGCCGAGGATGCTCCCTTCAAGCTTAGTTCGCCTTTAACTGTGGATCCATTTGCCAAAGCAAAGATGCCTGCCTTGGCTAGACCTTCATGTTTTTGTTGATCTTGATCCATGCTATCAAAGGGCATGACAGGTGTTTGCCTCTCTTCAGGGCTAGGAACTATAGAGTCTAATGTTAGTTATACACAGTCTTAATAGACCCGAGCTTTAGGTCACAAGGACTTTGGATCAAACTCACGATATCGCCATGTTTGAACTGGATCAACGTCCGCATATCGCTTATTGGATGGTTTCCGAGAACCACGGCCGAGCCTCACCGCCTTTCCGCGAACCACCATGAGCCTACAGGCGGATCTCGGTTGATCATCACGGCATGGCATCGTGTTTCACATCGAGTTGTCAACCATGAACAAGTGGTTCTCGGACCCGTGAACCACTTGTTCATTCTGAACCATGCGTCCAGTTCGGGTGCCGCTGGAACACCGAATCATCGTGCATGGACCCTCTACATCCCCGCCGTCAGCCGGTGCAGTGCGCTGTAATCCAGCTCATCCAGCCCTGCAGCCGTCGCCCGCTCCAGCAGCGTTGCCAGCCCATCAAGTCCCTCCGTCTCCAGCCTCAGCGCTTGTGCCGTTTGTAGAAACAGCAGCAGGTCCTTGCGCAGGTGGGCGGTGGGGAAGTTGGGGTTGGCGTAATCGTCGGCCAGTTCCTTGGCCAGCTTCTTGTCGAAGGTGGGGGCGTACAGGGCGCTGGCGCGCAGGATCGCCATGAAGGCCTCCACGTCCACCCCGGCCCGCTGCACCAGGTGCAGGCTGAGGCTGAAGCTGTGGGTGAGGCTGGCGATCAGCTGGTTGAGGGCCAGCTTGGTGGTGAGCGCCGCCCCCACCGGGCCCAGCAGGCGGGGTTCACCGCCCAGCGCCGCCAGCACCGGCCGGGCCCGCTCCAGGGCCGCCGCCTCACCGCCCACCATCAGCTGCAGGTTGCCGGCCAGGGCCTCCGGCCGGCTGCCCAGTACCGGCACCTCCAGCAGCTCCGCGCCCCGCTCCGCCAGCGCGGCGGCCAGCTCCCGGCTTTCCTCCGGCGCGATCGTGGCCACCTGCAGCACCAGCCGGCCTGCCAGGGCCGCGCCGGCCTGCTCCAGCAGCACGGTCCGCGTGGTGGGGCCGTCGCTCAGCACCGTGATCACCACCTCCGCTCCGGCCACCGCCTCGGCCGGGGTGGCCGCGACCCGCGCACCCAGGGCCTGCATCGGCGCGCAGCGCTCCCGGTGGCGGTTCCACACCGTCAGCGGCTGGCCGCCCTGCAGCAGCCGCTCGCCGATCGCCGCCCCTAGCAGGCCGGTGCCCAGCAGGCTGATCTCCATCGGTGCGGCCCTGCGGCGGCCGCCAACCTACCGGGGCTCTGGCTCCTCCCCGCCCGCCTCCAGTGGCTGCCAGATCAGGGGCCCGAAGCGGGCCACCACGGCCCGCAGGCCATCGAGTTCGCGGCCGCTGCGGCCGCTGAAGCCCAGCACCACACAGTCCTCGGGCACCGTCCAGTCCACCGGGCGGTCGCCGGCATCGCCGCCGCCGCCGATGCGCTGGCCGTCGCTGCTGCTGAGGAACAGCCTGTCGACGCGGCTGCCGCTGAGGCCCTCGATGCGGCGGATCGTGACGCCCTCCGGCAGCTGCAGGACGCCCCGGTCGCCGCCGCCGCCGCCGCCATGGACCTCCGGCCCGAGGGGATCGCCCTTGCCGGCATAGCCCAGCCGGATCTGGTCCACCCGGGAGCCGGTGCGCAGCCCCACCTCCACCAGCCGCTGGCGCCGGCGGATCGCGTCGGCCCGCCCGGGGAAGGCGAAGGGGGCGCCTCCGTTGCCCCCCATGGGCAGCTCCTCGGCCAGGGTCACGTTCAGTTCCGGGCTGCCCGCCGCCAGGGACGGCAGCGCCGGGGCCTCCAGGGGGGTGGCGGCGGCGTCCCAGTAGGCGGCCCGGCAGGCGTCGATGGCCCGGCGATCGGCGGCGGCGGCGGCGCGCCGGACGGCCAGGGTCGGGTCCGGCGCTACGCCGTAGAGGCGGTACGTTTCCGCCACCCAGTCCATCTGGCGGATCAGTCCCACCACCTGCTCGCGACGCTCCAGCAGGCTGTCGCCCGCGTCTCCGCCGCTGAACAGCCGCCGGTTGGCGGCCACTGGCTCGAAGGCGGCGCCGATGGCCGGCACTGTCTCGTAGCCCCGCGTCCGCACCCTGATCAGCGCCGGCTGATCCAGCGGCAACCGGGCGAAGTCGTGGGCGAAGGGGATCAGGGAGGCGGCGTCCGCCGGCGGCTGGGCCCTGGTGCCGCTCACCTGCATCCGGAAGCCGACGTTCACCGCGGCGCTGCGGGCGACCGTCGTCACGGTCTCCACCAGGGCGGGGTTAAGGGTCAGGCCGCCCAGGCCCACTGCAGCGCCGATCTGCCGCTCCACCAAGCGGGCCTGCTCCCGCGACTGGGCGTAGAAGGTGAACACCCCATGGCACTCCCCGCCCACCTCCGCCGCCGCCACGAAGCCATCCCCGTGCAGGCCAACGAAGGCCTCGAGCTCGGCGGCGCCGGCCGGCACCGCCACCCCCTCCAGCAGCCGGGTCTGGCCCACCTCCACCGCGGCGCTCACCTGCCGCGCCCACACCACCAGCGAGAGGCTGAAGGCGGTGGTCTTCAGGGTGTCGCGGAACGACCGCTTGGCCTGCAGCAGGCTCAGGGGACCCAGGCCGACCCCCAGGGAGGTGCCGTTGTGCAGCGAATGCACCAGCTCCTCGCTGCTGCGGCAGAGCTGCCAGCCCACCGTGCTGCCGCCGCCCGCCGCCAGCACCGTGCCACCCACGGCCGCCTCGAGGGGTTCGCCGGGGTCGGCGACGCTGTGGCGCCCCCGGAACAGGGCCCCCCGGGCGACCTGCAGCGCCAGCTCCGACGGGTCAGCCATGGCGACACGGGCAGAGAACCCAACCCTAGGCAGGCTCGATACGGTGGCCCCATGGACCCGCTCTGGCTGTCGGATCACCTGCTGAGCTGGCTGCGTTCGCCGCTGGGGGCGCTGGCCTTCGTGCCCCTCTATGCCCTGTGGGTCACCCTGCTGCTGCCGGGGGTCTGGGCCTCGATGCTGGCCGGGGTGCTCTATGGCCCGGTGGCGGGCAGCGTGCTGGTGTTCGCCGGGGCCTGCCTGGGGGCCCAGGCGGTGTTCCTGCTGGGGCGCGGCCGCTGGCGGGGCTGGGCCCGCCGCCGCCTGGCCGGTGCGCCGCGGCTGCAGGCGGTGGAGCAGGCGGTGTGCCGCCAGGGCCTGGTGCTGGTGCTGCTCACCCGCCTGTCGCCGGCCTTCCCCTTCAGCCTGCTCAACCTGGCCTACGGCCTCAGCGAGGTGAGCCTGCGCGACTATTCGATCGGCCTGATCGGCATCCTTCCCGGCACCGTGCTGTTCTGCGCCCTGGGGGCGGCGGCCGGGGATCCGCGGCGCTTTTCGGCCCTGCTGGCCGGTCCGGCCGATGGCGTCACCTGGGCCCTGCGGCTGCTGGGGGTGGCGGCCACCCTGGCGGTGGTGCTGCTGGTGGGCCGCCAGGTGCGTCTGGCCCTGGAGGAACGCGGGGTAGCCTCCCACGTTGCGATGCAGGCCAGCGATGGTGACGGCCGAGACTCCCCCCCACCCCAGCGTCGGCGCCTGCCCTAACTGCGGCGGCCAGCACCTCACCCCGGTGCGACAGGTGCGGGTCAGCAAGGCCCATGTGGCGGCTGAGCTCGCCCACTGCACCAGCTGCGACTTCCTGTTCCTGGCCGATCCCACCTGGCTGGACGTGGCCTACGAGGAGTCCTTCTACGGCGACACCGGCTACGTCGACCGCAACCTGCATGCCTCGCGGCTGCTGCGGCTGCTGCTGGTGATCGGCCGGCTGGGCCGCTTCGGCGCCAGCGAGCCGGGCTGCGACCTGGGCACGGGCCTGGGCATGTTGCCGCGGCTGCTGCGCGACCACGGTTTCGATTTCCACGGCACCGACGCCTATGCGGCCATGGAACTCATCCGTCCTTTCTGCGGCCCGCCCGGCGATGGGCCGATCGGCTGCAAGACCGCCTTCGAGGTGATCGAGCATGTGCCCTGCACCCCCGACTTCCTGCGCCAGGAGGTGGGGGCCACGCCCCTGTTCGTCTTCTCCACCCTGATGCGCCGGGAGGGCGAGATCCCCGGGCCGGACTGGTGGTACTACGCCTTCGGCAACGGCCAGCACATCAGCTTCCACAGCCGCCGCAGCTTCGAGGTGGCCATGGAGCAGGCGGGGATGGATCCGTCCTGGCTGGTCTGCATCGACGGCCCCGTGCATGCACGGGCCCTGCATCTGATCGCCCCTTCGGCCCGCTGGCGGCGGGCCTTCCGGGTGGCCGGCGCTCTGGTGAACCGGGGCCTCGACGGGCTGCTGCTGCCCTGGCTGGAGCCCCTGGTGGGGCTGCGCACCCGCATCATCCCCGACCACACCATCGCCATGGAGCGGCTCAGATCTGCCGCAGAGCGTCAGCCTTGTCCTTGAAGTCGCTGAGCAGCAGCTGCAGGTAGGTGACCTTGCGCAGCTTGACGTTGGCGGTGAGGGACATGCCCACCTGCAGCGGCAGCACCTTGCCGCTCTTGAGCTTCAGCTGCTGGGAGTTGAGCCGGATGTCCACCGGAAAGCGGTAGAAGTTGTCGATCTGATCCGGGGGCAGGGCATCGGAGCCGATGCGCCTCACCGTGCCCTGCAGCACGCCGAAATCGGTGGCGGGGAAGGAGTCGATGCTGATGTCGGCGGCCTTGCCCACCGAAACGAAACCGATCTCCCGGCTGGGCACCTCCACCCGCGCCTCCAGCTTGTCGAAGGGCACCACCTTCATCACCGGTTCGCTGGTCTGGGCGACGAAGCCGCGGGAGCGGGACTTGAGCTCGAACACCACCCCCGACTCGGGGGCCCGGATCTCCTGGTACCGGATGTTGACGTTGAGCTCGGTCAGCTTGCTGCGCAGATCGGCCAGTTCGCTCTGGATCTCGCGGACGCCCTGCTGCAGGATCGCCTGCTGGCGCAGCCGGTCGACCTGGGTTTCCTCCAGCTTGCCCTGCACCTCCTGCACCTTGTTGCGCTGGGAGAGGTACTGGAGTTCGGCGGTGGCGCCCTCCTTGTTGAGGGTCTCGAGCCGCCCGAGCACGTCCTTCTCCAGGGTCAGGCTCTGGCGCAGCACCCGCTGCTCGGTGTCGTTGAACTGCAGGTAGCGGTCGAGCTCCACCTGCTTGAGCCGCAGCTGCTGCTGCTTGTACCGGATCGTCTGCAGCAGGCTGCGCTGGCGGTCGCGGGTGGCCTCGGTGTCGAGGCGCAGCAGCACCTGGCCCTTCTCCACCCGCTCGCCCTCCTTCACCAACACCTCGTCCACCACGCCGCCGACCGGCATCTGGATGTCCTTCACGGCGCCGATGGGTTCGAGCTTGCCCGGGGCGGTGACGATCTCCTCGGTCTGGGCGAAGGCCAGCCAGCCGAGGCCGAACAGGGTGACCCCCATCAGGGTCCAGGTGATCGAGCGGGCCCAGAAGCGGGACTGCTGCAGCACCACATCGTCGCTGTCGGTGTGGATGCTGCGCTCGAGGCCGTTCTGGGCCCGCCGCAGCAGGCCGGCCGGAGTGGGCAGGGGAGGACGTGCCATCAGCCCGCCTCCTGCTGGCGATACAGCGCGAAATAGCGGCCCTTCAGGGCCATCAGTTCGTCATGGGTGCCGGTCTCGACGATGGCGCCCTGGTGCATCATCACGATCAGGTCGGCGCGGCGGATGGTGGAGAGGCGGTGGGTGATGAAGAACACGGTGCTCTGGCTCATCGCTTCGCGCAGGTTGTCGCACACCTGGCGTTCGGTGTCGTAGTCGAGGGCGCTGGTTGCCTCGTCCATCACCAGCAGCTGGGGCTGGCTCAAAAGGGTGCGGGCGATGGCGATGCGCTGGCGCTGGCCGCCGGAGAGGGAGGCGCCCCGTTCCCCCAGGGGGGTGCTGTAGCCGGCGGAGAGCTCCATGATGAAGTCGTGGGCGCCGGCGATGCGGGCGGCCTGCACGATGGCGTCGCTGGGGGCCTCCGGGTTGGTGAGGGCGATGTTCTCGCTGATGGTGCCGGAGAACAGCAGGGGGTCCTGGGGCACGATGCCCACCTGGCGGCGCAGGGAGTAGAGCTCCACCTTGTCGATGTCGTAGCCGTCCACGAGGATGCGGCCCTTGGTGGGGGCATAGAGGCGGGGGAGCAGTTTCATCAGCGTGCTCTTGCCGCTGCCGCTCTGGCCCACGACCCCGGTGAAGGTGCCGGGGGGCACATGCAGGCTGACGTTGCTGAGCACCTCCGGCCCGCCGGGGTTGAAGCGGAAGTCGAGGTTCTCGAACACCACGTCGCCCTTCACCGGTGGCAGGGGGATGTGGCCGCGGTCGGCTTCGCTCGATTCCTCCGGGGTGTCGACCACGTCGGCCAGCCGCTCGAACGAGACGCGCAGCTCCTGGATGTTCTGCCAGATCGAGGAGAGCCGCAGCAGGGGCTGGGTGACGTAGCCGCTGATGATCCGGAAGGCGATCAGCTGGCCCAGGGTGAGTTCCCCCTTGAGCACCAGGGTGGCCCCCACCCAGAGCACCAGCAGCTGGGAGAGCTTCTGGAGCACCGAGCTGGTCTCGTTGAGGAAGGTGCCGGTGATCGTCTTCTCGAAGGTGCGGGAGATGTATTTGGCGTACATCTCCTGCCATTTCCAGCGGCTGACCATCTCCACGTTCTGGGCCTTCACCGTCTGGATGCCGGTGAGCACCTCCACCAGGTGGCTCTGGGTGCGGGCGTTCTCCTCGGCCGCCTGGCGGTACTGGCGCCGGAACAGGGGTGCCCCCAGCAGGGTGAGCCCCACCTGGATGGGCAGCACCGCCAGGGCGATCAGGGTCAGCAGCCAGCTGTAGACCGCCATCACGATGATGTAGATCACCGAGAAGGCGGCATCCAGCAGGGTGATCAGGGCCTGGCCCGTGAGGAAGTTGCGGATCTTCTCCAGCTCGGCGATCCGGGTGCCCAGCTCGCCGACGGGGCGCTTGTCGAAGTAGCCGAGCGGCAGCCGCAGCAGGTGGTCGATCACCTCGGCGCCGAGGCGCAGGTCGATGCGGTTGGTGGTGTCGGTGAACAGGAAGGTGCGCAGCGAACCGATCACCCCCTCCATCAGGGTGACCACCACCAGGGCCATGCCCAGGATCTGCAGCGTGTCGAGACTGCGCTGGGAGATCACCTTGTCGATGATCACCTGGATCAGCAGGGGGTTGGCCAGGCTGAACAGCTGGACCACGAAGGAGGCCAGCAGCACCTGGAGCAACATGCCCCGGTAGCGCTTCAGGGCCGGCCAGAACCAGCCCGGACCGAAGGTCTGCTCCGGGGTGTCGATGCTGCGCTCCAGCAGCAGCAGCTCCAGCCCCTCCGGGTACTGCTCGGCGATCTGGGCGGGGCTGAGGTGAACCCAGCCCTCCGCCGGCGAGGCCAGCCGCAGGCCGGCGGCGTTGCTGGCGGTGGCGATGGCGAAGCCCTCCTTCCACGGCACCAGGCAGGGGGTGATCAGCCGGGTGGCGGAGGCCGCCGGCACCTTGGCACCGGTGACCAGCAGGCCGAGCATGGCGGCGATCTGGCCGCAGAGCTGCAGATCCGGCGGCTGGCCGCGGCGCATCTTGTCGCGCAGGATCTTGTCCACCGCGTCGCGGCGGTAGGGCAGCTCCAGCAGCTTGCCGAGCATCTGGAAGCAGGCCAGGGTCTCCTCCAGCGGACCGTTGCCCCGCACCAGGGTGAGGTGGCGGTCGGCCCGCTCCTGGCCCAGATCGAGGCTGCTGGGCTGGGCCAGCCCGCCGGCTTCGGCCTCGATCGGTTCGCCCGGGCCGCCGGCTTCGGCGCCGATCGGTTTCGGCGCCGGGTCCTCTGCGGGGGCGGGGGCGAGGGCCACCAGGCGCAGCGGCAGCGGCGGGCGGGCCTGGGGCAGGGGCTCCGTGGGGTTGAGCACCGAGCCGATCGCCAGGTCGGGAACGTTGGCGCTGGCCAGCAGCAGTTCCTCGCCGTCCAGCAGGGTGACGGCCCCATCGTCTGGCGACACCGCCCGTGCCCGATGGCGCAGGCGTTCGAGCTTCTCCCGCCACAGGGCCGGATCGAAGCGGCCTGCGGCGGCCCCCTCCCGCTGCAGCAGCAGCTGGTGCAGCTCCGCCGTCCACAGGTGGCGGCCACACCACTGGCGCAGGCCGTCCTCGGCCAGCAGCAGCTCGAGCATCACCGCGTCGGGGATCGCTGTCGCCAGCAGGTCGGAGGCGGCGCTCACCGGTTCGATCCCCTCGGCCCGCAGCAGCGAGGCCAGCCCCACGACGGCGCCGGGTCCGAGGCGCTCGATGGTGAAGGGCCGACCGTCCCGTTCCGCCAGCAGGCGTGCATCCCCCTCAAGGAGCACCAGCACCCGGTCGCCGATGTTGCCGGCGCTGCTGAGGTCCTCGCCGACACGGAAGCGGCAGGGCCGGGCCTCCGCCAGCAGGCGCTCATGGCCGGCGGCGGAAAGGCCGTCGAAGGGCGGCAGGGTGAGCCAGTCGGTGCGCCCCGGGACGGTGGAAGTCATCGTCCCTGCCCCTGGCCCGGACGCAGCCGCAGGGCCACTTCCTGGTCCACCCATTCCTCGAACAGCTCCCGGGCCATCCGTTTCTGCATGGCGTCGTCGAAGCTGGCGGATCGGAGCGTTTCCAGCCGCACCACCAGCCACCAGCGATCGATGCGCAGGGGCGGGTGCAGCTGGCCCGGGCGGCTGGTGCGCAGGAGTTCGGCCAGGGAGGGATGGGCCTGCAGCAGCGGGACCGGACCCACCACCCCCCGGGTGGAGCGCTCGGGCCCCTTGGCGTAGGTGGCCGCCAGCTCGGCGAAATCGGCTTCCCCCTCGGCGATGCGCAGGTAGAGCTCCCGGGCCAGGGCCCCGTCCTCCACCCGCAGCAGGCTGTAGATCACCTGGTCCAGCTGGTTCTTGCGGGCCAGGTAACGCTGCTCGGCCCGGTGCAGGAAATGCTCCTGGCAGTGACGATCGATCCTGGCCGGCAGCTCGGCCTGCCAGAGCACGTCGGCCTCCGACAGCTCATGGCGCTGCAGGTGGGCCCGGAGGTCGTCGGCGGAGCGGAGGCCGTGGCTGGCCCCCCACTCCTGCTGGGCCTTCTGGCGCTCCTCCTCCGCCAGGGTCACCGCGGCCACGGCCGTGGCGATCACCGACTGGCGCAGCAGGGGAATCAGCAGCTGATGGCGGGCCAGGTGGCGCCGCAGCTCCCCGGGGATCTCCGGCAGCGGCTCCACCTGCACCACCACCGGTGGCCCGGAGGGACGCGCGGGCGGATCGAGGCTGATGTCGTGATCCAAGGAAAGGGCGACGGCCACGGGATCGGCTAACACCCGGGCATTCTGGGGCTGAACCGGCGATTCCCGATGTATCGGCGGCAGGATCAGCCGTAATACCGGATCGGCCGGTCAGGAGCGCCGCACGATCGGCTCGGCGCGCACCACGCTGCCGAGGAGCAGGAACAGGGCCTCGATGCTGCCCACCCGCGTCACTTTCTGGAACCAGGCATTTTCCCCGTAGATCAGCTGGATGAGGGCGGCCTCCGTTTCCTGGGCCGGCATCTGGAAGCTCAGCCCCAGCAGCGGCAGCTGGCGCAGGCGGCCGGACCGCATCAGGCGCACCGGCAGTTCCAGGTGGAACTGGGGCACCCGCAGCAGGCCCTCGGTTTCCTTCCCTGTGGGGGCGGCGGTGTTGAGCACCAGGCTCGCCCCCTGTTCGGAGACGTCGTTGGTGGTGCCCCAGTACTCCTTGCCCCCCAGTTCCAGGCAGGCCGCCAGTTCCAGGGGGAAACGGTCGGCCTGGCGACGCACCGGCTTGTCGATGCAGGCCAGCAGACAGATGAACATCAGCAGGCCGTTGTAGAGGTTCCAGCCCACCATCAGGCCTTCCCCCTCGAAGACGGATCGGGACCAGCGGATGTCCAGCAGGGGCAGGCCGTAGTTCAGCACCAGCACACCCACGAACAGGAACAGGTAGGTGAGAAAGGGCCAGGCGAATCGCAGATCCAGGATCTGTTTCTGGCTGGTGACGTCCTTGTTGGTCACCAGGCTGCCCACGGAACGGAAGGGCCGGAACAGAATCTGCGACAGCCTCCTCAGGGCCGGGAAGCAGAACAGGGCTTCATAGACTTCCGTCCAGAAATGGAAGTAGTGGCCGTTGGTCTGCCAGGAGGGCAGGAAGTAGAGCATGATCACGAACGGCAGGCCGTAGGCCAGGTATTCCACCGGCGGAGCGGCGATCAGGGTGAAGCCGATCAGCATCGACAACAGCGGGAAAACGATGTAGACGGCGCGAAACAGGGGTGTCAGCAGACTGAGCAGGAGATTCAGATAGAAGACCTTCTGCCAGACATTCAGCGTCTTCCAGATCGGCAGTTGCTTGGGAGACGTGAAGACCTGCACATTGCCCTGCATCCAGCGCAGCCGCTGCTCGAGGTAATCGCGGAACGTGCGGGGCACTTCGCCCAGGCTCAGCACCTCATCGAGGTAGATCATGCGCCAGCCACGGGTGAGCAGGCGGGTGCCCGTCTGGTTGTCTTCGACGATGCAGTGGGTGACATAACCGCCGATGGACTCCAGGGCCGATCGCCGGGCCAGGTAGGAGGTGCCGCAGCAGACCACGGCATTGAACGGATCCCGGATCACCTGGACGTAACGGAAGAAATAGTCCATGTCGTCCGGCACCAGCACATCCAGCCCGAGGTTGCGGTTGTGAAAATCGGAGTTGAAGTAATGCTGTGGCGTCTGCACCAGGGCAACCTCGGGATCCTTGAAGAAACCCACCGTGCGGTCGAGGAAGCGGCTGAAGGGAATGAAATCGCAATCGAAGACGGCGATCAGCTCGCCCTTGGAATGGGCCAGGGCGTAGTTGAGATTGCCGGCCTTGCGGTGCAGGTTGTCGGGCCGGCTCAGATACTGCACCCCCAGCTCGGCGGCCAGGGCGGCAATGGCGGGGCGGTGGCCATCATCCAGAACGTAGATGGTCTTGTTGGCGTACTGGATGTTGCGGCAGGCCATGACGCAGCGCCGGATCAGTCGCTCGGATTCGTTGTAGGTGGGAATCCACAGGTCCACGCTGGGCTGCTGTTCCTTTGCCCAGGCCAGGAGCTGGTCCGCCTGGCGTCGCCGTTGCTGGGGCCTGTACCGGAGGGAGGGGTAGAACTGCAGCGCCGATGTCAGCAGGTAGGTGACCTCGCAGAGGAAGAAGACGAGGCTGAAGAACAGGCTGACCGGGTGGGCCGTGTTGATGGTGGTGGCGCGCCAGATGAAGTAGCGGATCGTGAAGACCGACAGCACCACGTTCACCAGCAGATAGCTGGAGGGCCGCCTGGGCAGCAGGTTCACCCCCAGGCAGATGCCGATCGCCAGGGCCAGGGGCAGCAGCACGTCGACCCACACATCCCGCACCTGCCAGAGCTCCGGCAGGACCCGGAAGCTGAGGGGATTGAGCAGCCCGACCGCCACCACGGACACCTGCAGGTTGGCCAGCAGCACCGCCATCACCAGGCACCCCGCCGAGAGCAGCAGCACCATCCAGACCCAGGGCGAGATCCTCGAGCGGCCCTGGGGATCCGAAAACGCATGCAGGAACTTCATCGCTGGAAGCTGACCTTCGCCGTGAACCCCACGTAGCAGAACTCCCCCGGAGGGGCCGGGAAATCGTTGAGGATGCGGATCTTCACCTCGCTCTCCCTGGCCAGGTTGATCGGCACCGGCGTGGGGGCCTCCTCGCCCAGCTGGGTGCGGCCGATGCCGGAGCGGATCCCCACCACCTCACCCCGCAGCTTGTCGCGGCTGCCCACCAGCTCGATCCTGGCCTTGCTGCCCAGGCGGATCCGGTTGAGGTCGTTCTCCGCCACCGTGGTGGTGAGCCAGCGCTGGCTGCAGTCGATCATCTGGATCACCGACTGCATCGCATCGACGGAGTCGCCCCGCTGGGCCCCCAGCTGCCAGATCACCGCCTTGCGGGGGCTGACCAGGCGGGCGCGGCTGCGCTCCTGCCATTCCTTGCGGGCCACAGCCACCTGCTGCTCCAGGCCACTCACCTGGAACGTCTGGGTGCGCACATCCCCTTCGGCGTTCTCCAGGGCGATGGTGGCCTCCTGCAGCCGCACCACCGGATCGGAGTTGCTGCGGTTGTTGCGCAGGGTCAGTTCGTTGCGGGAGGCCTCCAGCACCGCCGCCTGGCCGGCCAGCTGGGCCTCCAGGCCCCGCACCTCCCGGGCCCGCTGCAGTTCGGTGGTGCGGGCCCGGTCGACCACGTTCGCGGCCACGGCACCGGCGCGGAACAGCTCCTCCTGGCGCCGGGTCTCCCGCTGGGCGAAGGCCAGTTCCTTGCGGGCGCGATCCAGGGCGAAACCCAGGTTGTCCCGGTCGCCCTGGTCGCGGGCCACCTCCAGGTTGCGCTGCTGGCGGGCGTCCTGGGTGAGCCGCTCCACGAGCTTCTGGCGCAGGTCGCGGCGCGTCCGCAGTTCCTGGAGCCGGCCCCGGGCCGTCTCCAGATCCGTCTCGAGGGCTGAGAGGGCATCCCGGGAGGCCCTGGGGTTGACGATGATCGCCAGGGTCTGGCCGGGGCGGACCTCCACGCCCGTCCCCACGTTGAGGCTTTCCAGGGTGCCGGTGACCGGACTCCTCAGCACGATCGGGGTGGCATTGATGACCGCGTCGCGGGAGCGGGCGGTGAAGAAGTTGATCACGATGGCCAGGGCCGTGATCAGCAGCCCCGCCGAAATCAGCAGGATGGTGAGATCGGCCCTGCGGGAGCTGGGAATGGCGTCGTCGCCATCCGTTGGGGCGATGTCAGGGGCGGCGACATCCATGACCTGACCGGCAGGGCCGGCGGATTCAGGCTCACTTGTGCCCGCGGCGGATGGGGGCATCCCAGCGTTGGATGGAAGACACTCCATTCTAACAGCGCCGGATTTTTTTGCTTCGATAAGACCTATCGATTGGTTGTGAATCTGTCAGCAGCCGGCTCTCCTGAGGCCGCCCATCTGAGCCGCTCAGCGCTTCTCGAGGGCCGCCTGAATCGTGGCGGTTGCCGGTTTGGGTTGGTTGTCTTCATCGAAGGGCAGGGGCCGCTGGGGCAGGCCATCCGCCCGCGGCATGAACGCATTCAGCCAGGTGGTGCGATCACTCAATCCCCAGGTGGTGATCAGCTTCAGGCGCGGTTCCGGCAGGACCGCCGCCAGGAAGGCGCCATACACCGCCGCCACGGCCCGGTCCCGCTCCGGGATGGCCGCCGGCAGTTCCCGGTCGTTCACGTCCAGTTCGGTCACGAGGATGTCCAGGTCCAGGGCGGCCAGCTCCTTCAGGAAGGCGGGCAGGGTGCGGAAGGTGGTGGGTCCGCTGCCGTTGGCATAGAGATGGGCCTGCAGACCGACGGCGTTCAGCGGGACGCCGCGCTGCCGCAGCTGCCGCAGGAGCTTCAGGAGGGCCTGCCGTTTGCGCGCCGTCTTGGCGTCATCGCCCTCCAGCCCGTACTCGTTGATCACCAGGGCCGCCTTCGGGTCGGCCTGGTGCGCCAGGGTCAGCGCCCGGGCGATGTAGTCGGGGCCCAGCCGCTCCAGCCAGAGGCTGCGGCGCAGGCCCGTGCCGTCGTCGGCGATCGGTTCGTTGACCACGTCCCACGACGGCAGCTGGCCGCGGTAGTGCCCCACCACCGTGCGGATGTAGGTCGCCATGGCCCGATCCAGCGCCGCCGGCGGCAGGGCCTTCACCCAGGCCGGCAGCTGCTCGTGCCACACCAGGGTGTGGCCCCGCATCGCCAGACCCTGCTCGCGGGCGAAGGCCAGCAGCCGGTCCGGGGCGCTGAAGTCGAAGCGGCCGGGCGCGGCCTCCACCCCATCCCACTTCAGCTCCGACTCGGGCACGATCAGGCCGCTCTGCTCGCCCACCAGGCGGCGCAGACCCGGATCCCGCAGCTGGTCATTGGTGACGGCGGTGCCCCAGCGCAGCCCGCGCGCCGCCGCCAGCCCCTGCAGGGTCGGGGCCGCCCCCGGCGGCAGGGCCCGGGCCACGCTCCAGCCCAGGGCCGCCACCACGGCGATCACGATCAGTTGCCGACGTCGCATGGAGCGGGGCGGGGGGAGGGGCGCCCCCGTCACTCTGGCCGGCCATCCCGGCGCCGTCATCCCAACGGGAGGCTCAGGCCGGATCCTCCGCCAGCAGCGCCCGCAGGCCGTCCTCATCCAGCACGCTCACCCCCAGGGACTGGGCCTTGGTGAGCTTGCCGCCGGCCTCCTCACCGGCCACCACGTAGCTGGTCTTCCGGCTCACCGAGCCGCTCACCTTCCCCCCGGCCGCCTCGATCAGGGCCTGGGCCGCGGACCGGCTCAGGGAGGGCAGGGTGCCGGTGAGCACGAAGGTGAGCCCCGTCAGGGGCGTCGCCGCCGGCGGCCCCCCATCGCCGTCCCCGTCCGGCTCCGGCGCGGCGGCCAGGGAGAAGCCCAGTTCACCCAGCTGCTCCAGCAGCAGCCGGTTGGCCGGCGTGGCGAACCACTGCCGCAGGGACTGGGCGATCTCGGGGCCGATGCCGAAGACCTCCGTGAGCGGATCGGGGCCCTCGCCGGCTTCGCCTGTCAGGGCGGCGGCTTCGAGCGCGTCGGCGCTGGGAAAGGCCCGGGCCAGGGCCTTGGCGTTGACCTCGCCCACGTGGTGGATGCCGAGGCCATAGAGCTGGCGGTGCCAGGGCTGGTGCTTCGACGCCTCCAGGGCGGCCACCAGCTTGGCGGCGGAGGTGTCCCCCATCCGCTCCAGGCTGGCCAGCAGGGCGGCATCGAGCCCGTAGAGGCCGGGGATCGACCTCACCAGGCCCCGGTCCACCAGCTGCTCGATCAGCTTGATCCCCAGGCCGTCCACATCGAGGGCCCCCTTGCTCACCCAGTGGCGCAGGGAGCCCCGCAGGATGGCGGGGCAGCCGTTGTTGACGCAGCGGGTGGCGGCCTCCCCCTCCTCCCGCACCAGCGCCGAGCCGCATTCCGGGCAGTTGGGCGGCAGCTCCAGCCGCCTGGCCCCCTCCGGCCGCAGCTCCACCAGCACCCGCACCACCTCCGGGATGATCTCGCCCGCCTTGCGCACCACGATCGTGTCGCCGGCGCAGAGATCCAGCTCCGCCAGGCGGTCGGCGTTGTGGAGGGTGGCGCGGCTGACGGTGGTGCCGGCCAGGGGCACCGGCTCGAACTCCGCCACAGGCGTGACCACCCCCGTGCGGCCCACCTGGCAGGTGAGGCGCAGCAGGCGGCTGGGGGCCTCCTCGGCGGCGTACTTGAGGGCGATCGCCCAGCGGGGCGCCTTCTGGGTGAAGCCCGCCTCCTCCTGGAGGCGCAGGTCGTCGAGTTTCACCACCACCCCATCGGTGGCGTAGGGCAGGCCGCGGCGCTCCTGCTCCCAGCGGTCGCAGAAGGCCTTCACCGCCGCCAGGTCGGGGCAGAGGGCGCAGTGGGGATTGACGCGGAACCCGGCCGCCTTCAGCCAATCCAGGGCCTGCCACTGGCTGCGGGGCACGGCAGGGTCTCCAGGGCCGGCCCGCCAGTCCTCGGGCAGGTGCAGGGTGTAGGCGAAGAACGACAGCCCGCGGGAGGCCACCACCTTCGGATCCAGCTGCCGCAGGGTGCCGGCACAGGCGTTGCGCGGATTGGCGAAGGGGGCCTCGCCCCGCTCGGCGCGCTCGGCGTTGATGGCGGCGAAGGTGGACTCCGGGATGAAGGCCTCACCGCGCACCTCCACCCAGGCGGGGGGCTGCTCCAGGTCGAGCCGCAGGGGCACGCTGCGGATCGTGCGCACGTTGGCGGTGATCTCCTCGCCCCGCTCCCCTTCCCCCCGGGTGGCGGCACGCACCAGCACCCCCTGCTCATAGCTGAGGGCGAGGGCGTTGCCGTCGATCTTGAGTTCGCCCACCATCGGCAGGGCCGGCGCCGGTGCGCCCTCCTGGGCCTCCCGGTCGAGCACCCGCAGCAGCCGGGAGTACCAGCCGTCGAGCTCGTCGTGGGAGAAGGCGTTGTCGAGGCTCAGCAGGCCGATCCGGTGGGCCACGCTGGTGAACCCCTCGGCCGGGGAACCGCCCACCCGTCGGGTGGGGCTGTCGGGCCGGATCAGCTCCGGATCGGCCTCCTCCAGGGCCACGAGCTCCCGGTAGAGCCGGTCATAGACCGGGTCCTCCATCACGGGAGCATCGAGCACGTAGTAGGCGTGGGCGGCGCGGTTGAGCAGCCGCCGCAGTTCCTCCGCCCGGGCTTGGGCCACGGCTCAGGCGGCCGCCAGCTTGGTGATCCGATCCACCCGCCAGGCCTCCTCCACCTTCACGAAGGTGAAGTCGAGGGGGAGTTCCTCCTTGCCGTCGGTCTTGAGCTTGACCGTCAGGATCACCTGGCCCTCCTGCAGCCGCGGACGGCCGGACTTGAGGTTGCGGTACTTGTTGAGCTGCAGCCCGGCCAGGAAGCGGATGAACTGCTGGCGGTTGACGTGGGAGCGGTAGTTGCGGGTGGTGAGCAGGTAGGCCCCGTCCACCTGGCCGGAGGCCACCTGGGTGAAGAACTGCTTGATCAGCGGATTGATGCCCCGGGCGCTGAGCACCAGCCGGACCGCCGAGATGGTCCAGTACAGAAGCAGGCCACCGGCTCCCGCCAGCAGGAGCTTGGTGCCGATGTCGCGGGCCAGTCCCCAGTCCATGGTGATCCCATCCGTTCGCAGCGTTGCAGAGTCTGACGGACGACCCCACCAGAATGGGCCGATGCCCCTGGAACCGCTCCTGCCCCTGTTCCACCGGCTCAACCGCGAGCACTTCGACGGCCAGCTCACCCGGGAGAACCGGCCGCTGGTGGACGTGCGCTGGAGCGACGGCCGGCTGACCCGCACCGCCGGGCTCTATCGGCGGGGGCGTCTGGCCGACGGGCGTGACCTCTGCGAGATCGTCCTCTCGAGGCCCCTGCTGGAGCCGCTGCCGCGGCAGGCCACCCTGGGCACCCTCTGCCACGAAATGATCCATGCCTGGGTGGACCGGGTGCTGGTGGCGTCGGAGGTCCATGGCCCCCGGTTCCGGGCCCGGATGGAGCAGATCAACCGGGCCCAGGACGACTTTCAGGTGAGCCTGCGGCACCGCTATCCCCTGCCGGTGGCCGCCAGCCGCTGGATCGCCCGCTGTCCGCGCTGCGACAGCAGCACGCCCTACCAGCGCCGCCGGCAGGGCCTGGCCTGCCGGCGCTGCTGCGAGCGCCTCCACGGCGGACGCTGGGATGCGAGCTGTCTGCTGGTGTTCGAGCCCAACACCGCCTAGGTTCTGGCGCAGGTGTTGGGGCCGATGGCGACGTTTCTGTGGACCCTGGAATGGGGTGGCTTCACCATTGCCCTGGTGGGGATGGGGCGGGAGCACTGGCTGTCCGGTCGGCGCCGCTAAATTGGTCTGATGCATCCGATGGATCAGGGCTACGGCCGCGAACGGGATCCCTGGGACCGCGAACCTCCCGAGCGCGACTCCCGTGAACGCGAACCCCGCGAACGCGACATCCAGCCGCGCGATGCTCGGGAGCGCGAGCTGTCCCGGCGTCCCCGTGGCGGCAGCGATCCCCTCGATCAGCGCGTTGATCGCTGGGTGACGGCCGGCCGACAGTTCGTTGAGGGGGTAGCGGGGTCGCGGCCGGGGGGCCGACCCGCCGGGCGAGGGACCGACCGTCGCTCCCAGCTGCGGCCCCGGATGGACGAGCTCGGCCGCTGGGTCGAGGGCCGCCTCGACTGGCTGCTCGACGACGGCGACGACTGGCGGGAACCCTGGCAGGAGAGTGACCGCAGTGCCCCCGGGGCTCCGGTGGAACCGCCGGCCCCGGGCCGTTCCCGCCGCCCGATGCTCGAGGCGGTCTCCCGCCGCGGCCGCTCAGGGCCGCCGCCATCGCCCGCCCCCGCCTCGGCTTCCACCGCCGCCCCTCTCTCGGCTCCAGGCTCCGGCGCGGCAGACGATGGCGACTGGCCGGATGACGCCAGCTTCACCCTGCCCCGCTGGCAGCGGCCCGAGGGGTCCGGCGAGCCGGAACCGGCCTTCCCGCCTCCGGACTCCGGCCGGCCGCTGCCCCGCTCCAGCCGCCGACGCCCCTGAGCTGGGGACACCGCCATTTCGGCGGGAAGTGGGTTAGGACTAGCTCCGTACTTGCATGGATGTCGGCCATGAGCAGCCTGGTGGTGGTTGGGTTTCCGTCCGTGGCGGAGGCCGACCAGGTGCGGCGCCAGCTGGTGGAGATTCAGAAGGAGGAACTGATCGCCCTCGAGGATGCGGTCGTCGTCGAGGCCGAACCCGACGGCAAGGTGCGCCTGCACCAATCGCTGAATCTCACCAAGGCCGGTGCCCTCGGCGGTGGCTTCTGGGGAACCCTCGTGGGCCTGCTGTTCCTCAATCCCCTGCTCGGGGCCGCCGTCGGGGTCGGCCTGGGGGCCGCTTCAGGTTCCCTGTCGGACCTGGGCATCAACGACAACTTCATGCGGGAGGTGGGAGAAACCCTTCCCCCCGGCAGTGCGGCCCTGTGCCTGCTGCTGCGCGACGCCACCCCCGATCGGCTGATCGAGCGGCTGCGGGTTCATGCGCCCCACGCCAAGCTGCTGCGCACCAACCTCAGCCATACCGACGAGGACCGGCTGCGTCAGATGCTCGAGCAGGCGAGCAAGCAGGCCCAGGCCCTGCGGCTGTCCTGACCTTCAGGTTGACGCGGAAGCTGCAGCCCCGCTGACGCAGTTCCCTGTTCACCGGCTTCACCAGGTCGCGGGGAACGTCAATGGCCATCTCCTCGGCCGAGATGCTGATCGACGGTGAGCCGTTCTGCAGGGCGCTGAGCAGATCGGCCCAGAGACTCACCATGGTGCGCTGGGCCTGGGGCACCAGCCCCAGCCGCTCCAGGTGGGGGGCGCAGCCCTGGTGCAGCCAGAGGCTGGAGTGGTGATGACCCGGCTGGGGACGCATGGCCAGGCCGGCCGCCAGGGCTTCGGCGGTGGGTTCGCCGCTGCTGCGACGCAGGCCGGAGGCCACCAGCAGTTTTCCGGTGTGCACGGCGGAGACGCCGTAGCGGCGGCCCAGTTCGGTGAGGGTGAGCCAGTCCCCTCCCGGCGGGGTCTGGGCGCTGTGGCGGTTGGACATGGGGCGGTTTCAAGTATCCGAATGCTGGCCAGCGACTTTCGAGCGTCAATTCGTCAACAGCAAACCGCCACACGGTGTTACCGAATTGATGAGTCGTTACGAACCGATTCCGCCTGGGCCGGCCCCAGCCAGCGCTCCAGCGCCGGGGAGAACACCTCCCGGATCACGGTGAGTTCCCGCCCGTGGCGAAAGAAGCGGTAATGCCGGCTCCAGAAGGGCCCCGCGTGGCCGAAACGCTCCTCGAGCCAGGGTTCCTGCACCTGACCGAAGCCATCCACCTCGCGGTACAGCTCCGCCCGCCCCGCCGAGAGGCTGCGCCAGATCGGCAGCCGGCGATCCTGCAGATGGGCCTCCGCCTCGGCCTGGTTCCACCAGCTCTCGGCCCAGCCCAGGGTCTGGGGCCCGCAGGTGAGCCACACCTGCCGCCGCAGCAGCGGCTCGGCCAGCTCGGCCACCTCCGCCGGTGCTCCGGCGGAGACACCCGCTTCGGAAGCCATGGCGATCAGTTCCACCTCCACCGGATGGCCGGTGAGAAGCTGCAGATGCCGGGTCGGGCTGCCGTCCCCCAGCAGCAGCAGCGTCCAGGGACCGCTCAACTCACCGCCGGCCGGAGGCTGGGGGCGTTCGGCGGCACTGGCCTGCCACAGGCACGTGGGAGACGGCAGCAGGCCGCCGGTGGCTTGGATCATGGCGGGCCGGGGGGCAGGTGCAGGTCAGTAGCCGTTGCTGATCGAGATGCGCCGCACCTCGCCACCCCGTTCGATCATGGCGGTGTCGCCATCGGCGGAGCGAAGGCGCCAGCCGCTGCCCCCGATCGCCTCGCCGACGCTGACGCTGGTGGAGCTCCCCCCCATCTGGAAGATCGCCGAGGCGGGGCGCCCGGCCGAGCCCACCACCCCCACCAGCTCGGGCACGGGGCCGCCACCGGCCGGGGCGGCGCTGCGTTCGCCGTAGCCCCCGCCCCCGCCACCGGTGGCAGGGGGGGCGGCGGCGGCCAGTTTCGGGCTCACCGGCACCCGCAGGACCGGCGCCCTCGAGCCCTCCGGCTGGGGCAGCTGGGACAGCTGCTCGATCCAGGGTTCCTCCGGAGGCGGGGGCAGCTGGTCGCTGGCGAGCGGCAGGACGGACGGGCCGCCGGCCAGGCTGGTCCCGGCGGCCCCGAGCGGGGCCGGGTTGGCCGGGCCGAGGCTGCGCAGCCTCTCCACCAGCAGCAGGCTGCGCTCCTGGCTGAGGGCCTGCTGCATGCGGCTGGAGTGGGTGAGGTACAGCACCGAACTGGCGACGCTGACCATGCAGACCCCTCCCATGGCCGTCAGCAGCAGGGTGTTGCGATCGTGCCGGGATGGGGCAGCGGCCGGGGAGGCGGGACGGCCCCGCAGCCGCCGCACCGGGGGGGCCAGGGGCAGGGGCGGCGGGACCTCGGCCTGGGAGGCCACGTCAAGATCGATGGTGGCCTCCGGATCGAAGACCCGGTTCATCATCTGCTCGGCCTTCAGCTCCCAGTAGGCACGGGAGGTGGGAATGCCACGCAGGGGACGCCGAGGGGAGGGGCTCATCTGCAGACCTCGGCGTCAGGCGTGCGTCACTGTAACGATGCTTCCGCGGTCTGACGAGGGCCCGGCTGTCCCCGGCGCCGCTGCAGCTCCAGCCAGAGCAGCAGGGCGTTGACGTCGGCGGGGCTGACCCCGGGAATCCGGGAGGCCTGGCCCAGGCTGCGGGGCTGGATGGCCGCCAGCTTCTCGCGGGCCTCCGCCGAGAGGGTGCCGATGGCGGCGTAGTCGACGTCGGCGGGGATGGCGCGGTCGAGCTGACGCCGCACCCGCTCGATCTGCTGTTCCTGGCGGGCCAGATAGCCGCTGTACTTGATGTCGATCTCGGCGCCGTCGCGCACATCGATCGGCAGATCCGGATCGGCGAGCCCCAGCCGCACCAGATCCTCGCCGTGCAGGCCCGGCCGGCGCAGCAGATCGGCCAGGGTGATCGAGCCGTTGATGCCGGCGCCGGTGGCGGCGGCCACGTCGGTGGCGGCGGGATCGGAGGCCTTGAGCCGCACCGTTTCCAGCCGCTGTTTCTCGGCGTCGATGGCGGCCTGCTTCTGCTCGAACAGGCGCCAGCGCCGTTCGTCGATCAGGCCCAGCCGGTGGCCCAGGGGCGTGAGGCGGCGATCGGCGTTGTCGCCGCGCAGCACCAGGCGGTACTCGCTGCGGCTGGTCAGCACCCGGTAGGGCTCCTTGAGGTCCTGGGTGACCAGGTCGTCCACCAGGGTGCCGATGTAGCTGCCCTCCCGGGGGAAATGCACCGGGTCCTGGCCCCCCAGCAGGCGGGCCGCGTTCAGCCCGGCCACCAGCCCCTGGGCGGCGGCCTCCTCGTAACCGGTGGTGCCGTTGAGCTGGCCCGCCGAGAACAGGCCCCGCACCCGTTTGGTTTCCAGGGAGGGCTCCAGCTGGGTGGCCGGCAGGATGTCGTAGTCGACGGCGTAGGCGGGCCGCAGCATCACGCAGGCCTCCAGACCCGGAAGGGTCCGCAGCAGGGCCAGCTGCAGGGATTCGGGCAGGCCGGTGGAGAAGCCCTGGACGTAGAGCTCGGGGGTGTCGCGCCCTTCCGGCTCCAGGAAGATCTGGTGGCTGTCCTTGTCGGCGAAGCGCACGATCTTGTCCTCGATCGAGGGGCAGTAGCGGGGCCCCTTGCTGTCGATGAAGCCGCCGTAGATCGGCGTGAGGTGCAGGTTGTCGCGGATCAGCTGGTGGGTGGCCGCCGTGGTGCGGGTGATGTGGCAGGCCATCTGCTCGCCGCTCACCCGGGCGGTGGGATCGAAGCTGAAGAAGCGGTCGGCGGCGTCGCTGGGCTGCTCCTCCAGCTGGTCGAGGGCCACGCTGCGCCGGTCGACGCGGGCGGGGGTGCCGGTCTTGAGCCGGTCGGTGCGGAACCCCAGGGCCTGCAGGGCTTCGGTGAGCCCTTCGGCGGGCTGCTCGCCGGCCCGGCCCGCCGCCATCGAGCGGTTGCCCACCCAGATGCGGCCCCCCAGGAAGGTGCCGGTGGTGAGGATCACGGCGCCGGCGCCGTAGACGCTGCCGAAGTAGGTGCGCACGCCGATCACCCGGGCCGGCGGGCCGGCCGGATCGTTGGGATCGCCCTCCAGCTCCAGCCCCGTGACCATCGCTTCGCGCAGGGCCAGGTTGGGGGTGTGCTGCAGCAGCTGCAGCATCTGGCGGGCGTAGAGGCGTTTGTCGGTCTGGGCCCGCAGCGCCCACACGGCCGGGCCGCGGCTGGCGTTGAGCAGCCGTTTCTGCAGGGCGGTGGCATCGGCCAGCCGGCCGATCACCCCCCCGAGGGCATCCACCTCATGGACCAGCTGGCTCTTGGCCGGGCCGCCAACGGCCGGGTTGCAGGGCTGCCAGGCGATGCGGTCGAGGTTGAGGCTGAACAGGGCCGTCGAGATGCCCAGCCGGGCGGCGGTGAGGGCCGCCTCGCAGCCGGCATGGCCGCCGCCGACCACGATCAGGTCGAAGCGTTCGGTGGGGTCTGCGCTCAGGGCCATCCCTTGAATGTATGGCGCTGCAGGGGCCGGTGGGGCGGCCGGGCACGGTCCGGCGGCCGATGATGGGTAACTGCGGTCGAGGCGCCCGCCCATGCGCACCGCCCTGGTGCTGATCGATCTGATCAACGACCTCATCCACCCCGACGGGGCGATGCCCACCTGCGCCGCCGAAGTGCAACGGCGTGGCGTGCTGGGCGCGGCCAACCAGGCCCTCGAGCACGCCCGCGCCCGCGGCTGGCCCACGGTCCTGGTGAAGGTGGCCTTCCGAGCCGGCTATCCGGAGCTGCCCGCCCACGCGCCACTCCTGGGCCGGGCGCGGGAGCTGGGGGGCCTGCGGCTGGGGCAGTGGGGCACGGAGTTCCACGCCGAACTGGCGGTGGAGCCCGGCGATCCGGTGCTGGTGAAGCACCGGCTGAGCCCCTTCCACGGCACCGCCCTGGCGACGCTGCTGCGGGCCGCCGGGATCGAGCGGCTGCTGCTGGGGGGCGTCAGCACCGCCTGGGCCCTGCAGGCGGCGGCCCGGGAGGCCCACGACCGCGACTTCCAGGTGGTGCTGGTGGAGGACGCCTGCGCGGCGGCGAGCCCCCAGGAGCACGAGCAGTCCATCGCTCAGCTGTCCCGTCTGGCCGCCGTGGTGCGGGCGGCCGATCTGGCAGGGCTCAGCGACCCTTCCTGAGGGCCCCGGCCTGCTCACCCCGGTGGCTGCAGCGAGGCGGCGTAGGCGGGATCCTCGGTGCCGAACACCCGATCCCAGAAGGTGAAATAGAGCCCGAAATGATGGCCGTGGCGGCGGTGGTGCAGGGAGTGGTGGGCGGGGCCGATCAGCCAGCGCCCCAGCCAGTGGTGGGGAAAGCTCAGCGGCAGCACCTCCAGGCCCAGGTGGTTGACCACGGCCCACACCGTCATCGTGGTGAGCACCGCCAGCAGGGTGGCGAAATGCAGGGGAATCAGCATCACGATGCCGATCAGGAACAGGGCCTGAACGACGGCTTCGAGGGGGTCGAAGGCGAAGGAGGTCCAGGGTGTGGGCTGGCGGGATCGGTGGTGCCCACGGTGAAACCAGGGGAAGAGTTTTGGCTGGTGGAACAGCCGGTGGGTGGCGTAGAAATAGGCATCCTGCAGTACCAGCACGGCCACGTAACTGAGCGGCAGGCTCCACCAGGTGTCGGCATGGATCTGGCCATGCAGGCGGGTCAGGCCCTGCTCCTGCAGCGTCATCAGCAGGGCGGTGGCCAGGGAGAAGATGGCGGCCGAGATGATGGACAGCTGGATGTCATTGAAAACGGAGACCCTGGCCTCCTGGCGCTGATAGAGAAGCCAGTGCGCGAAGCCGGCCATGGCGAGATAGCGCGCCAGGATGATGGCGAAAAAGGCGATAACATAAAACCAGAAGGAATGATGTTGCACGTATAGCTTCACGGGGCCTTGATGTTCAGGCTACTGGCCCTTTCCCTGGCTGGATACGGCGGATATCCCTATGCAGCGCCGCAATGCAGCCGATTCTATGCAGCCAGATTGCGGAAGCGAGTGAACTGCGGTTCGAACAGCAGTTTCACGGTGCCGACAGGGCCGTTTCGGTGCTTGGTGACGATGACTTCGGTGATGCCGCGGTCGGCGGTTTCTGGGTTGTAGTACTCGTCGCGGTAGATCATCAGCACCAGATCGGCGTCCTGCTCGATCGAGCCCGATTCCCGCAGGTCGCTGAGCATGGGGCGTTTGTTGGTGCGGGATTCGACGCCGCGGCTGAGCTGGGAAAGGGCGATGACGGGCACGTGCAGTTCGCGGGCCATGCCCTTGAGGCCCCGGGTGATGCGGGAGAGTTCCTGGACACGGTTGTCGGGGGTGCTGCCCTCCATCAGCTGCAGGTAATCGATCACGATCAGGCCGAGTTCCTTGCCGGTTTCGGCCATCAGGCGCCGGCAGAGGGAGCGCATCTCGAGCACGCCGGAATTGGGCTTGTCGTCGATGAACAGGGGCAGCTGGCCGAGGCTGTTGATGCCCTGGCCGAGCAGGGGCCACTCCTCCTGCTGCAGGCGGCCGGTGCGCAGGCGGCCGCTCTCGATGCCCACCTCCATCGACAGCAGGCGGTAGGTGAGCTGCTCCTTGCTCATCTCCAGGCTGAACACGCACACCGGCAGCTGGTGCAGCTGGGCGACGTTCTTGGCGATGTTGAGCACGATCGAGGTCTTGCCCATGGCGGGCCGTCCGGCGACGATGATCAGGTCGCTGCGCTGCAGGCCCTGGGTGATGGCATCCAGGTCGTAGAAGTTGACCGGGATGCCGGCGACGGCGGTGCCGAGGGAACGGCTCTCGATCTCGTTGAAGGTGCTGGTGAGGATCTCCGCGGTGGGGGTGAGGCCGGCGGTGGGCTTCTCCTGGCTGATGGCGAAGATCTTCTGCTCGGCCTCATCGAGCACCTGCTCCATTGGCAGGCTCTGGTCGAAGCCGAGGCGGATCACCTCGTTGGCGGAGCGGATCAGCTGGCGCCGCAGGTGCTTGTCCATCACCAGTCGTGCCACCTGGTCGATGGAGGCGGTGGAGAGGGTGCGCTCCACCAGCTCGACCAGCCGGGCGCTGCCGCCCACCTTCTCCAGCTGGCCGGTGTCGGCGAGCCAGGCGGCCATGGCCGTGAGGTCGGTGGGCTTGCCCTGGCTGTGCAGCATCAGGGCGGTGCGGTAGATCTCGCGGTGGGCGCCGAGATAGAAGGCTTCGGGCCGCAGCACGTCGGCGACGCGGCCGATGGCGTCGGGATCGAGAAGGATGCCGCCGAGCACCGACTCTTCAGCCTCCAGGTTCTGGGGCGGGACGGAATCGGGCAGGGCCTCGAAGCCGGCCTGCTCGTCGCGCCGGGACGTGGGCCTCGGACCATCGGGCCGGGGTGGCTCGGAACCAGCCAGGGGCACGCTCACCATGGACGGGACTCCAGAACGCGGCTCACGGAACGCAAAGCCGGATCGGTCAGGATCGGGCGCCGGTGAGGAGGATCACTCTGGCGCCCGGAGCGGAAAGAATCGGTTCGCTGCTGGCCGATCAGTAGCTGACCACTTCCAGGTTGACGTCAGCGACGACCTCGGGGTGCAGCTTGACCTGCACCTTGTAGGAGCCGGTGCGGTGGATCTCGGGAACGGTGATGGCGCGGCGGTCGACCTCTTTCTTTGTGGCCGCCTCGATGGCCTCGGCCACGTCACCGTTGGTGACGGTGCCGAAGAGGACGTCGTCGCCGCCGGTCTGCTTCTTGACGGTGAAGCGGCCGATGGTGTCGAGGGCGGTGCGGAAGGCGACAGCCTCGGCCTTCAGGGCCGCCTGGCGCTCCGCCTCCTTGGCCCGGCGGTGCTCCACCTGGCGCAGCACAGCGGCGGTGACGGCCAGGGCCTTGCCGGTGGGCAGGAGGTAGTTACGGGCGTAGCCGGGAGCGACATCCACCAGATCCCCGTCTTTGCCCAGGGAAAGGATGTCCTCGCTCAGGACCACCTGCACACGCTTCTTGACCATGACAACGCCCCGGCTGAGCCATCTGAAATCCGATCGGCAAGCCTACGACATGGAGCTGGTGGGGGCCGCGGCGCGGGGCAGGCGGACCCGGGTGGCCAGGCCCAGGGCGCGCATCAGGCGGATGTGCTGCCAGGTGAGGTCGAACTGGCGGGGGCCGAAGCCGTGGCGGGCCGAATGGGGGTAGGCGTGGTGGTTGTTGTGCCAGCCCTCACCGAAGGTCAGCGCCGCCACCCAGGGGTTGTTCTTCGACTTGTCGCCGCTGTCGTGGACGGACTCGCCCCACATGTGGGTGGCCGAGTTCACCAGCCAGGTGCACTGGTAGACGATCACCAGGCGCAGGGGGATGCCCCACAGCACCAGGGCCCAGCCGCCGGCACCGGTGACGCTGCCGATCCAGAAGAGCAGCAGGCCCAGGGGCACCTGGAGCAGCAGGAAGCTGTGGTTCAGCCAGCGGTAGTAGGGATCGGTGGCCAGGTCGCCCGTGAGCCGGGGCACGGCGGCCATGGCGGGAATCTCCTCGAACATCCAGGCCATGTGGGACCACCAGAAGCCCTTGTTGCTGTCGTGGTGATCCGCTTCCGTATCGGAAAACTTGTGGTGGTGGCGGTGCAGGCCGACCCAGTCGATGGGGCCGTGCTGGCAGCTGAGGGCGCCGCAGGTGGCGAAGAAGCGCTCCAGCCACTGGGGAACGCGGAAGGAGCGGTGGCTGAGCAGGCGGTGGTAGCCGATCGTGACGCCTAGGCAGGCGGTGACCCAGTACATCACCAGCAGGGCACCGACGGCCTCCAGGCTCCAGAAGCGGGGCAGCAGGGCCACCACCGCCAGGATGTGGATCAGGACCATGAAGCCGATCGTGCCCCAGCGGGTGCCCTTGGGCGAGACGCCCCGGGGTTCGCCGCGGCGCGGTTCGTGCAGGGCCCGGGCCCGGACCAGGGAATCGCTTCCCTGGTTGATGGTGGCGGGGCGGCGGGTGTGGCGGGCTTTGGTGCCGACATCGCGGCGGTCGCCGGATGGGGCGCCTGGCTGGATGCCGGGGCGGGAGAGGGGGGTGACGGCCATGAAGGACCGGGCTCCTGATGAGTGATTAAGATGGTAGCAATACGAATCCTGATCGAGTGGGGTATCGAGACGAACTCGTATCTGGCCGCGTCGCCTTCGCCCACCTGATCCGTGTCTGGCACGAGCGCAACGGCTGGTCCCACCGGGTTCTGCCGATGCTGGCCGAGGCCCTCGATCTGGGTCGGGTGCACAACTCCCAGCTCTCGATGCTGCGCAACGGCAAGCTGGCCTCCCCCGGTCCGGAGGTGTTCCTGGCCCTGGGGGGCGTCAACCTGTGGCTCGATGCCCAGGCCCCCGGGGGCCGGTTGGAGCCGCTGGCGGCGCGCACCCTGCTGGCGGCCCACCCCGAACTCATGGAGGCCCTCTGCAGCTCGGCCCTGCCGGTGCGCGACGAGCAGCAGCGGGTGCTGGGGCCCGGGGCCCTGCTCGAGGTGTTCGTGGGCTTCCGCCAGCCGCCGGCCAGCTTCGATCTGCGTATCAGTGAGGCGGAGGCCGCCGGGCTCAGCGGGGCCCTGGCCCAGCTGCTCACTGCCGGGCGGCCCTGGCGGGACTGTCGCGACCGGCTGATGGCGGCCTATCCGGTGGCCAAGCGCCAGCGGCGGGAACGCTTCGCCGAGGTGATCGCCGGCCAGCGCGACTACACGGCGGTGGAACTGGATGCCGAGTTGCCCGAGCTGCGCCGCACCCTGGCGGCCCTGGGGGCGGCGGGGGAGGAGGAGCTGGGCCCGGACCGCTTCCTGGACCTGCTGCGCCAGCGGGCCCGCCGGCTCCAGGGGGAGGGCGCCGCCCAGGCCCCGGACGACCTGGCGGCCGCCATCCGCCGCGAGATCGGCGCGGCGATTCCGGCCACGGCGGACCCGGCCGAGCTCTGACTCAGGGATTCAGGCGGCCGCGTCGGCGCGCCGGCCGAAGACCGGGGCGATGCGCACCTTCCTGGCCAGGCCGAGGGCCCGCAGGGCGCGGATGTGCTGCCAGGTGATGTCGAACTCGAACCAGCGCAGCCCGTGGCGGGCCGAGTGGGGGTAGGCGTGGTGGTTGTTGTGCCAGCCCTCGCCGAAGGTGAGGATCGCCACCCACCAGCAGTTGCGGGAGCGGTCGGGGCAGTCGAAGTTGCGGTAGCCGAAGGCGTGGGTGGCGGAGTTCACCAGCCAGGTGACGTGATACACGAGCACCAGGCGCAGCGGGATGCCCCAGAGCACCAGCCCCAGGCCGCCGCCATGGACGCCCGCCCAGTTGCCGTACCAGTAGAGGGCGGCCCCCAGGGGCAGCTGCAGCAGCAGGAACCAGCGGTCCAGCCAGCGGTAGAAGGGATCCTTCTCCATGTCGCCGGTGAAGCGGTGGATCTCGGTGAGGGCCGGGATCTTGTGCAGCATCCACTCGCTGTGGGCCCACCAGAGGCCGCGGGCGGCGTCGTGGTGATCATTGGGCTGGTCAGAGAAGAGGTGGTGGTGCCGGTGCAGACCCACCCACTCGATCGGTCCGCTCTGGCAGGCCAGGGTGCCCATCAGCACCAGCAGCCGTTCCACCCAGCGGGGCGCCTCGAAGCCCCGGTGCGCCACCAGCCGGTGCAGCCCGAGGGTCACCCCCAGCACCGTGGCCCAGTAGAGGACCGCCAGCACGACCACCCCTTGCAGACTCCAGAAACGTGGCAGCAGGGCGAAGACCGCCCCCACATGAATGGCCAGCATGAAGCCGGTGGTGCCGGTCTTGAACTTGCGCTGGTTCGCCGGCAGGGGCGGCCGGGGCAATTCCATCGCCGCCAGCAGCTGGGCCTTCTTGCGGGAATGGCTGGCGTCCTGCAAGGGCACGCGCACGGTCCGGGCGCTCTGGCCTGATCGGGAGGCTTCGGATCGTGCGACCAAGCGGTTCTCCGGGGAAAGGGCGGGTGTGGTCTGGGGCTCGGCCTCCCATCCTGACCCACGGCAGCGATGGCAGAGTGACCCCTGCTGGCCCCAGGGATTTGGAGCAGGTCTGTCCCGGCCCCGCTGATTCGGCTGCCGCTGACACCGTCGCCGCCGCCCTCGAGCGGCTGGCCCCGGTGGCCGCCGCCCGCACCGCCGCGGTGCGGCCCCGCCTGGCGCGGGTGCTGGAGGCCTTTGCCGCCGAACGCCTCGGGGTGCATCACTTCGCCTCGGTGAGCGGCTACGGCCACGGCGACCTGGGTCGGGAGGTGCTGGATCGGGTCTTCGCCCGGGTGCTGCAGGCCGAAGCCGCCGCCGTGCGGCTCCAGTTCGTCAGCGGCACCCACGCCATCACCGCCGCCCTGTTCGGGGTGCTGCGCCCGGGCGACCGGCTGCTGGCACTCACCGGCCGCCCCTACGACACCCTCGAGGAGGTGATCGGGCTGCGGGGCTCGGGCCAGGGGTCCCTCGCCGAGTTCGGCATCACCTACGACGAACTGCCCCTCACCGCCGACGGCGGAGTGGATGAGGCGGGCCTGGAGGACGCCCTGGCCCCGGAGACGCGGATGGTGCTGATCCAGCGCAGCTGCGGCTACAGCTGGCGCCCCTCGCTGCCTGTGGCCACGATCGGGCGCCTCTGTGAGCGGGTCAAGGCGCTGCGGCCGGACTGCGTCTGCTTCGTCGACAACTGCTACGGGGAGCTGGTGCAGGACCTGGAACCCACCGCGGTGGGCGCCGACCTGATCGCCGGCTCCCTGATCAAGAACCTCGGCGGCACCATCGCGCCGACGGGGGGCTACGTGGCCGGTCGTCGCGACCTGGTGGAGATGGCCTGCTGCCGGCTCACCGCCCCGGGCATCGGCAGCGAGGGGGGCACCGGCTTCGACCAGTACCGCCTGCTGTTCCAGGGGCTGTTCCTGGCCCCCCAGATGGTGGCCGAAGCCCTGATCGGCGCCGATCTGGTGGCCGAGGTGTTCGCCGGCCTGGGCTATGCGGTGAACCCCGCCGCCGGTGCCGAGCGCAGCGACGTGATCCAGGCGGTGCGGCTCGGCCACCCCGACCGGCTGATCGCCGTCTGCCGGGCGTTCCAGGGGTGCTCCCCGGTGGGGGCCTACCTGGATCCGGTGCCGGCCCCCATGCCCGGCTACGCCAGCGATCTGGTGATGGCGGGCGGCACGTTCATCGACGGCAGCACCAGCGAGTTCTCCGCCGACGCCCCCCTGCGGGAGCCCTGGGTGCTCTATGCCCAGGGCGGCACCCACCACGGCCATGTGGCCCTGGCCCTCGAGCGGGCCCTGGCGGCCCTGGCCCAGGCAGACTGAGGCCTGCTCCTCCGCATCGCACCGGCCTTGGCGCACACCTTCCCCGACGACTGCCGCTACTCCGAGAGCCACGAATACGTGCGCCCCGAGGGTGACCTGGTGCGGCTCGGGATCAGTTCCTTCGCCGTCGATCAGCTGGGGGACATCGTCTTCGTCGAGCTGCCGGCCGTGGGGGCCGCCCTCGCGAAGGGGACCAGTTTCGGCAGCGTCGAATCGGTCAAGGCGGTGGAGGACCTGATGGCCCCCGTGAGCGGCACGGTGGAGGCCCGCAACGAGGCGGTGCTGGCCAGCCCCGAGGAGCTTCAGAACGATCCCTACGGGGAGGGCTGGCTGCTGCTGGTGCGGCTGGGGGCCCCCGGCGAGCTCGACGACCTGATGGATGCCGCCACCTACGGGGCCAAGGTGCAGGCGGGCTGATTGTCCTTAGGATCCCGCCACCTCCAGCCCGAACGCCCGTGTCCGCCTCCTTCCTGGTCCGGCATCTGGGTCCGGATTCCGAGGATCAGCTACGGATGCTGGCGGAGCTCGGCCTCGGTTCCCTCGATCAGCTGGCGGCCGAGGTCGTTCCCGCCGACATCCTGCTGACGGCGGAGGAGGCCGCGGTCGGCCTGCCGCTCCCCTGCCCGGAGGCCCAGGCCTTGAAGGAGCTGGGGGTGCTCGCCTCCCGCAACCAGGTGCTGCGCAGCCTCATCGGCCTCGGCTACCACGGCACGGCGACGCCGGCCCTGATCCAGCGCCATGTGCTGGAAAACCCCTGCTGGTACACCGCCTACACCCCTTACCAGGCGGAGATCGCCCAGGGGCGCCTGGAGGCCCTGCTCAACTTCCAGACCCTGGTCAGCGAGCTGACGGGTCTGCCGATCGCCAACGCCTCCCTGCTGGATGAGGCCACCGCCGCCGCCGAGGCGATGGCGATGGCGGCGGCGGTCACGACGCGCCGCGGCGCCCGCCGCTTCCTGGTCGACCGGGCCGTCCTGCCCCAGACCCTCGCCGTGCTCCACACCCGGGCCGAGCCCCTGGGGATCGTCATCGAGACGTTCGACGCCGAAGCCGCCGCCACCGGCCCCGAGGCGGTGCTGGATGAGGACGTCTTCGGCCTGCTGCTGCAGCTGCCCGGCGTCGAGGGCCGGCTCTGGGATCCCGCGCCGCTGCTGGCGGCGGCCCGCTCCGGCGCCGTGATCAGCACGGTGGCCGTGGATCCCCTGGCCCAGGCGCTGCTGGCCCCGGTGGGTGAGCTGGGTGCCGACATCGCCGTCGGCAGCCTGCAGCGCTACGGGGTGCCGATGGGGTTCGGGGGGCCCCACGCCGCCTTCTTCGCCACCCGGGAGGACTTCAAGCGCCAGATCCCCGGCCGCCTGGTGGGCCAGTCGAAGGATGCGGAGGGGAACCCGGCCCTGCGCCTGGCCCTCCAGACCCGGGAGCAGCACATCCGGCGCGACAAGGCCACCAGCAACATCTGCACCGCCCAGGTTCTGCTCGCCGTGATGGCGAGCTTCTATGCGGTCCACCACGGCCCCGATGGCCTCGAGGCCATCGCCCGTCGGCTTCTGGTGCTGCGCCAGGGCCTGGTGCTGGCCCTGGACGCCCTGGGCCTGCCGGCCGATCCGGGCGCCGGCTTCGACACCGTCGTGGTGCGCACCAGCGCGGCCCCCGCCCTGCGCCAGCGGGCCGTGGCCGCCGGCTTCAACCTGCGCTGCGGCGTCCGCGGCGACGACGGCCAGGATGCCCTGGCCATCAGCCTCGATGAACTCTCCACGGCCGAGGAGCTGGCCGCCCTGGTGGGCGCCCTGGCGCCGGATGCCGCCGCGGCGGCGGCGGCCCAGGCGGCCCTGCGGGCCGGCCTGTCCACCCTGGAGGCCCGGCCCCTGGCGGAGCTGCTCGACGGCGTGCCCCTGCGGCAGCGCCCCTGGCTGCGTCAGGAGGTGTTCCACCGCTATCGCAGCGAGACCGAACTGCTGCGCTACATCCAGCGCCTGGTGAGCAAGGACCTGTCGCTCGTCCACGGGATGATCCCCCTGGGCAGCTGCACCATGAAGCTGAATGCCGCCGCCGAGCTGGCGCCGGTGAGCTGGCCGGCCTTCGGCCAGATCCACCCCTTCGCCCCCGCCGACCAGACCGCCGGCTACGCCGCCCTGGTGGCCGATCTGGAGGCCTGGCTGGGGGCGATCACCGGTTTCGCCGGGGTGTCCCTGCAGCCGAACGCCGGCTCCCAGGGCGAGTACGCCGGCCTGATGGTGATCCGGGCCTGGCACCGCAGCCGGGGCGAGGGCCACCGGCAGGTGTGCCTGATCCCCACCAGCGCCCACGGCACCAATCCGGCCAGTGCCGTGATGGCGGGGATGCGGGTGGTGGCGGTGGCCTGCGACGCCCAGGGCAACATCGACATCGCCGACCTGGAGGCCAAGGCCGCCGCCCACGCCGCCGACCTGGCGGCCCTGATGGTCACCTACCCCTCCACCCACGGAGTCTTCGAGACCGGCATCCGCCGCATCTGCCAGGTGGTCCATGACCACGGCGGCCAGGTGTACCTGGACGGCGCCAACCTCAATGCCCAGGTGGGCCTCTGCAAGCCCGGCCTCTACGGCGCCGACGTCTGCCACCTCAACCTCCACAAGACCTTCTGCATCCCCCACGGCGGCGGTGGCCCCGGGGTGGGTCCGATCGGCGTGGCGGCCCACCTGGTGCCGTTCCTGCCCTCCCACCCCCTGGCTGCAGGGGCGGCGGATGAGGCCATCGGGCCAGTGTCGGCGGCACCCCTGGGCAGTGCCGGCATCCTGCCGATCAGCTGGATGTACATCCGCATGATGGGCGGCGCGGGTCTGCGCACCGCCAGCCAGGTGGCCCTGCTGGCGGCCAACCTGATCGCCGAGCGTCTCGAGCCCCACTTCCCGGTGCTCTACCGGGGCCGGGGCGGCCGCGTGGCCCACGAATGCATCCTCGACCTGCGGCCCCTCAAGCGCAGCTGCGGCCTGGAGGTGGACGATCTGGCCAAGCGGCTGATGGACTACGGCTTCCATGCCCCCACCGTCAGCTGGCCCGTGGCCGGTACGGTGATGGTGGAGCCCACCGAGAGCGAGTCGCTGGCGGAGATCGACCGCTTCTGCGCGGCCATGGAGGGGATCCGCCGCGAGGCCTGGGCGATCGAGACCGGCGCCTCCGACCCCCTGGACAACCCGCTCAAAATGGCGCCCCACACCCTGGCGGCAGTGACCGCCGATGACTGGGATCGGGCCTACAGCCGCAGCGAGGCGGCCTTCCCGGCCGGGGAGAGCCAGCGGCAGGCCAAGTTCTGGCCGGCCGTCGCCCGCATCGACAACGCCTTCGGTGATCGGAACCTCGTCTGCACCTGCCCGAGCGTCGAGGAAGTGGCAATTGCCGAACTGGCCGCCTGAGTGTTCCGGCGGTACCTTTCCGGCCCGGGATGGCGCATCATTGCTGTGCCATCCCCCTGCGGCGATGGCAACCGCCTTTCATTGTCATGGGGTTCATGAACGGCAACGACAGTTCAGGCGGTGAGCCGGGCACGGGGATCCTTTCCCCGGATCTGCCGGAAGCCAGCCAGCGGGTGGACGGCACCAACGTGGTGCGGGTGCCCTTCGGGGTGCGCCGGGCCCGGCGCAGCCGGCCCGAGCGGCCCGACCACTGGGCCACCCTTGTGCTGCCCTTCCAGGCGGGCGGCGGCGGCTCGCCCACGCCGCCTCACGCGGCCTAGACCTCCCTGTGCGGTCCACCCTGCTGCGACGATCGGTCTCCGACGGGCTCGGGGTGCTGATGGCTGGGTTGAGGAGGTGTCCCCAGCCGACGCCTTCATTCGCCGACGCCGTCGATCACGGAACAACCGCCAGCGCCCGGCAGTGAGCCCCTGCAGGAGGAGAGGCGGCATGCTTTCGCTTCCTCCGCGCCATTGCTGCGCCGTGCCTAGGCCGCCGGCCTGATGTCTCTCTTCCTCTGCCAGCAGGGGAGAAGGGCGAAGGGACCCCCGTGGGCCCATGAAGATGGTGATGCATATGCGCAGCAGTCTTGGCGCATGCAGAGAACATGAGGGCTTGGTGAAGGTAAAAGTGAACGGGTCCAAATAATTACCTATCTCGTCATGAGCGTCGCCTCTCGCCCACTCTGGCTGCAAGCCGTCGGGGCCTCGGCAGCCGTTGCCGTCACCACATTGCTGTCCGCCTCGATGGCGTCGGCAGCGACACCCGTCGATCTCGAGCTGTTCCTCTCCGTGGATGTGTCCGGGAGCGTGAACGCGACTGAGTTTGATCTCCAGAAATCCGGCTATGTCCAGGCCTTCCAGGATGCAGCCGTTCATGCGGCCATCGCCAGCAAGCCGAATGGAGTGGCAGTGGCTCTGGGCCAGTGGAGCTCAACGGCGAACTCCCCCCTTGCCGTCGGCTGGACCCTGCTGACCGATGCGGCCAGTTCCAATGCCTTCGCCGCTGCCATCAACACCATGGCCAGGCAGTCGTTTGGAAACACCTGTGTGGCTTGTGGGATCAATGCGGCGGTGGCGGAACTGCAAACCAACGCCTATTCCGGCCCCGGCATCATCGATGTCTCCGGGGATGGCCGGGATAACGTCCTCGGCACGGCAGCTACCGCTGCCGCTCGCGATGCCGCCGCTGCGCTGAGCATCAAGATCAATGGCCTGCCGATCCTCACCGATGACCCGGGCCTTGGCCTCTGGTACCAAACCAATGTCCAGACGGCGAATGGCTTCACGCTGCCGGCCGCCGACTTCGATGATTTCGATCAGGCCGTTCAGCAGAAGATCGTGAGGGAAATCAATGGCGGGGATACCGTCCCCGGCCCCCTGCCCATCCTGGGTGCCGGCGTTGCGTTCGGCTTCAGCCGTCGTCTTCGCAAACGCATCACTACCGCCACCCTGGTGTGAGAGGGGCAGCCTCAGCGGATCCCGCGGGCTGATGCCATCGGACCCCTCTTCTGCTGAGGGGTCCTGTTCTTCGCAACATCGTCTGCTGGCGATGATGATCTTCCCTGTGGATGAGCCTGTGGAAAAGGATTCGAACGCATGGGACCCTTCTCGCCTGTCTTCGTGATCGAGAGGATCTTTCTTGTGCTGTCCCGTTGTGTGCGAATCAGCTTCTTTCAGGGAAGCCACTTGAAGCTTTCTGCTGCATTTAGGGCGTAGAGGATCCATTCACTGATCGATCTCCAGATTCTTTCCTGATCTCTTCATCCCGGGCTATCCGCGTGTCCAACACTGCCGACCACTCCAGGGCTCAACAGCGCGTTCTCGCTAGGCGGCTCGGTGCCATCGCTCTCGCGCTCTTCGTTGTCTTCGCCGCCAGCGTGCTGGCGAGGATCATCCCTTTTCGCGTCTTGCTCGCAAGCTGGCAGCTGGAGTTCGCGGCCAGCCTGATCGATGCGGCACCGATCGCCCTGCTTGGCCTGATCCTCGTCCATCTGGCTGCCTACCTCGACCCCAACAGCCCGATCCTCAAGGAGCGGAAGCAAAGGTTTTCCCGCTTCGCCCTGGCCGCTGTGCTCGGTTTCCTGCTCCTGATTCCGCTGAATGTCTATGCGGTCTGGACTGGCCTCGGCAATCTTGAGGCGACCCGGACCAGGGTTGAAGTCGATGCTGTGCGCAGGATTGATCGGTTCCGGCAGGTCGTCCGTTCCGCCACCACGCCAGAGGATCTGCAGCAACGCCTTGAATCCATCGGTGTCCCGGGCCTGAGGCCCTCTGACCTCCGTCAGCCTCTGCCTCGACTGAAGCAGCAGCTGCTGGCCAATCTGGATAAGGCACAGGGAAATCTGGAAGCCAGGAAGGAGGGAGCTGGAGCGGTCCTCCGTGAGGGTCTCTGGTCACTGATCCAGAGTGTCCTGAAGCTGGTCGTTGCCGCACTGGCCCTGGCCTTCGCCTTTGCGGCCGGAGCCCAGGCCCGCAACAGCGACATCTCTCTGTTGGAGTCCTGGCAACGTAGCTGGGACAAGCGAACCCAGAGAGGGGGGCGTCGACGCCCCCATGCCCCTGCTGCCGATGAGGACTATCTCCGACAACTCAGTGGTGTCGACGACGTTTCCTGACGGCCCTCCCCTCACTCAACACGGCCTAGACCCTCCGCTCAGTAGCTGGCGCCGCTGCGGCGCTGGTGCACGGCCGTCGTGGCGGCCGGATCCAGCAGGTCGCCGCTGAGGGCCTCGGCGTACAGCAGCCAGTGGTCGCCGCATTCCATCCGCTGGCTCACCCGGGCCTCCAGCCAGGCCAGGGCCTCCGGCAGCAGGGGCTGGCCGCCGGGGCTGGTCTCTAGCTCCAGTCCCGCCAGCCGGTCGGCTCCGGGGGGGAAGGGCTGCAGGAACCGCTTCATCGGGCCGCTTTCGCGCCCGGAGGCCAGCACGTTGAGGGAGAAGGCGTCCCCCACGTGCAGCAGGCTCTCGATCGCCCGGTCCTTGGCCACGGCCACGGTGAAGCCGGGGGGGCTGAAGCTGGCCTGGCTCACCCAGCTGGCCACCATCGCCCCACCGATGGCGTCGGCGCCGTCCCCCTTGCGGGTCAGCACCACGCACAGGGACCCCACCACCCGGCCAAGGGCCTGGATCGCCGGGTTGGTGCGGCTCTCGCTGAGACCGCCGCCGGTGCTGCGCCGCTGGGCCTGGCGATGCTGCTGGCGCAGGCGTCGGCCCAGGGCGGTGCCCGTTTCCTCCAGGGTCCGCAGGGTGGCCAGATCGGGGCTGAACTTCACCCGGATCGGATCGAAGGCGAACTGGAAGCCGCCGTCGCGGAGCTTGGCTTCGAGCAGGTCGATGGCTTCGCCGCTCCAGCCGAAGCTGCCGAACACCCCCACCGGCTTGGCCCGGTCGCCTTCGGCGAGCACGGTGCCGAGGGCTGAGACGATCGGCGTCGGCGCATGACCCCCGAGGGTGGGGGAGCCGATCAGCAGGGCGTCGCAGGAGTGGATCGCCTCCAGCAGCAGCTCGGCGGGCGCGAATTCGCAGTTGATGCTCTCGACACGCACGCCGCTGCGCGCCACCCCCTGGGAGAGGGCGTCGGCGATGGCGGCGGTGTTGCCGTAGGCGCTCGCGTACAGCAGGGCCACCGACAGGCTGGCCTTCTCCTGGCTCTCCCCCCAGCGCCGGTAGTCGGCCAGCAGGCTGCGCCAGCTCTGGGCGATGGCCGGGCCGTGTCCCGGCGCGATCGTGCGGATCGGCAGTTCGTCGAGCCGGTCGACCACCGTCTCCACCTGGCGGGCCATCGGCGCCATCAGGCAGTCGAAGTAATAGCGGCGGTCCTCTTCGGTGCTGGTGCGGTTCGCCTCGGCGAAGTCCTCGGTGCAGAGGTGGGCGGCGAAGAACTTGCCGCTCATCAGCAGCCCGGTGGTGGCCTCGAAGGCGATCAGGCCGCCGGGCCAGCGGGGGGTGGGGGTGGGAAGCAGGGTGAGGACGTGGCCGTCGGCGAGGGTGCGGCTGGTCTCCTGCTTGACCACCTCGATCGTCGGCAGGGGCACCGGGTCGGCTGGGGGGGCTTCACCGGCCGGGCCGGGCCGCTGCTGTTCCCAGAGTTCGGTGAGGACCTGGGCACCCGGATTGGAGGCCACCAGCACCATGGCCGGCCAGCCCGTCGCCAGCTGTTTCAGCAGGGCGACCCGGTTGGGGTTGACGTGGCCCACCACCACCTTGAGGGGCGCGCCGGCCGGCACCAGCAGGGCCAGCTGCTCCAGAAATGGGGCGGCGAAGGACGCCCCCGGTGGGTGCACCAGCACCGGGGCGCCGCCGGAGGCGCCCTGCTGGAACAGGAAGCTGTTGGCGGTGGTGCCCCGCTCGAGGCCGTATTCGACTTCGAAACGGAGGCGGCGCGGGCTGAGGCCGCGCAGGCAGAGCAGGCCGGGTTCGACCGGCAGGGTGATGACGCGCCGATCGGACGCGGATGGGGAGGTGGTCATCAGTAGTGGTTGCCCACCTTGCGGTGATGCACGGCCGTGGCGGCGGTGGTGTCAGCCACATTGCCCTCTTCCACCACCGCGTAGATGATCCAGTGGTCAGGGCCTTCCATGCGCTGGGTCACCCGGCAGCCCAGGTAGGCCAGGGCATCCCCGAGGACGGGACCGCCGGCGGCCACGCCTTCGAGCACGTTGACGCCGGCGAAGCGGTCGGCCCCCGGCGGGAAGCGGCGCAGGAAGTGGCGCAGCAGGGGCTGGTGGTTGTCGTCGCGCAGGATGTTGAGCACGAAGCGGTCATCCACCTGCATCAGGGCCTCGATGGCCCGGTCCTTGGCCACCGCCACCGTGAGCCCCGGCGGATCGAAGCTCGCCTGGCTCACCCAGCTGGCCACCATGGCGCCACTGCGGCTGCCGGCCTCGTCGTCCTGGCGGGCCGTGACGATGTACAGGCCGCCGCTGAGGCGGCCGAGGGCCTTGTCCAGGTCGCCGTCGATGGCCTTCATGGCGGCGATGGTCTTCTCCTTGGTGAGCAGCTGGCCCAGGTCGGTGCCGGCCTCCTCGCAGCGCTGGTAGTCGGCGCCACCGGGCACCTGGCGGATGCGCAGGGGCTCGAACGCCCATTTCTGGCCCAGGTTGCGCAGCTGGCCGGCCAGGGTGTCGATCGGTTCGTCGTTGCCGCCGAAGGCGTCGTAGCAGCCCACCCACTGCTTGGGATGGAGGGCCGCCAGCAGGGTGCCGATGGCCGTCTGCAGGTCGGGATCGGGGGTGGCGGGCCAGGTGGGAACCACCACGGCGCTGGCCTCACCGATCAGGGCGGCGAGCTCCTGGGGATCGGTGCCGCGCAGGTCGACCAGCTGCACCTGGCCGGAGGCCTTGCCCACGCCACGGGCGATGGCCTGGCTGAGCCGGTCGCAGAAGCCGTACTGGCTGAGATAGCAGACGGCCGCGTAGGCCTCGCCGGCGCTGCGCTGGCCGCTCCAGTCGCGGTAGTCGCCCACCCAGAGGGGCAGGTGCTCCCGCAGCAGGGGCCCGTGGCCCACGGCGATCGTGTTGATCTCCGGCAGCCCGTCCATGCGCTTGAGCGCCTGCAGCACACTGCGGGCGTTGGGCGCCATCAGGCAGTCGTAGTAGAAGCGGAAGTCCGGGGCGATGGCGCCGGGGTCGACATCGAAGAGGTCGTCGGAGCAGTAGTGGAGGCCGAAGGCATCACAGGTGTAGAGGATGCCGGTGCCGTGGTCGAAGGAGAAGATCGTGTCGGGCCAGTGCAGGTTGGGGGCACTGAGGAAGCTGAAGCGATGGGCCACACCGCTGTCGGGATCGACGCCCAGGTCGAGCTCGTCGCCGCTCTTGACCGCCCGGCTGCGGAAGGGCCGGTGCACCTGGTCCTGGAGGAACTGGATCGCCACCTTGGAGCCGACGATCTCGATGTCCGGGTGGCGGTCGATCAGATCGCCGATCAGGCCGGAATGGTCAGGCTCGGTGTGGGAGACGATCAGGTGATCGATCGCCGTGGGGTCGATCAGACCCTCGAGCAGGGGGATCCAGGTGTCGCGGAACTTGGCGTGGCTGGTGTCGACCAGGGCGGTGCGCTCGCCCCGCACCAGAAAGGCGTTGTAGGTGGTGCCGTTGCGCAGGCCGAACTCAATGTCGAAGCGGCTGCGGTCCCAGTCGAGGGAGCGGATCGCCGTGGTGTCGGTGGCGATCGGCGCGCACTGCAGGCTGAGCCGGGAGGCGGCGGCCCCCGCCGGGGACGGCAGGGTGGCCGGGGCGTCGGCGGTGCTGCTGCTCATGGGGTCAGACTCCTTCCGCAGACACAAGACTTTAGGCAGGCAGGTTGGTTTTGGGTCTGTTAGACAAAGCGAGGGTATCCCGAAGAACCCTGGTATCCCGAGGAACCCTGGAGAATGATCAGAACCCTTCCGAGGTCGAGTCGATAGGTGGCCACCGGAGACCTGGAACGGTTTCAGGAGTCCTTCAGGCGCCTCGAGAAGCGCCTGGAGGAGGCCTCGCGCGCCGACCGGTACAAGCCTCCGACGGGCCTGGCCACGGCCCGCCTCCATCTCGCATCGATGCAACCCGCCCAAGGTGTGTTCGCCGAGGTGCTTGACCTGAGTGCCGATGGTCTGAGGATCGCCATCGAGGCTGGTCACCATCCCGCCGTCGGCCAGCCCTGCAGCGTGGTGGTGGGGGATGGGGAGGGAGAGACCTACGACCTTCAGGGCACGATCCGGTGGATCGAAGCCACCAGCTACATCTCGGTCATCGGTCTCTCCCTCGATTCCGCCCAGCGCCTCGAGGCCTGAGGGCCTCAGTCAGCCACCTTCACGTTGACGCTGGTCAGGGACTGGGCCTTGGGCGCCGTCACCGTCAGCAGGCCATCGCGGTAATGGGCCCCGAGGGCGTCGCGCTGGATGCCGCCGGGGAAGCGGAAGCTGCGGCTCCAGGTGCCGTAGCGGAACTCGCTCAGCAGCGGGGCGCGGCGGCGGCCTTCCGCGGCCGGGGCCTCGCCGTTGCCGGCCTCAGGGGTGGCGGCGGTGGGGGCGGCCGACGGCTGGCAGCGGCGCTCGGCACTGATGATCAGGGACCGGTCCGTAGCCTTGACGTCGATGGAGCCGCGGTCGACGCCGGGGAGCTCGAGGGCAATGGTGTAGGTGTCTTCGGTTTCGTGGATCTCGGCGGCGGGAACACGCTCGGCCGTCTGCAGCTGTTGCTCCAGCCGGTCGAACAGATCGAAGGGGGAGGGGTGAAGCGTGCGCATGGTTGGTGCTTCCGAAGGGAGCGTCGTGGATGGCCGGGTGAGGAACCACCCGTCCGATCAATGTGCCCGCCTTGCCTGTGGACTTGGAGGGGGAGAACCGACGCGGCAGGTTCGGTCCCCCGGACCGGGTTCGGCCCCTACGCCAGAGGGGGCGGAGAACCGGAACGGGGCGGCTCCAGCCACCACCAGCGGCCGAAGGCGGCCGCCTGGCCGCAGGGCTGGCCGCCCCGGTCCCGCAGGGTCCACAGCCGGGCGTTTTCGATCCGGAAGCGGCGCCCGCCGCTGTCGATACGGATGCCGCCGTAGCCCTCGAGGGCTTCGACCCTGCGGGCCCGCTCAAGGGCGAGGGCGCGGCTCTGCCGTTCGGCCGGCTCCGCCGTGAGCCGCGAGGGCAGGCCCACCATGGCGCCCCAGGGGCGGCGCCACAGCACCAGGGCGGCCCGGTTGGCGTAGATCAGCCGGGGATCGGCGCCGCCGTCATGGGCCAGCACGACGGTGGCGGCCACGAACAGTTCCTGCGCCGCCTGCAGGGGCGAGAGGCCGGCCGAAACGCCGGCGAGCAGCGGGCGGCCGAAGGCCAGCCGGTGGCCCTCGATCAGGCGCCCGGCGGTGGCGATGGCGTCCTGGCTCAGCCAGGGGGGTGGTTCCGGCGGTGGGATGGCTCGGGCCTCAGCGGCGGGACTCGTCCTCGTCGGGCATCATCATCCGCATGGCCGCGTCCAGCTCCGGCGGGGCCTGATGCCGCCTGCTTGCAAAGGAGGAGAGCAGCCGACCGGAGAGCACGTTCTGGAGCAGGGTGGGCTGGGCGGCGAAGCGCTTGCCGATCGCGGCGAAGCAGCAGAAGAGCAGCACGGCGGCGAGGACATTCCTGGCCAGCTGCACGAACCAGTCGTTGAGCCGCCTCATCCCCAGGGCATCGGCGCTGTTCTGGTAGCGCTTGATGAAGGGATTGAGGTCGTTGCTGAGCCTGGTTTTGACGGCGTCCAGGGGCAGGTCGATGGAGGGGGGAAGGTTCGGGGCCTGGCCCGGCAGCAGCCGCATGGCCCGGAGGATGTCGTCGTAGGAGCGGGCGCTTTCGATGGCCCGGGTGGTGGCGATGTAGGCGTTCAGCTCCCGGGTGTCGTTGGCCCTGAACTGGCGCAGCAGGCTGATGCCGCTGTAGACCTGCACAGGGATCAGCAGCAGGAAGCCGAAGGCGATCCAGAAGCTCAGGCGCCGCATCAGCACCACCCGGCCCTGGATCGTCGTCGAGGCGGGATCGATGAGCCTGGCGAGCAGCAGCAGGATCGCGCCGACCATGGCGATCGGGCCCGAGGCGAGCAGCTTGTCGCCCACCGCCTGGAGCCAGAGGGGATCGATCAGGCGCACCGGCCAGGCGGAGGCGGCCAGGCCCACCAGGAACAGGACGAACAGCAGGATCGCCCCCCAGTGGAGGGCCATGGCGACCTCCTCGCCATAGTTCTCGCTGAAGGTCCGCTCGGTGCCCGCGCGGGGGTGGGGCTCGGGATGGCGATCGGCCGTGGGGTGGGGGTCGGCGTGGGGGCTCATGGGAAGGGTCGGGCACAGGTTGATCGACGGGGGTGCCATGGCCAGTGTCCACCAAAAAAAAGCCCGGCACGGGGCCGGGCTTGGTGGTCTGCCGGCCGGAGCGGATCAGGCCTGATGGAGGTTGGCGGTGTTGATGCGGCGGCGCAGCTTGCGGGAGAAGCCGAAGGCGGCGGCGGCGCCCAGAACGGGCAGGGGGCCGGGCACGGAATCGCCGGGACCGGGACCCACTTCGCGGATCAGCTTGTTGGTGATCGCCGTCTCGAAGGCGGCGAAATCGGCGGCGGTCTCGACGAAGCCGGCCTTGGTGGCGCCATTGGCGGGGGTCGCCACGTTCGCTGTCAGGAAGCCGCTGGCACCGGCGCCGACACCCAGGCCATTGATGATGATGCCGCTGGCAACGGCTTGAGCCCTGCGGGTCTGGGCACACTGGGCCTCGGTAACGTTGCCAGGGCACTCTTCCTCATTCCCCACCCCATCGGTGGAGATGTCGATCACCTTGCCGTTGACGCGAGTCGTGTTGAACAGGTTGGTGTTGATGGCATTGATGGCGGCCAGCATGCCGCAGTCAATGCAGGTCCTGTTGCCGATACCGCCTTGGCGGTTCATGTTCTGGAGGGCGGTGACGAAGCTGTTCAGGGAGGTGCCGCCATTGATACCGTCCGTGGTGAGGTCGGTGATGTGCTTCCAGTCGATGGCGAGCGTCGGAGACGCAATCGTCGACCACTGGCCGACGGCGATCGCCAGACCGCCGCCGGCGAAGGTTTCGGCGATCTTGGTCTTGACGGCGGCATCCTGGAAGGCGCTGACGTAGCCGTCCCTGTAGAGGGTGAATTCGTTGTTGTCGATGCTGCCGGAGACATCCAGCGACAGGAACAGCTCCTGGAAGACGTTGGTGACGGCGTGGGCCGGCTGGGAGGTGCCGAACAGGCCGATGGTGACAGCCGCAGCGGCCGCTCCTCCGCGGAGCAGGGGCTTGAGGGTGGATCTCATGGCGGATGGGATGGGGGGACGGTGTGGTGCTCCGGATGACCGGAGCCTGCCTTAACGCAGGCAGTGCACAGGGCCTCCTGGGAGGTGAGCGACCAACGCCCAAAACTTAGCACTGGGTGATAGATCTTTCACCCAATAGACGCAAACTTAACACGGCATTAATCGACGCCCTCCTCCGGGCCCGCCACTCAGCCTTCGCTGTCGTTGCCGGTGGCCATCGCCCGCACCATCGCCTGCTGGGCCATGGCCGTCCCGTGGGCCTTGAGCCGGTCGAGGAAGAGCCGGTTGGCCTCCGGGAAGCGGGGCTCCTCCGCCAGGGGCAGGGGACCGGCGCCATCCAGGCCCGACTCCCCTTCCATGGCCGGCGTGATCACCACCAGATCGGGGTCGAGGGGGGCGTCGTAGCGCCACCAGCGGGCCGGGTCGGCGATGGCCGGATGGATCGGATGGGGGGCGTGCTCCAGGGGGGCGGCCACCCCCTCCCGGCGGCGCTTGGCCAGGTCACCCAGCAGCTGGCTGCGGGTGCGGCCGCGCAGCTGGAACAGCACGAAGGGGTCCTCGCTGAAGCGGTCCCCCATCAGGTAGTAGACGGCGCTGATGTGCTTGCAGGGGTTGGCCTTGTCGGGGCAGCTGCACTCGCTGCGCACCTCCTGGAGCTTGAACGGGAACAGGCGTTTGCCGCTGGCGGCGAAGGCCCGCTCGATGTCGGCGGGCATGATCCCCGCCAGCAGCTGGGCCGACCAGCGGGCCTTCTGGCTCAGGGCCTCCAGCACGTAGCCCCAGTCCTCGTCGTTGAGCACGTCGAGCCAGAGCTTCACCTTGTAGGGGTCCGGGTCGGTGCCCTGCACCCGGGCGTGGACCCGGCGCCCCTCGAAGCGGATCGAGACGACGTTGCCCTCCCGGGCGTAGGTCCAGGCACGCTCCAGGCGCTTCTTGAACCGATAGGAATGGATCAGCTCCATCCACTGCTCCACCCACCAGGGCTGCTGCCCCAGGCCCTGCTGGCCCAGTTGCGTGGTGATGGCGCCGGAGGCGCCGGGGAAGGAGCTGGTCATGCCGCCGGCCTCACGCGGCCCATCCTGCCGCCTGCCGGACCCACTGGCCTAGGTTGTCCCGACGCAGGGCGTGGAGTCCTTGAATCGCATCACGTTCGGCGCCGGCGACGGTTTTCAAAGTCTTCTCAGGACAAGGGTTCAGGATCACTTCGAGGCCACCGGGCAGGAGCGGCGCGATGCGCCGGCCATGCTGATCAAATCGGCCGTGATCCTGGCCTGGTTCGTTCTCACCTACGGGCTGCTGGTCTTCCGCGTCGGCAACACTCCGGGGGCGATCGCCCTGTCCGCCGTTCTGGGTCTGGCGATCGCCGCCATCGGCTTCAACATCCAGCACGACGGCGGCCACGGCGCCTACTCCCGCCACCGCTGGATCAACCGGGCCGCCGCCATGACCCTCGATCTGCTCGGTGGCAGCTCCCTGATCTGGGCCCACAAGCACAACGGGCTGCACCACACCTTCACCAACATCTCCGGCCACGACGACGACATCAACCTCGGCCTGATCGGTCGTCTGTCTCCCCATCAGCCCCATCGCTGGTGGCACCGCTGGCAGCACCTCTACCTCTGGCCCCTCTACGGGATGCTGCCCATCAAGTGGCAGTTCTTCGATGACTTCGCCGATCTGGCCGGCCGTGGCCGCGGCGACCATTCCCTGCCCCGCCTCGGCCCCGCCGACTGGGTGGTGTTCCTGGCCGGCAAGGCGATCTTCTTCTCCCTGGCGTTCGTCATCCCCCTTCAGTTCCATCCCGTCGGTGCGGTGATCGGCTGCTACCTGGTGACGGCGATGGTGCAGGGCGTGGTGCTGAGCGTGGTGTTCCAGCTGGCCCACTGCGTGGAGGAGGCCGATTTCCCCATGGCCGACCCCGCCAGCCCGGCCATGGGTCCCTGGGCCGGCCATCAAGTGGCCACCACCGTCGACTTCAGCCGCTCCAACCCCCTGCTGAGCTGGTTGCTGGGGGGCCTGAACTTCCAGGTGGAACATCACCTGTTCCCCCAGATCAGTCACGTCCATTACCCCCAGATCTCCGCCATCGTCGAGCAGACCTGCCGCGACTGCCAGGTTCCCTTCCGCACCCACCCGTCCTTCCTGGCCGGTGTGGCCTCCCACTACCGCTGGCTGCGGCGCATGGGCCAGCCCCCTGCCGTGCCGGCCCTGCCCCTGCTGCTGCCGGTGATCGGGGAGAGCGCGGGACTCGCCCACCCCTCCGACGTCACCCTGGCCCGCCGCTGAGGCCCCTCGCCGCGCCGCTCCTCAGCCCTCCTCCAGGGCCACCAGGTCCCGCAGCTGGCCCACGTCGAAGCCACCGAGCCATTCCTCACCGCTGCCGACGATGTCGGCGGCCAGCCTGGATTTCTCCTCGATCATGCGGTCGATCTTCTCCTCCACCGAACCGCTGGTGATGAACTTGTGCACCAGCACCCGGTTGGTCTGGCCGATCCGGTAGGCCCGGTCGGTGGCCTGGTTCTCCACGGCGGGGTTCCACCAGCGGTCGATGTGGAACACGTGGCTGGCCCGGGTGAGGTTGAGGCCCACTCCCCCGGCCTTGAGGGAGAGCAGGAACAGCTGGGGGCCGCGGGGATCCTCCTGGAAGCGGTCCACCATCGCCTGGCGGTCCGTCTTGCTGCTGCCGCCGTGCAGGAAGGGCACGTCCTGGCGCCAGCGCTGCTCCAGGTAGACCTTGAGCAGGTGGCCCCATTCGGCGAACTGGGTGAACAGCAGGGCGCGGTCGCCCGCTTCGATCACCTCCTCGAGGATCTCCTCCAGCCGCAGCACCTTGGCGCTGCGGCCGGCGAAGCCGCTGTCGACTCCGCTCTCCTTGAGGGCCAGGGCCGGGTGGTTGCAGATCTGCTTGAGCCGGGTGAGCAGGGCGAGCACCTGGCCGTGGCGCTGGCCGAGGGGGGCGCGGGCGATGGCATCGAGGCTCTCGTCCACGGTCTTGCGGTAGAGCTTCGTCTGCTCCGCCGACAGGCCCACCCATTCGCGCAGCTCCACCTTCTCCGGCAGGTCGGAGATGATCGAGCGGTCGGTCTTGAGCCGCCGCAGGATGAACGGCCCGACCCGGGCCTTGAGATCCCGCAGGGAACTCATGTCGCCGTAGCGCTCGATCGGCAGCCGGTAGCGCTGGCGGAAGAAGCCCTCCTCCCCCAGCACCCGCGGATTGAGGAAGTCCATCAGGGCCCACAGCTCGCTCACCCGGTTCTCGACCGGGGTGCCGGTGAGGGCGATGCGGAAGCGGCCCTGCTTGCCCGGACGGCCCAGGTCGCGGGCCGCCTGGCTCTGCTTGGCCGCCGGGTTCTTGATCGCCTGGGCTTCGTCGATCACGACGCCCTGCCAGTCGATGCTCTCCAGCAGTTCGCTGTCCCGTTGCAGCAGCCCATAGCTGGTGAGCACCAGGTCCACCCCGTCCAGGGCCTTGGCCAGCTTTTCGGGGGTGGAGGGCCGGCGGGGACCGTAGTGCTCCCGCACCTCCAGGTCCGGTGTGAAGCCCGCCGCCTCCCGCTTCCAGTTGGTGAGCACCGAGGTGGGGGCCACCAGCAGGACGGGACGCTTCAGTTCCTGCTCCACCTTGAGGTGCTGCAGGAAGGCCAGCAGCTGCACCGTCTTGCCCAGGCCCATGTCATCCGCCAGGCAGGCCCCCTGGTCGAAGCGGTGCAGGAAGGCCAGCCAGCCCAGGCCCCGCTCCTGGTAGGGCCGCAGTTGGCCGGCGAAGCCCTCCGGCGCCGGCAGGGGATCGGGGGCCTTCTGCTGGTGGTACTGCTCCAGGACGGCGCTCAGCCGGGGCTTGGCGGTGAACTGATGCACCGGCAGCCGCATCAGGGTGTCGCCGTCGCTGGCCGTGAGCCGCAGGGCATCGTCGAGGCTGAGGTTGGGTTTGGCCGCGCAGAAGCGCTCGGCGTTCCTGAGATCGCTGGGCCGCAGCTCGATCCAGGCGCCCTTGTGCTGCACCAGCGGACTGCGCTTGGTGGAGAGGCGCTCCAGGTCCTTGAGGGTGACCCCGCCGATCATCAGATCCCATTTCCATTCGAGGCTCTCCCCCAGGGAGAAGCCGCGGGAACGGTCCGGCAGCTCGGCCACGATCGCGAGTCCCAGCCGGCTGGCCAGCCCGCCGCTGAGGCTGGCCGGCAGCACCACGCCTACCCCCACATCGCGCAGCTGGGCGGCGGCGGTGCGCACCAGCACGAAGGCCTCGGCCGGGGTGAGCTGCATGGTTTCGGGGGCTGCCGCATCGAGGCCCCGCCCGATCGGCTCGAACACCTGCAGGGCCCGGCCCAGGCCCTCCAGCAGCAGCTGGCCCGGCTCGGCCACATCCACCTCGCCAAGCTGGAGCCGGCCGTCGCCCGCGTTCCAGACCGTGCGGGCCGGCATGCGCAGGCTGGGATCGGCCTCCGCCTGCAGGGAGAAGCGCAGCTCCCAGAGCTCCTCGCCCTCCTCGGGGGTGAACAGTTCCAGGCAGGCCCGGGCCGGGGCCACCCGCCCCGCCACCGCTTCGCGCCAGTGCTGGGTGGCCACCGCCAGCCGCTCCCGCTCCTCCTCGTCCAGGTCGAGCCGGCCGGGGCCGGGGCCGAGGGCCTTCTGCCAGGCCCCCAGCAGGGGATCGAGGCCCTCGGCGGGGGGACGGAAGCCGGCGCGCAGCTGGCCGTCGAGCAACGCCTCCAGCAGGCTGGCCACCCGCAGCCGGCCGCTGCCGGGGCGGCGGCAGGCCAGCCCCCCCTCCCCCGGCGCTCCGGGGGCCATGGCGCAGGTGGCCACCTGGGGCAGCCGGATGGCCATTTCCTCCAGGCGGCGCCGGTCCCCTTCCCGGTTGAGCAGGGGCAGCCAGCGGGCCCGGTCCTCCTCCACCTGGGGCAGCCAGCGACCGCGGGCGATCAGGCTCAGGGCCCAGCGCTCCAGATGGCTCCACCAGCGCAGGTCGTCGGCCAGGCCGGGGTCGTCGCCGGAGAGGGGCAGCCCGGCGAGCCATTCGCCCGCCCCCGCTGGATCGAGGGCCAGGCCCTCCACCCGCCAGGGCCACCACTGCACTTCCTTCGGGATCGGCTCGCCCGCCTGCAGCGGCAGACCGCTCCAGGCCGCCAGACCCTCGCTGGCCGCCTTGCGGCGGCCCCGGGCCCCCTGGCTGCGGCTGGGCAGGGTGAGCTGGGCCTCCGCCGGCCGGAAGGCCTCCGACCAGAGGCCATGGTCATCCAGCCAGGCGCCCAGATCGTCGACGCTGAGGGACAGGGGATGGTCGGGAACGGTGCGCAGCGGTGCCACCGGAGTGGCGACCCTCCAGGTGTCGGCCCAGAGCAGCAGCCGGCCGCCGGCCCCTTCCGGCGGAAACAGCCAGGTGGCATGCAGCAGGCTCATGGCCGCAGGGCGGGCAGGAGGCGCTGGGCGGCCTGCAGCAGCAAGGCGCTGCCGATCAGGGGAAGCCAGAGCGGCAACCAGCCGCGCAGCAGCTCGAGGATCGCGCCGACCGCGCCGCGGGCCAGAGGCTGGTGCAGGAGCGAATGGATCTCCGGGACCGGCAGGGCCAGGGCGGTGACCGCCACGGGGCCTCCGAGGCTGCGGATGCCGCAGACCGCCCCCACCAGGCCGGCGGCCAGGTGGTCGTCATCCGGATCGACGCGCTGGAGGTGAAAGGCCAGCAGGCCGTAGAAGAAGCCGCAGCCCGCCGAGCGCAGCCCGCTCTCCAGGCCAGCCGGCAGGCCGATCAGGGCGGCGGCGAACCCGCCCAGCAGCGCCCACGACAGGGACTGCAGCCGCAGACGGGCACGGGAATCGTCGGACGCCTGGGTCAACGGCAAGGCCATGGCGATGGCCCGATCATGCCTGGCCACCGGCAGCCTTACATTATTCATCGGCTGTGGCCAGTGCTACGGGTCAGCCATTCCATCGCTGCTTAAGCAGCTCAACAGAACGTCTCTCCAGCAAGGCCACTGGGCCTCGGCAGCAGGCCGCTGTTGCGGTCACGGCTTTCCGGTGTTTCCCTGATTCCAGTCACGCGTCACTGCTGCCGGGCAGGGAACGGACTCCCACCACGGTTGGCCACCCCCTTGAGCGCCGCCCATCCGCCACCGCACGCCTCCGATGCCCACCAGGCACGGCGCGCGCTGCCGGAGATGCTGCAGATCGCGACCGCCATCAGCGGTGCGGTCAACCTGCCGGCCCTGCTGCGGCAGATCCTTTCCAGCTCCAGGGATCTCACCCTCAGCGACGCCGGCAGCATTTATCTGGTGGAGGAGGAGAAGGGGGAGAAGCGGCTCTGGTTCACCGCCTTCCAGAACAGCTCCCTGGCCGCCGGCGACACCGGCATCGATGCCACCCTGCTGGATGAGCGCTTCCCGATCACCCCCGAGCGACTGGTGGGCTGGACGGCCCTGCACGGTGAGGCGCTCAACCTGCCCGACGTCTACGCGATCCCCGCCGACCGTCCCTACCGCTTCAATGCCGAACTGGATCGCCGCATGGGCTACCGGGCGGTCTCGATGCTGGTGGTGCCGCTGCGGACCATGGCCGGGGAGGTGGTGGGGGTGATGCAGCTGATCAACAGGAAGCGGGAGTCCTCCTCGCTGCTCACCCCTGAAACGGCCCCCTCGCTGGTGCGCCCCTACGACGCCGGCGACCAGCAGCTGATCGAGGCCCTGGCCGCCCTGGCGGCGGTCTGCGTCGAGCGCACCCAGGCCCTGGAGGGGCAGCAGCGGCAGATCGATTCGATGATCGCCCTGCTGGCGGGGGCGATCGATGCCCGCAGTTCCCACACGGGCCGCCACTGTTCCCGGGTGCCGGAGCTGGCGCTGCTGCTGGCGGAAGCGGCGGAGGCCACCCAGGACGGGCCGCTGGCCCCCTTCCGCTTCAAGGGGGAGGCGGAGCGCCGGGAGTTCCGCACGGCGGCCTGGCTGCACGACTGCGGCAAGATCGTCACCCCCGAGGCGGTGGTGGAGAAGGCCACCAAGCTGGACGCCCCCGCCAACCGGCTGCACGAGATCCGCACCCGCTTCGAGGTGCTGCTCCGGGATGGACGCATCGCCAGGCTCGAGGGTCTGCTGGCGGGCGGCGATCCGGACGTGCTGGAGCGGGAGTACGCCCGGCTGGAGCAGGAGCTGCACCAGGATTTCGCCTGCGTGGCCCGCTGCAACCTGGGCAGCGAAGGCACCGATCCGGAGGATCTCGCCCAGCTCCGGCGGCTGGCGGAGCGCACCTGGTGGCGCCATTTCGACGATCGGATCGGCCTGGGCTGGGAGGAGCAGACCCGGTACAGCGGGCCGCCGCCGCCCCTGCCCACCCGGGAGTCCCTGCTCGACGACGCCCCCCACCACCGCATCCCCCGGCCGCCGGAGGAGGTGCCGGAGGCCCGCTGGGGGTTCAACCTGGCGGTGCCGGAGCTGCTCTACAACCGCGGCGAGCTCTACAACCTCTCGGTGGCCAGGGGCACCCTCACCCCCGAGGAGATCTACAAGATCCGCGAGCACATGATCCACACGATCGTGATGCTGGAGAGCATGACCTTCCCCCCTTCCCTGGCCCGCGTCGCGGAGATCGCGGGAGGGCACCACGAAACCCTCGACGGCCGCGGCTACCCTCGGGGACTGGGGGCGGAGCAGTTGTCGATCCCGGCCCGGATCCTGGCCATCGCCGACATCTTCGAGGCCCTGACCGCCGCCGATCGGCCCTACAAGCGGGGCATGCCCCTGTCCCAGTCCCTGGCGATCCTGGCCGGTCTGCGGGATCGCGGCCGCATCGATGCGGACCTGTTCGCGCTCTTCCTGCGATCCGGCGCCTACCTCACCTACGCGGAGCGCTTCATGGCCGCCGACCAGATCGATCCGGTGGATCTGGACGCCCTGCTGGGGCCCCATGCCTGACCAGCCCCATTCCAACGTCATCCAGGAACTGCTGGGCGAGCTTCACGCCTCCTTCGCCGGGGTCCGGGAAGGGCGGGTGGCGGATTACATCCCCGAGCTGGCCAAGGCCTGCCCCGACGACTTCGGCATCGTCATCGCCACCTCGGGCGGACGCATCTATGAGATCGGTGACACCAGGAAGGAGTTCACGATCCAGTCGATCTCCAAGCCGTTCATCTATGCCCTGGCGCTGAAGATGCTCTCCTTCGACGTCATGGCCAGCAAGATTGACGTGGAGCCCTCCGGGGAAGCCTTCAACGCCATCAGCCTGGATCCGGACTCCGGCAAGCCGCGCAACCCGATGATCAACGCCGGGGCGATCGCCGCCTCCGCCCAGATCTGTGACGCCAACCCCGGCGGGGCCGTCGATCTGCTGCTGGAGTACTTCGCCGAGCTGGCCGGCCGGCCCCTGACGATCAACGAGGCCGTCTACCGCTCGGAAAAGGAGACGGGCCACCGCAACCGCGCCATCGGCCACCTGCTGCGCAACTTCAACATCATCGAATCGGATCCGGAGCCGGCCCTCGATCTCTATTTCCGCCAGTGCGCCATCTCCGTCACCTGCCGCGACCTGGCCGTGATGGCCGCCACCCTGGCCTGCCAGGGCCGCAATCCCTTCACCGGCGGCCAGCCCCTCTCCTATGACATCACCGTGCGGGTGCTGGCCCTGATGGGCACCTGCGGCATGTACGACTTCGCCGGCCAGTGGCTCCACGACGTCGGCATCCCGGCCAAGAGCGGCGTCGCCGGCGGCGTCATGGCGGTGATTCCTGGACGGCTCGGCATCGCCACCTATTCACCGCCCCTCGACGGTTTCGGCAACAGCGTCCGGGGGGTGGCGGTCTGCCGCCAGCTGTCGGCGGGAGTGGGCCTGAGCCTGTTCAATCAGTACTACCAGGTCGATGCCACCATCCGCCGCTCCTACCAGGGCTCCCAGCGCAAATCGCGCCGCTGGCGCAGTGAGCGGGAGCTGGAGATCCTGGCGCCCCACCGGGACGAAGTGCGCATCATTCACGTGCAGGGGGTGCTCGATTTCGGCGGCATCGAGCAGCTGGCCGCCGAGCTGGTGCGGCTCAGCGGCGACGTGCGCATCCTGATCCTTGATCTGGCCCACGTGACCGAGTGCCCGATGGAGTCCTCGGGGCTGCTGGACCGCCAGCTCTGTTCCCTGGAGGATCAGGGGGTGGAGATCCTCCTGTCGCGGGCCGGCCGGTTGCCCCTGGTCTCCAGGGCCGGCTGGGCCATCACCGAACGGATCGATGCCTATGAGCACCTGGATTCCGCCCTCGAGGCCGCCGAGGAGCTGCTGCTCACCTGGTACGCCCCCGCGGCCGACGCGGACAACGGCGACGACGACGATCTGGCGGATCAGGGTGTCCTGGCCGCCCTGGGGGCGGACCACCGCCGGATCCTGGCGGAGCACCTGGTGAGGCGATCGTTCATGGCCGGGGATTTCGTGATCCGCCGGGGGGATCCCGGCGACGAGCTGTTCCTGGTGCGCTCCGGCTCCTTCGACATCGCCCTCGACATCAAGACCGGCGACGGACAGAGCCATTCCACCCGGCTGGCCACCTTCGGCCCCGGGCTCTGCTTCGGCGAGATCGGTTTCGTGGCCCAGACGCCGCGCACCGCCGACATCATCGCCACCCGCCCCGGTGAGTGCTGGGTGCTGCACCGCAACGCCTTCGACGAGCTCAGTGCCAGCCATCCCGAGGTGGTGATCGCCCTGCTCAAGGCGCTCACCTGCGACATCGGCGCCAAGCTGAGCCAGACGAGCGTCCAGCTGACGCTGATGGAGCACTACTGAGGCCGGCGGCGCGACCCCGGGCCCCCGCGCTGGGCGATCATGCCTGTCCCAGGACCTCTCCCTGCGTTGTCGTGATGGCTGCCGATTCCACCCGCCCCAGGCCCCGCAGCGGAGCCGAGATCCGGGAGGCCTTCCTCGCGTTCTACGAACGGCAGGGGCACCGGCGGATGGCCAGCGCCTCCCTGGTGCCCGACGACCCGACGGTGCTGCTCACCATCGCCGGCATGCTGCCCTTCAAGCCGGTGTTCCTCGGCCAGGCGCCGCCGCCGGCGCCCCGGGCCACCAGCAGCCAGAAGTGCATCCGCACCAACGACATCGAGAACGTGGGCCGCACGGCCCGGCACCACACCTTCTTCGAGATGCTGGGGAACTTCTCCTTCGGTGACTACTTCAAGGAGGAGGCGATCGCCTGGGCCTGGGAACTCACCACCGAAGTCTTCGGCCTCGATCCGGCCAACCTGGTGGTCAGCGTCTTCCGGGAGGACGACGAGGCCGCCGCCCTCTGGCGTGATGCCGTGGGGGTGGATCCGAAGCGGATCATCCGCATGGATGAGGCCGACAACTTCTGGGCTTCCGGCCCCACCGGCCCCTGCGGCCCCTGCTCCGAGATCTACTACGACTTCCACCCGGAACGGGGCGACGACGGCATCGACCTGGAGGACGATAGCCGCTTCATCGAGTTCTACAACCTGGTGTTCATGCAGTACAACCGCGACGCGGCCGGCACCCTCACGCCCCTGGCCCGGCGCAGCATCGACACCGGTATGGGTCTGGAGCGCATGGCCCAGATCCTGCAGCAGGTGCCGAACAACTACGAGACCGACCTCATCTATCCGCTGGTGGAAGCCGCCGCCGCGCTGGCAGGGGTCGATTACCGCGCCCTCGACGCCCGCGCCCAGACCTCCCTCAAGGTGATCGGCGACCACAGCCGGGCCATCACCCAGCTGATCGCCGATGGGGTCACCGCCTCCAACCTGGGCCGGGGTTACGTGCTGCGCCGCCTGCTGCGCCGGGTGGTGCGCCACGGCCGGCTGCTGGGCATTGACCGTCCCTTCCTGGCGGTCATGGGGGAGGCGGCAATCGAGCTGATGGCCCCGGCCCATCCCCAGCTGCCGGAGCGCCGCGAGGTGATCCTGGCCGAGCTGGTGCGGGAGGAGGCCCGCTTCCTGGACACCCTGGAGCGGGGCGAGAAGCTGCTGGCCGAGGTGCTCGCCGCCCGGCCGGAGCGCATCAGCGGCGACGCGGCCTTCGAGCTCTACGACACCTACGGCTTCCCGCTCGAGCTCACCGCTGAGATCGCCGAGGAGCACGGCCTGACGGTGGACCTGGACGGTTTCGAGGCGGCCATGGAGCGCCAGCGCCAGCGGGCCAAGGCGGCCGCCGTCAGCATCGACCTCACCCTGCAGGGGGCGATCGAGCAGGTGGCCGGTTCGCTCGAGCCCACCGACTTCCGCGGCTACGAGGCCCTCGACCAGCCGGCCTGCGTGCTGGCCCTGGTGGTGAACGGGGAGCCGGCCACCACGGCCTCTGCCGGTGATGCGGTGCAGATCGTGCTCGACAGCACTCCTTTCTATGGCGAATCGGGCGGCCAGGTGGGCGACCGGGGTGTGCTGCTGGCCGGGGAGGGGGGCGCCGGGGTCGGGGGAGGCCTGATCGTGGCCATCGAGGCGGTGAGCCGCAACCGCAGCGTGTTCGTCCACAGCGGCCGGATCGAGCGCGGCCGTCTGGCGGTGGGCGATGTGGTGCAGGCCCGGGTGGATCGCAGCTGCCGCCGCCGCGCCCAGGCCCACCACACCGCCACCCACCTGCTGCAGGCGGCCCTGAAGCAGGTGGTGGATGAGGGTGTCTCCCAGGCGGGCTCCCTGGTGGATTTCGACCGGCTGCGCTTCGACGTCCACTGCCCCCGGGCCCTGACCCCGGCCGAGCTGGAGCGGATCGAGGACCTGGTCAACGGCTGGATCGCCGAGGCCCACCCCCTGGAGGTGGCGGAGATGGCCCTGGAGCGGGCCCGGGCCGCCGGGGCCGTGGCCATGTTCGGTGAGAAGTACGGCGAGGTCGTGCGGGTGGTGGACGTGCCCGGTGTCTCGATGGAGCTCTGCGGTGGCACCCATGTGGCCAACACCGCCGAGATCGGCCTGTTCCGGATCGTCGCCGAGACGGGGGTGGCGGCGGGCATCCGCCGCATCGAGGCCGTGGCGGGTCCGGCCCTGCTCCCCTATCTGCGGGAGCGTGACCGGGTGGTGCGCGAGCTGGCCGATCGCTTCAAGGCCCAGCCCGGCGAGATCCTCGAGCGGGTGGCCCTCCAGGGAGAGGAGCTGCGGGCCAGCCTCAAGGAGCTGGCGGCGGCACGGGGGGCCCTGGCGGCGGCCAAGGCCAGCGCCCTGGCGGAGCGGGCCGAAGCGCTCGGTTCCCATCGGCTGCTGGTGGAGCGCCTCGATGGCGTCGATGGCGCCGGCCTCCAGGAGGCGGCCCAGCGCCTGCAGCAGCAGCTCGGGGAGGGGGCGGCGGTGGTGCTCGGCGGCCTGCCGGACCCGGCGGACCTGGGCAAGGTGATCCTGGTGGCGGCCTTCGGCCCCGCGGTGGTGGCCTCCGGGGCCAAGGCGGGGGCCTTCATCGGTGGCATCGCCAAGCTTTGCGGCGGCGGCGGCGGTGGCCGGCCCCAGCTGGCCCAGGCGGGGGGGCGGGACGGCGCCGCCCTCGATGGGGCGCTGGCGGAGGCCCGTCGGCTGCTGACCGCCCAGCTGGGTGGCGGCTGACGCTCCCTGGCTGAGGCTCGCTGGCTGAGGCTCAGAAGCGGTAGTTCACCCGGGTGTAGAGCCCCTGGCCCAGGAGCCAGTCGTTCCAGGGGCCCAGGTTGTCGGTGGTGGAGAAGGGCACGGCCCAGCCCAGCTCCACCGACCAGTGGTTGCTGGCCAGCCAGCGCAGCAGCACGCCACCGGAGCCCACCGTGTCGCCGAAGCTGCCACCGCTGAAGCTCGTGCGGATGCCGCCGGCACCGATGAAGGGGACGAGCTGGAGGGCACTGGTCTTGCTGTCCCAGAAGGTCCAGACCGCTTCGGTGCTGGCCAGCCAGCCGCTGTCGCCGCTGATCAGCTGGCCGGGCAGCCCGCGCAGCCCCACATCGGAGCCGAGGGTGAACTGCATCGAGGAGGTCAGCGGGGCAAAGGCCAGCTGGGCGGCGGTCCGCAGGTTGACCTGCCAGCGGGGGGAGACCGTCCAGGAGGCGGAGAGGAAGCCGCCGATGGCGGTGGCCCGGCCCGCCACGATGCCCGCTTCGGCCAGTTCCTGGCGCTGGACGGTCGGGGTCGCCGCGGCGACCCCCTGCAGCAGGTAGGCGCTGCCGCTCCAGCTGCTGTGGCGGCTGGCGCCGCTGCCGTTGACGCCCAGCCGCAGGTAGCCGCCGGCGGGGGCGCGGACGCTGGCGGGCACCGAGACCGGCAGGGCGCTGCCCTGCTCGTAGATGTTGCTGCGGCTGTTGCTGTAGCCGGCGAAGAGGCTCCAGCGCTGGCTGAGGGATTCGCGGAACACCCACTCGAACTGGGCCAGGGCCTGGTACTGGTTCGTGGAGAACCCGTCGGCCGGGGCCGGCAGTTCCACCAGGTTGCGGCGGCTGAAGCCGATGCCGCCGGTGAGGCTGAGGTTGTCGCTGAAGGGGTAGGTGTAGCTGAGGGAGGCGATGGCGGCGCCCAGCTCGGGGGTGTCGGTGGCATCGAGCTCGCCGTAGACCAGCAGGGTGTCCCCGCGCCGCAGCAGGCTCGGCTTCAGCAGCGTGGCCACGGCGCGGAACTCCCCCGAGCCGCTGTTGCCGTCGTTGCGCAGGGACAGATCCCCCTGCCAGGGCTCCCGCGAGGGCTCCACGGCGACGCGGAACACCCCTTCGGAGGGGTCGCTGCCCAGCCGGGCCAGGGTGCCCCGCACGCTCTCGATTCCCGGCTGCCGTTTGAGCAGCTGCAGCTGCAGCTCCACCGTCGACAGCCGCAGGATCTGGCCCCGCAGGGGGCGCAGCAGCCGGCCGACGCGACGGTTCAGCCAGGGATCGCTGCCGGAGACCTGGATGCCGACCACACGGCCTTCCACCACATCGAGATACCCCGGCGCCGGGTCGCTCACCACATAGACACGGCTGCTGACGTACCCGTCGAAGACGAGCCGGGTGCTCAGGGCCACGGCGCAGGCCTTGAGCCGTTCCTGGGGATCGGTGATCCGGCTGCATTCGGCCAGGATCGTGGGTACCTGCTCAGGGGTGTAGAGCGTCAGCCCGCGGATCTCCGGCAGGGGGGCCGGTGCCAGTGAGGTGGGGGGCTGGGGGGCCGGTTCCGGGGCGGCGGGGCCAGCGCCGGCGGGCGGGGCTCCGCCGCCGTCGGGCTGGGGGGCGGGAGTCTCCAGGGGGCGGACGTCGACCGGAGGGGCCGGCTGGGGCTCGGCGGGAGAGGGCCGTTCCAGCTGGCGGGGCGGGCCCGGAAGGCGGATCGGCCCATCCTGCAGGGGCGGAGCCACCAGCTGGGCGAGAAGGAGGAGCATGCAGGGTGGGCCGAGTTCCCGCTCAGAAAGAGAGGCTGGTAGCTTGCTGAGGTGTTGATGAGATCAGGTGGACTAACACCTGAGGCGTGAATGATGACCCAGCAAGTGGTTCAGCCATCGGCGCCTAGGGAACCTACCTGCGGTTGTGAAGAGTGGGGACAATCTTGAGTAACAACCGCTACTTTTTGCCCGGTGAGTTGGTCCGGATCCGCCTCATTTGTCCGGCATGGCTGACGCAACGGCAGTCTCGAATCCTGCCGCTGGGGCTCACGGTTGTGCTGGGCCTGCTGGCTTCCCCCGTCGCCGCCGGTGAGATCACCGCCACCGGCGGGATCCTCGGACTCGGCAGTGTGGTCAATGGCCAACTCGGCGGCAGCTGCTCCAGCGGGGCCTGTGCGATCCGGGGGGGCACCTCCGCCGGGGCCAACCTCTTTCACCGTTTCTCCGCCTTCGACACCCGCGGGGCGATCACGGGGGTCACGCTCGATGTGGGTGGGCATCGCAACGTGATGGTGGGGGTCACCCACCCCCTGGGCAGCTTCATCGACAAGGCCGTCACCCTCAGCGGTCCGGCCAACCTGGTCTGGCTCTCCCCGGGGGGGCTCCGACTCAGCGGCGCCGGCACGTTCACCAACGTCCAGCAGCTCAACCTGACGACCGCCACCACGTTGCGGGTGGGCGACGGGCGCTTCGACGTGCTCGGCACCACGGCCGCCGCCGCCACCGCCTTGACGGGCACTCCGCTTCTGGGCCTGTCCGGTCTCAGCACCGACCCGGCCAGCCTGGGTCAGATGGGCCTCTCCGCCCAGGGGGACCTGGCCATCGACGGCGGCCTGCTCACCGTCGATGGGGGCCTGCTTCTGGATGCCCAGGGCGGCCACGTGCTGCTGGGGGGATCCCGGCTGCAGGCGCCTGGCGGCAACGTGGCCCTGCAGGGGCAGGCGGTGTCGCTCCAGGACAGCACGGTGGAGGTCTCCGGCCCGGACGGCGGCCGCATCCGGCTGGCCGGGGAAAGGGTCTCCATGGCCGGCTCCAGCCTGCGGGCGGATGCCAGCGGCGCTGGCCGGGGCGGGAGCATCGAGATCCTGGGCAAGCAGCGGGCCGAGGTCCATGGCGTCATCAGCGCCCGGGGCGGTCCCCAGGGCGGCGATGGCGGCTTCGTCGAAACCTCGGCCAGCAGCCTGGTGCTCTCCACCGCTCCCGATCTGTCGGCGGCGCGGGGGCGGGGCGGCACCTGGCTGATCGACCCCCGCGACATCGACATCGTTCCTGCCGGATCCGGTGGCGGTCCTCCGCCCGGCGGTTCCGGTGGCGGATTGCCGGGCTCGGCGTCGCTGATCGACGTGGGGCTGATCAACACCGCCCTCAACGGAGGCCAGACGGTGATCGTGGACACCACCGACCCCGCCGGGACCCAGTCGGGGACCATCTCCCTGCTGGCCCCGGTGCAGAAGACGGTCGGGGCGAACGCCACCCTGGAGCTGAGGGCCGACGGCAACATCCAGATCAACGTCCCGGGCGTGGATCCCACGGCCTTCTCGAACACTTCCGCGACCGGGAGGCTGGATGTCAATCTCTGGTATCAGAAAACTGCCGATCCCTCCGCCCCCATGGGAGCGATCAGCTGGCAGAAGGGCGCGGTGGACATCAACACCGGAACCCTGCGCACCTTCCAGGGGGCGTCCCGGATCGACGGCAACATCGAACTCACCGGAGCCATCGAACCCTTCCAGCTTCGTTCCGGCACCATTCGGACCGGAGAATTCAGCTGGAGCCCCACAAGTTTCGGGGCCATTCAGCTATCGAGCTTCAATGATGGCCGGCCGGCCGTTCTGGATATCTCCAGGCGTTATGTCCAGGGGCCCGGCCGCAACGTCACCGCCTTCTCGACGGCGCTGCTGCAGATCGGCCCTTCGGCCCTGAGCAGCCTCATCGACGGCGGCACGGTCACGGATCTCACACCCGTCAAGACCACCCTGATCAATGTCGCCACGGGGGCGACCCTGGCGCTCAACCAGGCCACGATCGCTGGCCCGAATCTGGCCGTGGAGAGCGGGGCCCAGCTCCAGCTGTCGGGGGCCAACCAGCTGGCGGCCCTCGAGAACGCCGGATCGATCGTGATCGCTCCCGGCGCCACCCTCGACCTGCAGAGCGCGGCCGTCTCCCCCGGGGCCTCGATCACCCTGCAGGGCAATGGTTCGGCGCGGCTGCTGGTCGACGGCGCCGCCTTCCGGAATGAAGGAACGATCCAGGGATCCGGCCTGATCGAGGTGGGTTCCGGTCTGGGGACGTTCACCAACGGAACCTCCCTGCTGCCGGGGGCACCGGAGGCGTTGCTCGATCCGGTCGGCGCGCTGCAGATTCGTGCCCGCAGCCTCACGCTGGAGCCCAACAGCCGGCTGCTGTTCGATCTCTCCACCCCCGACGAGCTCTCCGTCTTCGGCGACACCTTCCTCGGCGGGGGGCTGGAGGTGGTGTCGCCCCCGGTCGTGGGGGTCATCACCCCCTTCGAGCTGATCCGGGCCCGTGGCATCACCGGCGCCTTTGATCCCGCCCAGATCGTTCTGCCGATCGGCTTCACGCTTCAGGGCGTCGTCACGACCGGCGATCCCCAGCTGCCGTTCAGCTTCGGTGGCGATCTGGCGGCGACGCTGCCGCCGCCCCCGGCCCCGCCGGATCCGCCCGTCATCCCCACACCGCCCGTCACCCCGCTCCCACCCCAGGCGGTCACGCCTCCGGCAACCCCATCACCGTCCTCCCCGCCGAGCCCCTCGAGCCCGCCGGCCCCGTCGTTCCTCCTGCCCGATCTCGGCTACCGCATCTTCCCCTCGACCCAGACAACCCCCTTCGGCTCCACCGTCAGCAGCAACCGGCGCGGGGTGGGCTCCGATGCCCTGGCGGTGAACCTCTCGGAGGCGGATTTCAGTCTCACCGGCGGGTCGGTGCCGGTGCCCGGCCCCCTCACCACCACCACCAGCAGCCTCTCCACGGCCCAGGTGGCCTCGGCGATCACCGACGGCGATCAGCAGCGCACCGAGGACGTGCGCCGGACCCTCGGGGATGTGGGAATGGCCGGAGATTCCGGCGGGACCCTGCGCCTCGAGGAACTGCAGCAATTGCTGAGCAAGGCCTCCCAGAAGGGGGACCGGGATGACGAGCGCTTCAATCCGGCCGTGCTGATGGTGTCCTTCACCGAACAGAAGCCCGCCGCGGGCGAGGAGCCCAAGGCCGCCGACTCCAGCGGCAAGAAACCGACCAACTCGTTCCTCGATCTGATCCTGCTCAGCCGCCGGGGGGAGCCCGTCGGCAAGCGTGTCGAGCTCTCCAGGGAACGCTTCGGGGAGCAGCTGCGGGCGCTCTACCGCCAGCTGGCCCGCCTCGAGCCCCTCCAGGTGGAGAATCCGGACTCCCCGTCACGGCAGATCCACCGGGCCCTGATCGAGCCCATTGCTGCGGAACTGCGGGCCAAGGGCATCACCACCCTGGTGATCGTCGCCGACCGGGGCCTCCAGGGCCTTCCCTTCGCGGCCCTCCACGACGGCACCAGCTATTTCGGAGATCGCTACGGCTTCTCGATCACCCCGTCCCTCAACCTCACCTCCTTCGGGCCTCCGCGCCAGACCCGGGGGCGGGTGCTGGCGGCGGGAGCCTCGGAATTCGAGGGGCTCAGCCCCCTGCCCCTGGTGCCCGAGGAACTGGCCGGCATTCCGGAGGGGGTCGGGGTCGACCGGTTCCTCAACAAAAACTTTTCCCCGGAGGTGCTGCTGAGCCGGGCCGCCGACCCGCGCTACGAGCGCCTGCACGTGGCCACCCATGCCGAATTCCTGCCCGGTGGCCCCTCCCAGGCGCGCATCTACACCGGCACCGGCTCGGTGAGCCTGCAGGAATTCGCCAGCCTGCGCCAGCAGCGCAGCGGCAGCCCGCTGGAACTGTTCGTGCTCAGCGCCTGCCGCACGGCCCTGGGCGACAGCGACAGCGAACTCGGATTCGCCGGCCTGGCCCTGCAGGCGGGATCCCGCAGTGCCATCGGCACGCTCTGGTATGTCGACGATGTCGCCACCTCCGCCTATTTCCTGCAGCTCTATCGCTTCCTCGACCAGGGGATGCAGAAAGCCGATGCCCTGCGGGCCACGCGCCAGGCCATGTCCACTGGCAAGGTGCGGCTGGAAGGCGATAAGGTCATCGGGTCCGATGGCGTTCCCCTTCTCACGGAGTTGAGCCCATCCCAGCGGCGTCGGATTGCGGCAGGCGTGACCCATCCCTACTTCTGGGCCGGGGTTCAGTTGATCGGGACTCCCTGGTGAGGCCTCACCCACGGGTTCCGTGGCCCGGTTCCCTCCCCCTGCCTCACCTGACGCGCCTCTCCGGCAACCCCGGTTCTTCATTCTGTGCCTGATCTTCCAGCCGTCTTCAACGTCTTTCTGATGCTGGCGATGGCCCATTTCGTCGGGGATTTCGGGCTCCAGAGCGATCGTATGGCCCGGGAGAAATGCCCCGGTTGCGGTGTGACCCTCGGCTGGGGTTGGTGGCTCACCTCCCATGCCGCCATCCATGGGTTTCTTGTGGGCGCGATCACCCAGTCCCCCCTTTTGGGTGTGGCAGAGTGGATCGTGCATCTGTTGATTGACTTCGGCAAATGCCGTCGTCTCTGGACCCTGTCGTTCGACCAGGCCCTTCACATCATCACCAAGCTCCTCTGGGCCTGGCTGGCCATCCAGCATGCATCGCCTGGGTTCTGGTTGTCATGAAACGTTGCCGTCAACTGTGGTCATGAAGACAGTTTTCATGCGGAAATCGGTTATTCAGAAAGCGATCCTGGACAGAGGGGCCATGAGCAAAGCCGTTGTCGACCAACGCCAGGCTGCCCGTCACACGGCTGTCCGTCATATGGCTGGAATTCGCCCCGGCCGCAGGGGCCTGATGGTGCTGGCGGCCGGCCTGCTGACCCTGGCCCCGCTGGCGGTGCTGGAGCCGCCGCAGGCGCAGGCCCAGAGCGAACTGCGCAAGACCTTCCCGGGGCGCCGCGTCGGCGGAGGAACCCGCGGTGACTGCTCCAGCCGCCTGCTGGCCCACCTGGTGCCGGACAGCAGCGTCTTCGCCCCCGGCAAGGACCGCTACCTCGGCCTGCTCGAAGGCCCCAGCGCCTCCCCCAGCCCGCTGGAAATCACCTTCCGGCCCCTGAGCGGACGCGGCACCGCGGATGGTTCGATGGCCTCGGGCCAGCGCCGGGTGCTGCCGGCCTCCGGCCCGGGCATCACCCTGATCAGCCTCCCCTCGGTGAAAGTGCCGACGATGTGGGAGTCGAGCTACCTCTGCCCCGGGGCCGCGGCGACCGCCACCCCCGCCGATCCGCTCAACTTCGTGGCCGCCGAATCGCCGCCGGCCCTCAGCCTGCTGGTGAGCGATGCCTCGAAAGAGGATGGGGCCGTGCAGGCCTCCCTGGCGAAGCTGCGCCACTCCTGCGGCGCCAGCGTGCCCCGGGCGGAGGTCGGCACCGCCTTCGGTCTGTCCGACCTGATCACGGCCCAGTGGCCCGAGCAGATTCCAGTGCGCTGTCCCGCCTGAGGCCACCCCGCAGCTCCCAGATCCGCAGGGGCTCGGTGCGCCCCTTGACATTGAGCTCCCCCCAGTCGAGCCACTCCAGCGGCAGGCCCTTGGGCAGCAGATCCAACGTGCTGGAGGACACCAGCACCCGGCAGAGATTGGTCTGACGCTGCTTGTCAAGGCTCTCCAGCCGGGCGGCGCAGTTCACGGCATCGCCGATCACGGCGTATTCCAGCCGTTCGCTGCTGCCCATCGATCCGGCCAGCACGGCGCCGGAATGGACGCCGATGCGCAGCCCCATCGCCGGCAGTCCCTCCTTCTGGAGCTCCTCGTTGAGGCTGTCCACGGCCCGCTGGATGGCCAGGGCGGCATCGATGGCCGCCTTGGCATCGGCCTCCTCGCCGCTGCTCAGGGGGGCCCCGAAGACCGCCAGCAGGCCGTCGCCGGTGAACTTGTTGACCATCCCGCCCCGGCGCGTGATCGCGGGAACGAACAGGGCCATGCCCCGGTTCAGCCAGTCGAGCAGCTCTCCGGGACTGAGCCGTTCCGACACGCTGGTGAACGAGCAGGTGTCTGACATCAGCACGGTGACCGGCAGCTGGCGCCCCTCGAAGCGCCCGTCGCTGAGCAGCCCATCCCGCTGGTTCCAGAGCTGGCGCGCCACGGCCGGGGAGGTGGTCTGGCCCAGCAGCCGCTCGATCTGCTGGCGCTGCTTCTGGCTGGAGGCGCCCCGGCGCACCCAGCCCGCGCCGGCCATGGCGATGAAACCCGTCAGGGGCAGGCTCAGACCCACCCAGACGAAGTTGTAGAGCAGCAGCACGGCGCCACCGACCATCAGGCTGGCCACCAGCCCCACCACGAGCACGCTGCGGCGCAGCAGCAGGAAGGCTTCCCCCAGCACGATCCCCAGCACCACCGCCACCACTTCGGCGACCCGCTCCACCCAGCCCGGCAGCGTCCGCAGGCGCCGGGGGTCGCCGGCGACGCTGCGGTCCATCAGGGCGGCCAGGCGATGGGCATGGATCTCGACGCCCGGCACCAGCAGTTGACTGGCCCCGAGGGTGGAGCGGGTCTGGGGCACCGGGAACAGGTCCCGCAGGCTCGGCGCGGTGCTGCCGATCAGCACGATGTGGCCACGGATCTGGTCGGCGGGGATCGGCCGGCGGCCGAGCACATCCTGGAGGTTCCAGAGGTGGAAGCTGCCGAGCTGGTGGAAGGACAGCATCTGCTGGTATCCAGCGGCATCGAGCTGGTCGTAGCCCCCCGACGCCGGATCCAGCCAGGGGCCCGGTTCGCTCCCCTTCTCGAGCCGCTGCCGCAGGCTCCGCTGGCCCTTGCCCACCTCCAGCAGGCGCAGGGCCAGCGACACGGTGGCTTCGTCCTGCCCGGCCACATGCACCAGATCGCGGCGGAGCACCCCGTCGGTATCCAGCACCAGATCGTTGAACCCCTGGCGATCGGCCGGTGTCCCGGGCACCGGGCCGATGGCTTCGGCCACGTTGAAGATCGAAACGAGGCGGGGATTGGTGCGGAACCGTTCGCGCAGGCAGGCCTGGTCGGGGCCCACGCCCTGGTCGCGGTAGATGTCGAGGCCGATCGCCACCGCCCCTCCGGCGCTCAGCCGGTCGATCGCCTCGCACAGCACCCGATCGTCGATGGGAAAGCCGTAGGTGGCCAGGTCCGACTCGTCGATGCCGATGATCGTGATCGGCTTGTCCGTGCCCGGCGGCGCCGGACGCAGGCTGGTGATCAGGTCGTAGAGCAGCAGGTTGAGGGTTTCGTTGACGGGGCTGCGCTGCAATGCCAGCAGCAGCAGGCCGGCGGCGGCGTAGGGGACGAGCGAGCGGAGGCCATCCCCCAGATGCAGGGCCTTCAGCCGGGCCAGCCAGGTGGCTGCCTTGGAGTCGGGCGGGGTTCCGCTGTCCATCAGCTGCCCTTGAAGGCGTAGAAGAGTCGCTTCATGGTGTCCAGCAGAGCATTGGAGCGCTCCGCGTGCTGTTCGCGGTCGAGGCTCTTCAGTTCCGCCTGGCGCTCCTGGACCATGGCGGCGAAGCGCTCCAGCAGGTCCGGATTTTCGTTCAGAAGGCCACTGATGCTGTCCCGGTCCACCTCCAGCAGCAGGCACTCCTCGGTGGCCCGCACCGTGGCGCTGCGCGGGGCGTCGAGGAAGAGGGTCATCTCGCCGAACACCTCACCAGGCCCCAGCTGGCGCACGGCCACGGTGTGGCCCGGCTCCAGCTCCTTGAGGATCTCCACGCTTCCCCGCAGCACGTGGAACATCGAGCGGCCCTCGGCCCCCTCCTGGACCACCGCCTCGCCGGGCCCGTAGGCCACCTGGTGGCTGCCTTCCACCAGGGTCTCGAGCTGCTCGCTGCTCAGGTCGGTGAAGATGCCCACGCTGGCCAGGGTCTGGCAGCACTGTTTGGGGGACGGCCTGGCGGGGAGCTGGGGCCGGTCCCGGGAGCGGCGGGGCTGCAGCTCACGCACCGGGAAGGGGATGCTCTGGCCTTCCCGGGCCAGGGCATACCAGATCTGCTCGAGCAGGTCGCTGCGCAGGTCGCCGATGGCGCCATCCCCCAGCTCCCGCTGCCACACCTGCAGCTCGTAGGCGATGGCGCTGTCCTGGAACTCCTGGACGCGGATGCGGGGGGCGGGCTCCCGCAGCACCTTGGGATGCTGCAGCACCACCTTCTCCAGCAGGGCCCTGGCCTGGGCGGGCGGCAGGTCGTAGTCGAGGCCGACGCTGAACCGGTTGCTGACGGCCCCGGAGCGGCCCAGGTTGCGCAGCACCCTCTCGGTGACGAGGCTGTTGGGCACGACCACCAGCTGGCCGTCCATGTTGCGGAGCATGGTGTCCCGCCAGCTCACCTGGACCACCACCCCGCGCACCCCCTCGTCCAGCTCCAGGAAGTCCCCTTCGGTGAACTCGTCCCCCAGCTGCAGCTCCAGGCCGGCGAACAGGTCCTTGAGGGACTCCTGGGCGGCCAGGCCGATCACGGCGGTGAGCACGGCGGAGGTGGTCACCAGACCCACCAGATCCAGCCGTGCCGACTGGCGCACCAGCACCACCGTGGCCAGGGCGCCGCTGCCGAGGGTGAGCAGTTGCATCAGCAGCTGCGGCGGCGGCCGCCACAGACCCAGGTGGGCGGGCACCTGCAGGGCTGCCCAGAGGGCCAGGAGGATGGCGGCGTAGGTGAGCAGCAGGTCGTCGGTGAGCAGCACCCACACCCGGTAGGCCGGCGGCAGCCCCTGCAGCGGCAACGAACTCAGCAGGGCCCAGGTGGCGATCGCCAGCAGCGGCAACCGCAGCGGCACGGTGGGCAGGGCCCGGTGGCGGCAGAGGCGGGCCAGCACCAGCAGCCCGGCCGTGGCGGCCAGGGCGCCGATCCAGATCTGCAGCAGGGCCAAGGCGCTCGCTTCGATCGCCCCATCCTGCCGCCGATCCTGGCCGTCGGCTCCATGGCGGAGCAGGCTGGAAGCACCCGTCCCCCAAGTCGATGCGCCCGATCTGCCTGCGCTCCGTCGTCCCGCTGCTGGGCCTGACGGCGCTCGCTTCCTGGCCGGGCACCGTGGTCGCCCAGGTGCAGCTCCGTTGCGAGGGCACCCTGCTCGAGGCCAGGGGCAGCGCTGAACAGGAACGGCCCACCCGCCGCCTGGCCTTCTCCCTGTCCCTCGAGGCCGAGGCCGCCACGGCCGATGGGGCGCTCCAGAGCCTGCAGGAGCGGCTGGCGGCGGTGCGGACCGCCCTGCAGGGGCAGCAGGTGGAGGAGCTGCGGGTCACCTCCCCGAGCACCTGGAAGCGTGAGGCCGAACGCAACCGGCCGGCGGCAGTGACGGCCAGCCTGCAGGTCAGCGGCCGGTTGGTGCCCCAGCGGCTGCAGGCCCTGATCCGGGAGGTGGGGGCCCTGAGCGGGGTGCGGCTGGCGCCGGTGGCCACCGAAGCCGATCGCGGCCTGGATGGGGCGGTGCGGCGCCAGCTGCTGCGGGCGGCCTACCAGGACGCCCTTGAGCAGGCCAGGGAGGTGGCCGCCGCCGTGGGTCTCAGCCGGCTGGCCCCCCTGGAGGTGCAGGTGGACGGCAACGACCTGCGGCCGATGATGATGCGGGCCGCCGCCGCCGAGGCCGCTCCCCCCTTCGATCCCGCCGAACTGGCCCAACCGAAGGATCGGCTGGGCCTGATGGTGCGGTTCTGCGCCCGTTGAGCAGAATGGGCCATCCGCACCGGAGCCCTGAGCCCATGCGCCGCCGCCACCTGCCGAGCCTCTCGATGGTGCCGATCCTGGTGCTCCTGGTCGGTCCCGCCCTCGGGCCCCTGCCGGTGCGAGCCTCCGAAAGCGCCGTGGTGCAGGAGATCCTCGATGGCAACGAGCTGTTCATCGATGGCAAGACGGCCAAGGTGAAGGAGAAGGCCGTCGCCCCCCAGAAGGTCAGCACCCAGAACAGCCGGGGCCAGATCCGCTTCGACAGCGGCGCCGCCGGCCGCCTCAACCGTTTCGCCCTGCTCAAGCTGGGCCAGGGCTGCTTCCTGATCGAAAAGGGTCAGATCCTGGTCTCCGGCAAGCAGAGCGGCTGCACCCGCTCCGCCCGCCTCAGCGTGCGGGGCACCAACTACCTCCTCGACGTCAACGAGTCGGGGGAGGCGGAGATCTCCGTGCTGGAGGGGTCGGTGGAGGTGGAGCCCCTCGCCGACGGGGAACCCACCGGAAAGCCCGCCACCACCGTGGAAGCGGGCCAGAAGCTGCGGCTCTCCCCCGCCGGGGTGGTGCTGGCGATCCTGGGGCTGAGCGTCAGCGACTACAACAGCATCCTGGGCGGTCCCCTGTTCCAGGGTTTCCGGGTGCCGCTGCCCGCCTACGGCTCCCTGGAGAGCTACATCCGATCCCGGGTGCCGGGGGTGAACCTGCCCGTTCCGATCAGTCCGCCGTCGCTGCCCTTCGGCCTGCCGCGCTTCTTCTGAGCCGGTGATCCGACCCCACCGGCTTCTGTTGACGACCCTGGCGGCGGCCCTGGCCTGGCCCAGCGCCAGCGTGGCGAGCCCGCTTGGATCGGCCGTCGTGCAGGAGATCCTTGATGGCCGGGAGCTGTACATCGAACGGCGCCAGGCCCAGGTGCAGGAGCGGGCGTTCACACCCGAGCTGGTCCGCACCCAGAAGAGCCGCGGCCAGCTGGGCTTTGCCGGTGGTGCCGCCGGCCGCCTCAACCGCTTCTCCCAGCTGCGCCTCGGCAGCACCTGCTTCCTGCTCAGCAGCGGCCAGATCCTGGTGTCCGGCCAGCAGAACGGCTGCACCCGCTCCTCGCGGCTGAGCACCCGGGGGACCAACTACGTGATCACCCTGCTCGACGGCGGCGAGCAGGAGGTGGCGGTGCTGGAGGGCTCGGTGGAGCTCCAGCCCCTTGCTGATGGGCGGCCCCTTGCCGGGGCGCCGATTCTGCTGGCGGGGGGCACCAGGGTGCGGCTCTCCAGCCAGGGGGCCCTGCTCTGGCAGCGACCCCTGACGGCGGACGACTACGCCGCCATCCTGCGGGGGCCCCTGTTCGAGGGGTTCACGGCCCCCCTGCCCGGCATGGCGGCCCTGGAGGCCTTTGTGGAGCGCCGTTTCCCCGGGGTGATCCCCACCGCGCCCAGGCCGTCCGTCAGCCGTGACCCCCTGGTGGAGATCATCAACCGCTACCGGGCCCAGGGCGGGCGCCCCGCCCTGCAACCCCTGCCGGCGCCCCTGGCTGCCGAGAATGCCGCCTATCTGGCCCCGGTGCTCGAGGGGGTGCTGGCCAGCCGCGATTGCGACCACGACCGCGCCCTCTGGGGGGCGTTCCAGGAGCGCATGGCGGCGAAGGGAAGGCTCATGCCCACCAGTGAGGTGATCGCCTGCCCGATGCCGGCCGCCGCCTGGAACCCCGAAGTGATCGTGTCGCGCTGGATGGGCTCGCCCCTGCACACCCAGATCCTGATCAACCGTCCCAAGGCCCAGGCCATCGACTGCGTGCGGCTGGAGCGCTCCGGCCGGGCCGTCGCCATCTGCACGCTCTGGAGCCCGCTGCCACGATGATGGCGCGACGCCGCACCTTCAGGGTCCTGGTGGTGGCCGTGCTGGCCTGGGTGGGGGTCAGCTCCGGCTGGCCGGGGCCCCGGATGCGGGTCTGGGAGCGGGGGGTGGAGCAGCAGCTGCTGCTGCTGCGCGGCCCGCGCCGACCGCCGCCGAAGGTGGTGCTGGTCACGGTCGATGACGCCACCCTCCAGCAGGGGGACTGGTTCGAGGAGGAAGGCAAGATCCCGGATTGGGCGAAGGGCGTCGGCAGCCTGCCCTGGCCCCGGGCCACCTACGGGATGGTGGCGGAGAAGCTGCTGCAGGCCGGCGCCAGGGCCGTGGCTGTGAATGTGGTCTTCGAGGGGCCCAGCGGCAAGGGGCCGGCCGATGACGATGCCCTGGAGCTGCGGCTGCGGCGCTACCCCGGCCGGGTCGCCCTGGCGGCGGAGATGCTCGAATCCAGCGACACCCAGGGGGCCGGAGCCCTCACCTTCGTGCGGCCGGAGCGCTTCCTGGCGGCCATCGGCGGCACCGGCTCCCTCGGGCTCACCAACATCCTCGCCGGCACCTCCAGCGAGCCCAGCCGCCACCCCGAGGCCTACGCCAGCGGCGTGCTCCCCGCCCGGGGCGCCGAGGGCCACAGCGCCCTCTCCTCCACCCTGCTGCGGCTGGGGGGCCAGCGGAGCCGCCAGGACGACCGGGCCAGCGCGCTCAATTTCTATGGCCCGGAGGGCAGCTTCCAGCGCCTGCCGGCCTGGGAGGTGCTCGACCCCGCGCGCTGGCAGACCCATCCCCTGCGCAAGGACGTGAAGGGGGCCCTGGTGCTGCTCGGCCCGGTGGTCGCCCAGGGGACCGATGGCTATCCCACCCCCTTCGGCCCCCTGTCGGGACTGGAGGTGCTGGCCACCGCCACCGCCAACTCGCTGCAGGGCGACGGGCTGCAGCCCTGGCCCCGCAGTGCGCCGGGTCGGGCCCTGCTGGCCCTGGTGCCGCTGCTGCTGGTGCTGGGGGCGGCCCGGCGCTGGACGGACCTGCGCTGGCGCCTCGCCCTGGTGGTCCTGGTGCTGGTCCTCCAGGGGGCCCTCGTCGCCGTGGCGCTGCAGCAGGCCCACCGCTGGCTGCCGCTGCTGGCGCCCTCCTCGGGCCTGGTCCTGCTGGGCCTGCTCTACGGGGGGGATGCCTACCTGCGGGAGGGGCAGGAGCGGCGGCGGCTGCGCCGCACCTTCGAGCGCTACGTGGCCCCCGGCGTGGTGGCGGAGATCCTCTCCGACCCGGAATCGGCCCAGGGCATCCTGCGGGGCCGCCTGCTGGAGGTGACGGTGCTGATGACCGACATCAAGGGCTTCACGGTGCTGACCAAGCAGCGCAGCGGCGAAGGCCAGAGCGAGCTGCACGTGCTCCAGCTCAACGAGTATCTGGGCGCCATGGTCGAGGTGGTGATGGCCCATGGCGGCACCGTCGACAAGTTCATCGGCGATGCGGTGATGGCCGTCTTCGGCTCACCGGTGAGCCGGGGGGTGGCCGAGGAGGCCAGCCAGGCGGTGCGCTGCGCCCTGGCCATGCGGGCGGCCCTGGCCGGCCTCAACGAGGACTGGGCGCGGCGGGGCATCGCCACCCTTGACAACGGCATCGGCCTGGCCAGCGGCCAGGTGATGGTGGGCCAGATCGGCAGCCCCAAGCGAATGGAGTTCACCGTGATCGGCGACACGGTGAACCTGTCGGCCCGGCTCGAATCGGCCACCCGGAATGTGGACGCGGCGGTGGTCTGTGACGCCCAGACCGCCAGCCTGATCGCGGCCGACCCCGGGCTCGCGGCCCGTTCCCTGGGCCCCCAGGCGGTGAAGAGCCTCGGGGAGGTGGAGATCTTCACCGTCGCCCTGGCGGATCAGGTCGTGGCCGGGGATCAGGCCTCCAGGTAAGTCGTCTGCTCCAGGCTGGCCTTCAGGTGGGCCATCAGGCGACGGGCATCGCTGATCGCCAGGTCGCCCCGGCCGATCGCCTGCTCGCTGGCCAGCCGCAGCCGCTCCAGCAGCAGGTCGGGGTCGTGCTCCATCGCCTCGAGCACCTCGGCGTTGGTGTTGCCCCGCACCACGTGGTCGACCCGGTAGCCGCCGCCGGCCGCCAGCCGGATGTGCACGGCGTTGGTGCTGCCGAACAGGTTGTGCAGGTTGCCCATCACCTCCTGGTAGGCGCCGCCGAGGAACAGCCCGATCCAGTAGGGCTCGCCGGGCCGCAGGCCGTGCAGTTCCAGCAGCGGCTTGACCTGGCCCCGGTCGATGAAGCGGGCGATCTTGCCATCGGAATCGCAGGTGAGGTCGGCGAAGCTGCCCAGGCGGGTGGGGCGCTCGTCGAGCCGGTGGATCGGCAGCACGGGGAACAGCTGGTCGATCGCCCAGGTGTCGGGCGCCGAGCGGAACACCGAGAGGTTGGCGTAGTAGGTGCCGGCCAGCGCCGCCGGCAGGGCCTGCAACTCCTGGGGGATCACGGTGCCTGGGGGCAGGCCTTCGAGCTGGCGGGCGATCGCCTGGCAGCTGGCCCAGGTGAGGCGCTCGGCCGTGGCCCGCTCCGGCAGGCTCAGGTAGCCGAGCCGGAAGGCGGTCAGGGCGTCCTCCTTGAACTTGAGGGCATCGTTCCAGGCCTCCTGGAGCCGTTCCACCACCGCCCGCTCACCGGCGTCGTCCCCTTCAAGACCACCCTCGGCGGCGATCGCCGTGATCAGGGCGTGGGTGTCGCGCAGGTTGCGCAGGATCAGCGCCTCCCCCTCGGCCGGCGGCGGCACCGTTTCGCCGCGACCGCCGGCCCCGAGCACGTCGAACACCAGCACGCTGAAGTGGCTGGCCAGGGCCCGGCCGCTCTCACTCACCAGGGTGGGCGGGCGGATGCCGTGGGGCTCGCAGCACTCCCGGATCGTGGCGACGACGTCGTTGGCGTAGTTCTGCAGCGAGTAGTTGGTGGAGGCGGCGGTGGCGGTGCGGCTGCCGTCGTAGTCGATGCCCAGGCCGCCGCCCACATCCAGAAAGCCCATCGGCGCCCCCAGCCGGGTGAGCTCGGCATAGATCTGCCCGGCCTCCTGCAGGGCGTCCTTGAGGACGGCGATGTCGTTGATCTGGCTGCCGATGTGGAAGTGCAGCAGGCGGAGGTCGTCGAGCAGGCCCGCCTCCCGCAGGCGTTCCACCGTGGTGAGCACGTCGGGGATCGAGAGGCCGAACTTGGCCCGCTCGCCCACCGAGCTGCCCCAGCGGCCGGTGCTGCGGGCCGAGAGTTTGGCGCGGATGCCGATGAACGGGGCCCCGCCCAGGGCGCTGCTGGCGGCGATGATCCGATCCACCTCATCGGCCTGCTCGATCACCACCACCGGCTGGCGCCCCAGGCGCCGGGCCAGGATCGCCGTCTCGATGTAGCGCCGGTCCTTGTAGCCGTTGCAGATCATCAGGGCGTCGGGATCGTCCAGCAGGGACAGGGCGATCAGCAGCTCGGCCTTGCTGCCAGCCTCCAGGCCGAAGTGCCAGCGGCGGCCGCTCTCCACCAGCTGCTCCACCACGTGGCGCTGCTGGTTGCACTTGACCGGGAACACCCCCTGGTAGCGGCCGTTGTAGCCGTACTGGGCGATGGCCCGCTCGAAGGCGCCGTGGAGACGCTCGAGCCGGTCCTCGAGGATGTCGTCGAAGCGGATCAGCAGCGGCAGGGACAGGTCGCGGCCCTGCAGCTCCCGCACCAGCTCCACCAGATCGAGGGAGCCGCCGCGGTCGCCGCGGGGCTGCACGATCACGTGGCCCCGGGCGCCCACCCCGAAGTAGGGCTCACCCCAGCGGTCGAGCCCGTAGAGGGCCGCCCCGTCGGCGGCGCTCCAGGCGTCGGACCGCCCGGAAGCGACGGAGGGCACGCCCGGGGGGCTGGTCGGTTCGGCGAACACCATCGCAGCCTTGGTTTGGCTCAGGCCTCAGGGGGGCAATCTAGGCGGGGCGCCGCGGCCGGCCCACCCTGCCAGTCGCTCCAGGCGGTGACGGCGTCGTGCAGCCCGATCACCGGATCGACGAGCCGGCCCAGCTGCCGGGCCAGGGGGTCGCCGCCGGTGTCCGGGCGGGGGCGCTCCGGCGGGTCCGGGGGCCGGCTGTGCTGCTCCAGCGCCGTGGCCAGGGCCGCCAGGGACGCCGGCAGCCGCTCCCGCAGCGCCCCGAAGCCGGGCGGCAGGGGCCGACCGTCACGGCGGGGATCGCCGCGGCCCAGCACCACCGCGGCGTCGATCAGCCGCTGGCTGTGCAGCAGGAAGGCCATCAGGGGCACCGCCATCGCCCGGTGGGCAGGCTTTTCGCTCAGGAAACGCTGGATGGAGACATGGGCGTTGCCCATCTCCAGGCGCACCTCGGCCGGGGTGGCCAGCGGTCCGGGGGCGGCCTGGGGCGGCTCCTGCAGCCGGTCGAGCACCTGCTGCACGAAGCGGGCATTGCAGCGCAGGCTGGCCGCCAGCCGGGCCGGCAACTGGGACCGTTCCCAGCGCGGCAGCACCAGGTGGATGGCGGCCAGGGCGAGGGCGGCACCGATCAGGGTGTTGGCGATCCGCCACAGGGCCAGGTTCCAGTCCCCGGGCTGGTTGATGTCCTTGTAAAGGACGATCCAGGGGGTGAGGAAGAAGACGAACAGGCCGTAGTTCACCGGCAGCACCGCCATCATCACGAGGGTGAGGGGGACCAGCAGCAGCACCAGCATCAGCGGGTGGGGGAAGCAGGTGGCCAGCACGATGGCCACGATCCCCCCCAGCACGGTGCCCAGCACCCTCTGGCCGGTGCGCGACAGGCTCTCCCCCGCCGAGGGCCGCAGGATCACCGAGACCGTCAGGGTGATCCAGTAGCCGATCGGCAGGGCGAACAGGGTGTAGACGGCCACGGCGGCCGCCGAGGCCACGCCGAAGCGCAGGCCGTGACGGAACACGCTCGACTCCAGGGTCAGGTTCGCCCGCAGGGTCGCCCAGCCCTGGGCCAGGGCGGCACGCCCCCCGGCGCCGGCAAGGGCCGTCGGCACCTGGGTGGGGCTGAGTGCCGTCAGGGGGATGGCCTCGCCGGCCCCGTCCAGGGTGGCGATCCAGTGGGCCTGGTTCGCCAGAATCTGCCGGTAGGCGTCGCGCAGCGCCGGCTCGAGGTCCTCGATCTCAGCGGCGATCCCCTCCAGCTCCTGCCTGAGCTCCCGCAGGGCGGGCAGGGGGCCCCGCCCCAGCAGCGCCTGCTCCAGCTGCAGCAGGGCGTCGACGCAGCGGCCGTTGAGCGCCTGCAGGCGCCGGTGCAAGGGGGTCGCCGCCGGGGCCGGCAGGGCCGCCAGCAGGTCCCCCAGGGCCGCGCTGGTCACGAACAGGGCGTCGGTGGTCTCGATCAGGCGGGTGAACGCCCCGTCGGCGGGGCTGGCCCCGAGGCGGCCGCTGCGGGTCTCCGCCAGGGTGGCCCGGGCGCTGCCGAGGGCGTCGCGGACCCTGAGCTTTTCGGTGAAGAGCTGGGCCTCCGCGGCCGGCGGGCCGCCATCGGCCGGGCAGGCCAGACGGTGGTACCGGGCGACGGCCCGATGGGCAGCGGCCAAGGCTATCCGCACGGGCCGGTAGGGCCGCAGCGGCCAGAGGGCGAGCGCCAGCAGGGTGGCCCAGCCCCCGCCGGCCAGGTAGAGGAGCGACCAGGCCAGAGCCTTGGCCGGATCGGGCCCTGAGACGTTGATGCCGATCAGGAAGCACCAGGCCGTCACCAGCCCGATCAGGGCCCCGCTGTTGCCGTAGAGGGCCAGCATCCCGCAGCCCAGCGCCACGGCGGCCATCGCCGGAACGCACAGCCAGGGCCAGGCCGCCAGGCTGATGCCGCCGCCGAGGGCCAGGGCGCCGAGCAGGGAGGCGAGCCCCATCGCCGTGGCCTTGGTGCGGTAGGCCCCACCCGTGTCGGCCATGTTCACGTACAGCCCCCCGAGGGCCATCCAGATCAGGGCGGGTTCGTGCAGCTGGGCGGCGGCCAGCAGCGGCGGCACGCTGGCCAGGGTGGTGCGCAGGCCGAGCCGGAGATTGGGCCCGGCCCCCGGCGCGGCCAGCCAGGTGGCGCGCCCAGTTGCTGCTCCGGGCATCCGCGGCGGCCGGGGTGGCCCCGATCGTATGGCGCCCGGCGGTCACGGGGTTGCTTGCCAAGCGGCAGCCCCAGCGCGGACGATGGCCCGAACACCTTTCCCTTCCCCATGGCCACCGAACGCACCTTCCTCGCCATCAAGCCCGACGGGGTGCAGCGGGGCCTGGTGGGCGAGATCCTCGGCCGCTTCGAGCGCAAGGGCTTCAAGCTGGTGGGCCTCAAGCAGCTGGTGCCCAGCCGGGAACTGGCCGAGAGCCACTACGGCGTGCACCGGGAGCGCCCCTTCTTCGCCGGCCTGGTGGAGTTCATCACCAGCGGGCCTGTGGTGGCCATGGTGTGGGAAGGGGATGGCGTGATCGCCAGTGCCCGCAAGCTGATCGGCGCCACCAAGCCCCTGGAGGCCGAACCCGGCACCATCCGCGGCGACCTGGCGGTGAACATCGGCCGCAACGTCATCCATGGCTCCGATGCCCCGGAAACCGCCGTCTTCGAGATCGGCCTCTGGTTCCAGCCCTCCGAGCTGTGCGAGTGGACGCCGGCCGACCAGGTGTGGCGGGTCGAGCCCTGAGCGGCCATCCTGGGGACCTTCGGGTCCCCAGGTCATGCTGCTGCGCAGAAGCCTCCGGCCTCCCAGTCCGATGAAGCTGGCGCCCGTGGCCGTGCTGGTCGCCGGCCTTGCATGGGCTCTGCCCGCTGCCGGCCCCCTCGCCGGGGCCACGGCGGCCCCCCGGGTGCCCCGGGTGGTGGAGGTGCCGTCCCGGCCGGCCTATGTGATGCCGCCGGCGGCGCCGGAGCGCCCGGCCCTGGTGGGTCAGGTGCTGCGTCCGTCCACCGTGCTGCGCACCGAGAATCCTGGCCGGCTGCAGATCCTGCTGGCCGATGGCCGCAGCTTTCGCCTGGGGGGCAACGCCCTGCTGAGGATCGAGCCGACGCTGCTCGAACTGGTGCGCGGCCGGATCATCGCCTGGATCGCTCCCGGGACGAAGAGTCCCACCCCCCTGCAGATCCGGACCCGGGTGGGCACCGCCTCGATCCAGGGCACCACGGTCTTCATCGAGGACACCGCCGACTCGGTTCTCTTCCTGAGCTGGGAAGGGCAGGTGGAGGTGCGCGCCGATGACGGCACCGTCTACCAGCTGGCCAGCGGCCAGCGGCTGGAGGCCACCCCCGGGGGCTGGAAGGGCCCGCGCCGGATCGACGCCAGCGAGGCGAGGCTGCGGCGGCGCAACAGCGAGCTGCTGAACGGTTTCGGGGCGCCGATGGAGACGCTGCCGGTGCTCGAGCGCGAACTCGGACTCACCCCCTGATGCCCCCCTGGCCCGGGCTGGGGCGCCGGCTCTGGTGGCTGGCCCTGGCCGCCCCCCTGCTGGCGGGCCTCGACCGGGCGCCCCTCACGCCCCTGGGCCAGGGGCCGCGGCTGCTCGACGACCAGCTCCTCCAGACCTTCTTCCTGCTGCGGGGGGCCCGTCCCGCCCCGGCCGACCCGGTGATCCTGGCCATCGACGCCGACTCCCTGGAGCTGGGGGAGCTGCTGGCCCCGGGCGAGCGCCAGGCGTCGCCCCTTTGGCGCCAGATGGGTCCCTGGCCCTGGCCCCGGGCCCTGCAGGCCCGGCTGGCGGCCCATGTGCTCGAGCAGGGGGCGGCCCGGGTGCTGTTCAACATCGAGTTCAGCCAGCCCAGCCGCTTCGGCCCCGCCGACGACCGGGCCTTCGCCGCGACCCTGGCCCCCTGGCGTCAGCGGGTGCACCTGGCGGCGGTCTACGGGGTTCAGGAGGAGGGGGGGCTGGTGCAGAGCCGGCTGCGGCTGCCCATCCAGCCGCTGGGTGCCCCCGGCCTCACCACCCTGCTCCAGTCCCCCCGGGGGGTGGTGGAGGCGGTGCCGGGCCAGGACTGGATCGCTGCCCGGCTGGGCGATTTCCCGCCGCCCCTGCCCCGGCCGATGGCCTTCCTGGTGCGCCCGGCGCCGCCGCCGCCGGCGCCGATGGGGCTCGACTTTCCCGGTCCCGCCGGCACCATGCCCCGCGTTCCGGCCTGGAAGCTGCTGGAGGCACCGCCGTCCACCTGGCGGGGCCGCACGGTGCTGATCGGCGTCACGGCCCCGGGCCTGGGGGACCTGCAGGAGACCCCCTTCGGCCCCATGGCCGGCACTGAGATCCAGGCGGTGGCCCTGGCCAACGTGCTCCAGGGCCGGGGGCTGGGGCGGTTGCCCCTGGCGGGGGACGGGCTGCTGCTGCTGGGCTGGGGCGCCCTGGCGGGGCTGCTGCTGCGGCGCCCCGCCAGTGCCGGCGGCACCCTGCAGCTGGCCCTGGCCCTGGCAGGGACGGTGCTGGTGGCTGGCTGGGCGGCGTGGGCCCTGGCCCTGTTGCGCCTGCCCCTGGCCGCCCTGCTGCTGGCCCCCGTGGCCGGGGGCGGGGTGCGGGCCGTGGGCCAGGGGCTGGCGGAGAGCCGGGAGCGTGCCTATCTGCACCAGGTGCTGAGCCGGCGCGTCTCCCCCACCCTGCTGCGCGACATCCTGCGCAGCCCCGGGCCGGTGTGGAACCAGGCGGTGGGCAGCCGGGCCCGCTGCGCCGTGCTGTTCAGCGACCTGGTGGGGTTCACGCCCCTGAGTGCCGTGCTGGAGCCCGCCGAGCTGTTCGCCCTGCTCAACCGCTACTTCGAGGCCATGGCCGGGGCGGTGCTGGAGCAGGAGGGCCTGCTCGACAAGTTCATCGGTGATGCGGTGATGGCGGAGTTCGGGGTGCCCCGCAGCCGGGGGGATGCCCAGGAGGCCCGGGCCGCGGTGCGGGCCGCCCTGGCCATGCAGGAGCGACTGGAGGCCCTCAACCTTGAGCTGGCGGCGTCGGGCATCCCACCGCTGCGGCACGGGATCGGGCTCCATTTCGGCGAAGTGATCGCCGGCAACCTGGGCTCGTCCCAGCGCCTGGAGTTCACCGTCGTGGGGGCGAGCGTCAACGTGACCAGCCGCCTGGAGGGGCTGACGCGCCTGTTCCCCGAGCACCCGATCCTGGTCAGCGGCGATCTGCTGGCCCTGCTGCCGGAGGAGCTGGAGGTGCTGCCGCTGGGGAGCCACCGGATCAAGGGCTGGCCCGTGCCCCTGGAGGTGTATGCCCTCCAGGGGTTGCGGCCGGCGGCGGCCGGGCCTGGCTAGGCCGCCGCCGGGAACGGCCGGTCCCAGCGGAAGGGCGCCAGCAGGGCGTCGGGCGCCGCACCTGTCCCGGAGCCGGCCGCGGTGATCGCTGCAGCGATCCGCTCCGCCGTGATGGCCGCCAGCAGGACGCCGTTGCGGTGGTGGCCCGTGGCCAGCCAGAGCCCCTCGATGGGCCCCGGGCCGAGCAGCGGCGCGTCGTCGGGGGTGCCGGGCCGGAAGCCCCACCAGCGCTCCATCGGCGGCCATAGGGCCGCCTCCGGCAGCAGGGCGGCGATGCCGGTCTGCAGCTGCTTCTGGCCTTCGGGGGTGAGGCCGTCGTCGAAGCCGGCCTGCGGTTCACTGGTGGCGCCCACCACCAGCAGGCCGTCCTCCCGCGGCACCAGGTAGGTGCCGGGCCCGAACACGACCCGCTCCAGGCTGGCCCTGGGGCCCTGCAGCGACAGCATCTGCCCCTTCACCGGATGCACCGGCAGTGACGGCAGCAGCCGGCCGCTCCAGGCGCCGCAGGCAAGCACCGCCGTGGCGGCGGCGATGGCGTGCTCGCCCCCCTCGGCCCGGCGCAGCCGCACCCCCCGCAGGCGCCCGCCGCCTTCGGTGAGCAGCTCCAGCACCTCGGTGCCCTCCTCGAAGCGCACCCCCAGGGCGGCGCAGGCCCGCTCCAGGGCGCGCATCAGGCGGCGGCGGTTGTCGATCTGCCCGTCCTGGGCGAACAGCAGCCCCGCCCGCCAGGCGGGTCCGATCCCCGGCACCTCCCGCTCCAGCCCCGCCCGATCGAGGGGCTCGCCGAAGGGGGCCGTGGGGTAGGCGTCCCGCTCGGCCGCGCCGGTGAAGGGGACGACGATGCCGCAGGGGCGCAGGCCGCAGGGCAGGCCACTGTCGGCCTCGATGCGGGCCACCCAGGCCGGCACCCGCTCCAGGCTGGCCTGGCCCAGGGCCAGCATCGGCCCCCTGAGCCCCTCGGCGTGGGGGGCCAGCATGCCGGCGGCCACGAAGCCGGCCGCCTCGCTGCGGCGGCGGCTGAGCACGGTGGCGGAGCGGCCGAGACGGGCCAGCTGGTGGGCGATGGCCAGACCCATCAGGCCACCGCCGAGGATCAGGACGGGCTCTGTGTCGGGAGGGGGGCCAGCCAGGGCGCTCATCTCCAGCTTGGAAGGCCCCATTCAAGCGGCCGCCTGCCGCTGCCTAGGATCGCCCCCAGTGCCTCCGGCCGAGCGCGGGGGGCCGACAGCGCCGGCAGGACTCGCGACCATGGCTGAAGGGAACAGGGCAGAAGGCAAAGGCGAAGCCGCTTGGGAGGCTGTGATCGGCCTGGAGACCCACGTGCAGCTGGGCACCGCCAGCAAGATCTTCACCGCCGCCTCCACCAGCTTCGGCGACGATCCCAACACCCACATCGACCCGGTGGTGTGTGGCCTGCCGGGCACCCTGCCGGTGCTCAACCAGAAGGTGCTCGAGTACGCGGTCAAGGCGTCCCTGGCCCTCAACCTGCAGGTGGCCGAGCACAGCAAGTTCGACCGCAAGCAGTACTTCTATCCCGACCTGCCCAAGAACTACCAGATCTCCCAGTACGACCAGCCGATCGCTGAGGACGGCTGGATTGAGGTGGAGGTGGCCGAGAAGGGCAAGGAGACCTACCTGAAGAAGGTGGGCATCGAGCGCCTGCACATGGAGGAGGACGCCGGCAAGCTCGTCCACGCCGGCAGCGACCGCCTGGCGGGCTCCACCCACTCGCTGGTGGATTACAACCGGGCCGGTGTGGCCCTGGCGGAGATCGTCTCCAAGCCGGATCTGCGCACGGGCCGGGAGGCGGCCGAGTACGCCTCGGAGATCCGCCGCATCATGCGCTACCTGGGCGTCAGCGACGGCAACATGCAGGAGGGTTCCCTGCGCTGCGACGTCAACATCTCCGTGCGCCGCGGCCCCGACGCCCCCTTCGGCGTGAAGGTGGAGATCAAGAACATGAACTCCTTCTCGGCGATTCAGAAGGCCATCGACTTCGAGATCGCCCGCCAGATCAAGGCCTATGAGGCCGGTGAGCCGGTGGTGCAGGAAACGCGCCTCTGGGATGAGGCCAAGCAGCTCACCAAGAGCATGCGCAGCAAGGAAGGGGCCAGCGACTACCGCTACTTCCCCGATCCCGATCTGGGGCCGATCGAGGTGAGTCAGGAGCAGCGGGAAGGCTGGCGCTCCGAGCTGCCCGAACTGCCGGCGGCCAAGCGCCACCGCTACGCCGAAAGCCTGGGCCTCTCGATCTACGACGCCCGGGTGCTCACCGATGAGCGTTCGATGGCCGAGTACTTCGAGGCGGCGGTGGCGGCCGGGGGCGACCCCAAGGCCGTGGCCAACTGGGTCACCGGCGACATCGCCGCCCACGTGAATGCCAACCGGCTGTCGATCGTCGAACTGCCGCTGAAACCCGAGCAGCTGGCCGAGATGGTGCAGCTGATCGAGAACGGCACCATCAGCGGCAAGATCGCCAAGGACCTGCTGCCCGAACTGCTCGAGAAGGGCGGTTCGGTGACGGCGATCGTCGAGTCCCGCGGCCTGGGCATGATCTCCGACCCCGCGGCCATCGCCGCCATCGTGGCGGAGCTGCTGGCCGCCCACCCGGAGGAGGTGGAGGCCTTCCGCGGCGGCAAGACCAAGCTGCAGGGCTTCTTCGTCGGGCAACTGATGAAGCGCACCGGCGGCCGCGCCGACCCCAAGCTGGCCAACCGGATCCTCAGCGAGCAGCTGAAGGGCTGAGCGCCGTCTCCACCTGCGGCGCCAGGGCGTCGGGCCCGCCGCGGTTGTCGAGCACCACCGTGGCCAGGGCCCGCTTGCGCGCCAGGGGCCACTGGGCCGCGAGCCGGGCGCGGGCGTCGTCAGCGCTGAGCCGATCACGCCCCATCAGTCGCTGGAGCTGCTGGTCCTCGTCGCAGTCCACCAGCCAGATCTCGCTGCAGAGCGTGTCCAGCCCCGCCTCGAACAGCAGCGGGATCATCAGCACCACGGCCGGCGCCTGTCGCAGCCGCTCCAGTTCCGCGGCGAAGCGCCGGCGCACCAGCGGATGCACCAGCTGCTCCAGCCACCGGAGCTCGGCGGCGTCGTTGAACACGATCCGCCCGAGGGCCGCCCGGTCCAGGGCCGGCAGCGGCTCACCGGGCTCACCCGCTCCCGCCAGCGCCACCCGCTCCCCGAAGCGTTCCAGCACCGCCGCCGCTCCCGGGCTGCCCGGCGCCAGCGCCTCGCGGGCATAGACATCCGCATCCAGCACCGGCAGACCGCGCTCGGCCAACAGGCGCCCCACCGTGCTCTTGCCGCTGGCGATGCCGCCGGTGAGGCCGATGCGGCGCTGTGCCATGGACGGGTGCTGTGCCATGGACGGGTTGGGTGGAAGCGGAGGCTGGAGGCGTCGTCGCCGCCGGGACGACGGAACGTGAGCGTTCGCCCGGGTCTGCGGACAGATCCGCCGGTGCGCCGCAAGCTAACGGCTGGCCCGTCCCCCGCCGGCGCGATGCAAGTCTTCAGCTCCTGGTCCGAGCAACAGGCCCGCCTCACCCGCTGGGTGCTGCTGGTGGGCTGGCTGGGGCTGATCGTCAGCCTGTTGCTTCCCGGCGTCGATCCCTGGCCGTTCGACCTGGATCGCTGCGGCCCCCTGCTGGAGTGCCACAGCCGGGAGGGCAACCAGATCTTCTGGGGCCTGGTGGTGCCCAGCGGTCTGCTGATCCTGGTGGCGCTCAGCCATGAGGTCTGGCGCCGCATCTGCCCGCTGGCCTTCCTCTCCCAGCTGTTCCGCTCCCTTCGCTGGCAGCGCACCGTCCCCGGCAAGGGCGGCCGCCGCGACGTGGTGAAGATCGAGGCGGACTCCTGGCTCGGACAGCATCACGTGCAGCTGCAGTGGAGCCTGTTCATCGCCGGTCTCAGCCTGCGGCTGCTGGTGGTGAACAGCAGCCCCCTGGGACTGGGCCTGTTCCTGGCGCTGACGGTGGCGGCGGCCCTGGCGGTGGGCTGGGCCTACGGCGGCAAGGCCTGGTGCCAGTACTTCTGCCCAATGGCGCCGGTGCAGGCCGTGGTGACCGGCCCCCGCAGCCTGCTGGGCAGCCCCGCCCACCTGGAGACCACCTCCCGCATCACCCAGTCGATGTGCCGCACCATCGGCGAGAAGGGCAAGCTGCAGAGCGCCTGCGTGGCCTGCCAGGCCCCCTGCATCGACATCGACTCCGAGCGGGCCTACTGGCAGACCTTCAGCGGCAAGAAGGGTCTGGCCTGGGCCTGGGCCTCCTATCCCGGCCTGGTGCTGGCCTTCTTTCTGCTGATCCGCGCCGCGGGGCCCGGCGGCATCGACTATCTGCGCAGCGGCATCTGGGCCTATGACGCCCGCGCCGTCGATCAGATCGCCCAGCCCCTGGTGCTCTGGGGCTGGGACACCGTGCTGCCCCGCTGGTTCACCATGCCCGCCCTGCTGGTGCTGGGCGGCGTCCTCTCGGTGGCCCTGTTCGGGGCTCTGGAGCGCTGGCTGCGATCCGGCCTCGCCGGGCTGCCGGCCGAGCGGGCCGCGGCCGTGGCGGGCCATCGCACCCGCCTGGCAGCGACCTTCCTGGCGGTGAACATCTTCTTCTGGTTCGCCGATCCCTCGCTCGGTCTCCTCGGCCCGAGGGGCGGGCAGCTGATCCGCTCCCTGGTGCTGGTCGTCAGCGGCATGTGGCTCTACCGGGGCTGGTCCCGCGACAAGGCCACCTACACCCGCGAGAGCACCAGCGCCAGCCTGCGCAAGCAGCTGGAGAAGCTGGTGCCGGAGATGGGCGATCTGCTGGACGGGCGCTCCCTGGCGGAGCTCAGCCCGGGGGAGGTGTTCACCCTCGCCAAGGTGCTGCCCAGTCAGATCAGCCAGACCAAGCGCGGGATTTACCGCGAGGTGCTCTCCGACCTGTTCGGCAGCGGCCGGCTCGATCGCGCCGCCGCCCTGGTGCAGCTGGAGGAGCTGCGCCAGTCCCTCGACCTCAAGGAGGAGGACCACCACGCCGCCGTGCGCGAGCTGGCGGTGAGCGACCCCCGGATCCTGCAGCTCGACCATCGCCAGCGGGAGATCCGCAGCCTGCGCCAGGAGGCCGCCGCCGAAGCGATCGAGGATCTGCTCGAGACCACCGGCCTCGGCGACCTGAGCACGGCCCTGGCCGACGGTGACCACGGCGATCGGCTGGAGCGGATCCGCCAGGAGTACGCGCTCGATGAGGCCAGCTGGTCGGAGCTGCTGGCCTCCTTCGGTCCCGCCTCCAGCTTCGCCCGCGAGCGGGCCGAGGAGCAGCTGCAGCAGGTCCGGGACAGGCTCGCGGCCCGCCAGGCCCTGGCCCAGGCCGCCGCCGGCGAACCCGTGCTGCGGCCGCTGCTGCCGGTGATCGACCGCGAGCTGGTCAGCCTGTTCGTCACCGTCGCGCCCTCCCTGCAGCCCTTCGCCGCCGAGGACCCCCTGGTGGAGCGCTTCCATGGGCTGCTCCCCCATGTCCCGGAAGGGGTGCTCACCCAGCTGCGGCGCCAGGACCGGGAACGGTGGGCCCAGGCCAGCGCAGGGGTCCCCGCCCCCCTCGACCCGCTCCCCGATCCGGCGGACGTGCTCGATGGACTGTGGCGGGACCCCGATCCGGACACCGCCCTGTGGGCCCTGTGGGTGCAGGACCAGCGGGATCCGGCGCGGGCGGCGGCCCTGCGGCGGGAGCCGAGGGTGGGTCTGCCCAGCAGCGCGGCCCTCGAGCGGCTGCGGTCCGGGGAGGGGCTCGCCCTGGGCGGGCGCCTCCGCCGGCTCCTCGAGGTGCCGCTGATGGCGGGACTGTCGCCGGCGGCCTTGATCAACATGCTGCACTGGGGCGAGGAGCGGCAGCTGCAGAACGGCGAGGTGCTGTTCTCGGTCGGCGATTCCCCCGACACCGTGGCGATCCTGCTGGAGGGCCGCTGCGAGGTGCGGCGCCCCTCGGCCAGCGACGACGGGCTCGAGGCGATGGCCCGGATCCACAGCGGCGAACCGATCGGAGAGGTGTCCTTCCTCGTGGACCATCCCCGCCGCGCCGCGGTGCGGGCCATCGACGGACCCGCCACGGTGCTGGTGTTCGAGAGTTCGGAGTTCGAGCAGTTGCTGCAGCAGTCCTCGGAGTTCAACCGCGGCCTGCTGCACACCCTCGCCCTGAGGCTCGAGGACTCCTACGGCAAGCTGGGCACCACCAACGTCCCCCGCTGAGTCCGTGACCCCTCCCTCTCCGTGGCAGCCGATCCCCGGAGGCGTCACGGCCCCGGAGGGCTTCCTGGCCGCCGCCGTCACCGCCGGCCTCAAGGCCTCCGGCCGGCCGGATCTCTCCCTGCTGCTGGCGCCGGTGGGGGCCGTCTGCGCCGGCACCTTCACCACCTCGCTGGTGCGGGCCGCCTGCGTGGATCTGTGCGCCGAGCGTCTGGCGGCCTGCGGCGGCCACGCCCGGGCGGTGCTCACCAACTCCGGCCAGGCCAACGCCTGCACCGGCGAGCGCGGCCTGGCCGACAGCCTGCGGGCCACCGCCGAGCTGGCCGGGCGGCTGGGCCTGGCGCCCGACGAAGTGCTGATCTGCTCCACCGGGGTGATCGGCGTGCCGATCCCGATGGAGGTGCTCGTAGCGGGCCTCGATCCCCTGGTGGCCGCCCTCGGCCCCGAAGGCGGCGGCGCGGCGGCCGAGGCGATCCTCACCACCGACCTGGTGGCCAAGGAGATCGCCCTGGAGGCCCAGCTGGGCGGCCGCAGGGTGCGGATCGGCGGCATGGCCAAGGGCTCGGGGATGATCCACCCGGACATGGCCACGATGCTGGGTTATCTCACGTGTGATGCCGGTGTGCCGGCCGATGTCTGGCGGGCGATGGTGCGGCGGGCGGTGGATCGCTCCTTCAACGCGATCACGGTGGACGGCGACACCAGCACCAACGACACGTACCTGGCCTTTGCCGCCGGAGAGCCCCTGGGCCCGGAGCACTTCGAGGCGCTGGAGGCCGGCCTGACGGCGGTGTCGCAGCACCTGGCCCGGGCGATCGCCCGCGACGGCGAGGGCGCCACCTGCCTGATCGAGGTGCGGGTGGAGGGCGCCGCCGACGAGGCCGGCGCCCGCGCCATCGCCCGCACCGTGGCCGGCTCCTCCCTGGTGAAGTGCGCCGTCCACGGCCGCGACCCCAACTGGGGCCGCATCGTGGCCGCCGCCGGCCGGGCCGGCGTGCCCTTCGATCCGCAGGCCGTGGCCCTGTGGCTGGGGGAGTACCAGCTGATGGCGGCGGGCCAGCCCCTGGCCTTCGACCGCCCGGCGGCGTCGGCCTACCTCAAGGCCCGCGCCGCGGGCGCCTACCTGGAGGACGACACGGTGGCGATTCGGCTGCGGGTGGGGGAGGGCCCGGGTAGCGGCACCGCCTGGGGCTGCGACCTCTCGGATCAGTACGTGCGCATCAACGCCGACTACACGACGTAGGGAGGGGGCTGGTCTTTCGCAGGAGATCTGCATGACCCCAGGCGCGCCCATCAACACGCTGTACCTTTTGCCCGTGGCGGGTCCCGTCAGTGCGCCGTCCACCGGGGCTGAATAAACTAGTCCGTGAACCAGCTCATGGCTCATGGACGCCAGCATCGGGGCCTTCGAGGCCAAGGCCCAGCTCTGGCGACTCCTGCGCGCCGTGGAAAACGGTGAGCGCTTCACCATCACCGTGCGCGGAAAACCCGTGGCGGATCTGGTGCCCCACCGCAGCGATCCCTGCCAGGGCGTGGACGCGGCGGTCGCGGCCCTGCGGGCGTTCCCGCGGATTCGCGGTGTCAGTGCGGCCGATGTCGCCAGCTTCGTGAGCGAGGGGCGACGGTGAGCGGGGCGCCCTCGACCCTGGTGATCGATGCGTCGATGGCCTTGGCGTGGGCGTTCGAGCGGCAGCAGCCCAGCGAGGCGGAAAGGGCCAATCGCCTGCTCGACGCCTGCGGTGACGTGCCCTGGTGGGTTCCCGGTCTCTGGCATCTGGAGGTCACCAATGCCCTGCTGGTGGCGGAGCGGCGTTCCGTGATCCCCCAGGCCGACAGCGATCTGTTCCTGGCCCGGCTGAACAGCCTGCCGTTCCAGACCGACATCGGGCCGCCACCAGATCGCGGAGCCCGCCTGCTGGCCCTGGCCCGTACCCATGGGCTCTCCAGTTACGACGCCAGCTACCTGGAACTGGCCCAGCGCCTCGATGCCACCCTCGCCAGCTTCGATCGCCGGCTGAATCGCGCCGCCGCCGCGATCGGCGTCGCCCTGTTCGCCGGGGCCTGAACCGCCACTCCGCGGCAAGATGGCAGCGCATGCGCTGATGTCGATGGTCACGGCCAGGCCCTCCTCCCCCCCCGGCGGTGCTCCTCCCCGGGGCGCGCCCCCCGCCGGCAAGCAGCGGGCGGCGGGCCGCCCCGCCTGGGACTGGCGGCTGTGGGCGATCGTGGGGCTCTGCTTCGGGGTGGGCTACGCCGCCAGCCTCCGCCTGCTGAGCCTGGGTGGTCCGGAGGAGGGGGGCAACCGCCAGCGCTTCGATGTGCAGCCCGCCCCGGGCACCACGCTCGATTCCCTGCGCCAGCGCTTCGGCGGCGACGCCCGCGAGATCCGCGGCGATCTCGATCTGCTCGAGCTGGAGCAGGAGCAGAAACAGGAGGAGGCCGCGATCGAGGAGCGTCGCCGCCAGATGGAGCTGAGGGACGCCGAGGAGCGCCAGCGCCTGCTCGAGGGTGGGGAGACCCCCCAGACCGACCAGCCGGCCGCCCCCGGGGCCCCCGAGGCCGAGCTCCCGGCCGCCCCTGTCCTGCCGCCGCCGCGCACGCCCCCGGCCCAGGAGCGGGCCGCGCCCGGCCCGGCGCCGATCGCCCCGCCGCCGCTGAGCGCCCCACCGGCCCCCGGAAGCCAGCCCTGATCTGCCACAGTTCGGTGAATCCTCCGGTCAGGTCATGAGCGCGCCGCAGTCCCTCGCCCAGGCGGCCATGAACCGCCTGGCCGCCCGTCTGGGCAGCGGCCTGGCCGATGCGGCCGCCACCCTGGCGGCCCTCGCCCAGGAGGCCCCCGCCCGGGTGCAGCAGGAACTCACTCTGTTCTGGGAGGAGGTGTCGATGGAAGCGGAACGGATCGAGAACGACCGCGACGCCGGTGTCTCCGCGTCCCGAGGCGGCGCCGCCGAGGATCCCCAGGAGCGCATCGATGCCCTGCGGGCCAAGGTGGCCGAACTCTCCCGGCGCCTCGACCAGATGCCCGCTGCCCCCGATGGTCCGCCGCGGTCTCCGGGGCAGGCCTGATGGCGGCCCTCTCCACCCCCGGGATCCTGCTGTCCCGCCTCTGGCGTTCGCTGCGCATCTGGCGCCTCGTGCTCCAGCTGCTGGCCGGCCTCTGGTGGGACGCCCGCCCCTGGACCTACCCGGGCGGAAGAACCCCTGAAGCCCAGGCCGCCCGCCAGCGCCGTCGGGCCCGCTGGCTCACGGCCCAGTTCCTCGAGCTCGGTTCCGCCTTCATCAAGCTGGGCCAGCTGCTCTCGGCCCGCCCGGATGTGCTGCCCGCCGACGTGGTGGAGGAACTGGCCCATCTGCAGGACCGGGTGCCCGCCTTCCCCTTCCCCGTCGTGGAGTCCCTGCTGGGGCAGGAGCTGGGCGAGCGGCGGGCGGAGATCATCGATCTGGAGATCGTGCCGCTGGGCTCGGCGAGCCTGGCCCAGGTGCACCGGGCCAGCCTGCGCAGCGGCCGCCAGGTGGTGTTCAAGGTGCAGCGGCCGGGGCTGGAGCGCCTGTTCCGCCTCGATCTGGAGGTGCTCCAGCAGGTGGCGGCCGCGGTGCAGCGCCATCCCCGCTGGGGGGCCGGCCGTGACTGGGTGGGCATCGCCAAGGAGTGCCGGCGGGTGCTGCTGCGGGAGCTGGATTTCCGCCTCGAGGCGGAGCATGCCGCCCGCTTCCGCCAGCAGTTCCTCGACGACCCCGGCATCCGCATCCCGGCGGTGATCTGGGAGCTGAGCTCCCGGCGGGTGCTCTGCCTCGATTACGTGCCCGGCATCAAGATCAACGACCGCGAGGCCCTGGTGCGTGCCGGCATCGATCCGGCGGCCGTCGCCGAGAAGGGGGCGGCCAGCTACCTCCAGCAGCTGGTCCGCTTCGGCTTTTTCCACGCCGACCCCCATCCCGGCAACCTCGCCGTCGCCAGTGACGGGGCGCTGATCTACTACGACTTCGGCATGATGGGCCAGATCTCCGAGCGGCTGCGCAGCCGGCTCGGACGGATGGTGCGGGCCGCGGCGGCCCGGGATGCCGCCTCCCTGGTGGACGAGCTGCAGCAGGCCGGGCTGATCGCCGCCGGCATCGACCAGGGGCCGGTGCGGCGGCTGGTGCGGGTGATGCTCACCGAAGCCCTCACGCCACCCTTCAGCGCCAACGTCATCGACAAGCTCTCCGGTGACCTCTACGAACTCGTCTACGGCCAGCCGTTCCGGCTGCCGCCCGAGCTGATCTTCGTGATGCGGGCCCTGTCCACCTTCGAGGGGGTGGGCCGCAGCCTCGATCCGGGCTTTAGCCTCATCACCATCGCCCGTCCCTACCTGTTGCCCCTCATGACCGCCAGCGGCAACGGCCCCAACGAACTGTTCAGCGAGCTCTCCCGACAGGCGGCCGAGGTGGGCAGCCGCGCCTTCGGGATCCCGCGGCGCCTGGACGAAAGCCTGGCCCGCATCGAACAGGGTGATCTCCAGGTGCTGATCAGGGCCGGCGAGACGGACCGGCTGCTGCGTCGCCTGGCCCTGGCCCAGCAGAGCGCCGGCCAGTCCGTTCTGATCGGGGCCCTGGCCGTCGCCGCCTCGGTGCTGGCGGTGAGCAGCCGCCCGGTGCTCACCGCCGTGCCGGTGGTGCTGGCCCTGCCCCTCACCGTCGGCTGGCTGAAGATGCAGGCGCGCCTCAAGCGGGATGGCCGCCTGGATCAGCTGCCCGGTGTCTCGGCCCCGACCCGGCGGGAGTGAGCGGGGCCGGGTGCGGCCTCAGGCCTTGCCCCGGGGTCCCCGGTCCTCCACGCCGGCGTAGACCGCCTGGCTGCCCAGCTCGTCCTCGATGCGCAGCAGCTGGTTGTACTTGGCGACCCGGTCGCTGCGGCTGAGGGAGCCGGTCTTGATCTGGCCGGCCCGGGTGGCCACGGCCAGGTCGGCGATGGTCACATCCTCGGTCTCGCCGCTGCGGTGGCTGATCACGCTGGTGTAGCCGGCCCGGGTGGCCATGTCGATGGCCTGGAGGGTTTCGGTGAGCGAGCCGATCTGGTTCACCTTGATCAGGATCGAGTTGGCGATCCCCTGCTCGATGCCCTGCTGCAGGCGGGTGGTGTTGGTCACGAACAGGTCGTCGCCCACCAGCTGCACCGTGCCCCCCAGGCGCTCGGTCAGCAGGCGCCAGCCCTCCCAGTCGTCCTCGGCCAGGCCGTCCTCGATCGAGACGATCGGGAAGCGGCTGGCCAGGGCCGCCAGCTGGTCGACCATCTCGGCGCTGGTGTAGCTGCCGCCGCCGAAGGCGTAACGGCCATCGGCGTAGAACTCGGTGCTGGCCACGTCGAGGGCCAGGGAGATCTGGTCGCCGGGCCGGTAGCCGGCCTTCTCGATCGCCTGCATCAGCAGTTCACCGGCGGCGTCATTGCCGGCCAGGTCGGGGGCGAAACCGCCCTCGTCGCCCACGGCCGTGGACAGGCCCTGGTCCTTGAGCAGCCCCTTGAGGGTGTGGAACACCTCGGCGCCCATGCGCAGGGCTTCGCGGAAGCTGCCGGCCCCATGGGGCACCAGCATGAATTCCTGGAAATCCAGGTTGTTGGAGGCGTGGGCGCCGCCGTTGATGACGTTCATCAGCGGCACCGGCAGCAGGGTGGCCATCGGGCCGCCCAGGTAGCGGTAGAGGGGCAGGCCCAGGGCCTTGGCGGCGGCGTGGGCCGTGGCCAGGCTCACGGCCAGGATGGCGTTGGCGCCGAGGGCGGATTTGTTGTCGCTGCCGTCGAGTTCGTTCATGGCCTCGTCGACGGCGCCCTGGTCGAGGGCGCTCAGGCCGCAGAGGGCCGGCGCGATGCGCTCCTCGATGTTCTCCACCGCCTTGCTGACGCCCTTGCCGAAGTAGGCCTTCTCGCCGTCCCGCAGCTCGTGGGCCTCATGGGCGCCGGTGCTGGCGCCGCTGGGCACGATGGCGCGGCCGCTGGCCCCTCCCTCCAGATACACCTCCGCTTCGACCGTGGGGGTGCCACGCGAGTCGAGCACTTCGCGGGCAACGATGGAGTCGATGACGAGGTCGAGGGAGTCGTACACAGGCGGTGTGCTGGTGGGCGAATCCTATGGGTCACCCTCCGCCCTCGCCTGTGTTCCCTGCGCCACCCTGGTCAGAATGGCCCCAGCTGGTGCACCGCCGATGCGACTCCTCCACACCATGCTCCGGGTGGGTGATCTGGAGCGCTCCCTGCGCTTCTACACCGAGGTGCTGGGCATGAAGCTGCTGCGCCGCAAGGACTACCCCGGTGGCGAGTACACCCTGGCCTTCGTCGGCTACGGCGACGAGACGGACACCACCGTGCTGGAACTCACCCACAACTGGGGCACCGAGGCCTACGAGCTCGGGACCGGTTTCGGCCATCTCGCCATCGGCGTGGATGACATCTACGCCACCTGCGCAGCGATCGCCGCCAAGGGCGGGCGGGTGGTGCGGGAGCCCGGTCCGAAGCAGCACGGCACCACCGTGCTCGCCTTCGTGGAGGATCCGGATGGCTACAAGGTGGAACTGATCCAGACGTCGTCACGGTCCGATGCGCACTGATTCCCGCCTGCGTGACGACCGGGGAGCTGGGGGCGCTGCGGCCAGCCTCACCGGCGATCCCGACCGTTTCAGCGACGCCGCCTGGGATCTGCTGATCGCCTCCCAGGAGCAGGCCCGGCGCTGGCGCCACGGCGCCATGGACGTGGAGCACCTGCTGCTCACCCTGCTGCTGAACCGGCGCTTCGCCACCTGGGTGGACCCCCTTCCCCTCGACGAGGACCGGCTGCTGGACCGGCTCGAAGCCTTCTGCGCCGAGCAGCCGGATGGCGGCGGCGGCACCCTGTACATCGGCGATGCCCTCGAGGACCTGCTGGAGGAGGCCGATCGCCGCCGCGCCGCCTGGGGATCGCGCCTGCTGGATGTGCCCCACCTGCTGCTGGCCCTGCTGGCGGAGCCCCGGATCGGGGCCTCCCTGCTGGCGGAGGAGGGCTTGAGCGAGGACCTGCTGCTGCGCCAGTGGCGACCCCTGCCAGCCGGGTCTGCCGTGCCCTCGGTCGCCCCCGCACCACCGGCGGCCCCGGTCGCGGCCCCACCGGCCCCGCCGCCGCCGGCCCCTTCGCGGGCGGCCGCGGCGCCCGCTCCCCCCGCCCCCGTGCGGCCCCCGTCGGCGCCGGAGCCCGCCATGACCCTGCAGCGGGAGGGGGAGGCCGAACCCGGCGCCCTCGACCGCTACGGCCGCGACCTCACCGCCGCCGCCCGGGCAGGCGAACTCGATCCGGTGGTGGGGCGCGACACCGAGATCCGCCGGCTGATCCAGGTGCTCTCCCGGCGCAGCAAGAACAATCCGGTGCTGATCGGTGAGCCCGGCGTCGGCAAGACGGCCGTCGCCGAATCCCTGGCCCAGCGGATCGTGGCCGGCGAGGTGCCCGATGCCCTGCGGGGCCTGCGGCTGGTGGCCCTGGACCTGGGGGCCCTGATCGCCGGGGCCAAGTTCCGCGGCCAGTTCGAAGAGCGCCTGCGCAGCGTGCTGGCCGAGGTCCGCGACAACGACGGGGTGCGCGGCAACGACGGGGAAGGCGGCCGGGCCGGCGGCGTGGTGCTGTTCATCGACGAACTGCACACCGTCGTGGGCAGCGACCGCTCCGGCGCCGATGCGGCCAGCATCCTCAAGCCGGTGCTGGCCCGCGGCGACCTGCGCTGCATCGGCGCCACCACCCCCGAGGACTACCGGCGCAGCATCGAGAAGGATCCGGCCCTGGAGCGCCGCTTCCAGCAGGTGGTGATCCGCGAACCCGATGGCCCCACCTGCCTGGAGATCCTGCGGGGGCTCAAGGAGCGCTACGAGCTCCACCATGGCGTCACCATCACCGATGGGGCCCTGGTGGCGGCCTCCCGGCTGGCCACCCGCTACATCAGCGACCGCTGTCTGCCGGACTCGGCCATCGATCTGATCGATGAGGCCGCCGCCAACCTGCGCATGGAGGCCACCTCCAAGCCCCAGGTGGTGGAGGCGGCCGAGGCGGAGCTGCGGCGGGTGGAGCTGGCGCTGCTGGCCGCCGAGGCGGCGCCCCTGGAGGAGCGCGTGCAGTTGCAGGAGCAGCGGCGCCTCGCCCACGAGCAGCTCGACCGCCTGCAGCGGCGCTGGGCGGGGGAACGGGAGCGCCTGGGGGAGCTGCGCGAGCTGCTGCAGCAGGACGAGGACCTGCGCCATGCCATCGCCGAGGCCGAGCGGGACGGGGACCTGGAGGAGGCGGCCCGGCTCCAGTACGACCAGCTGCACGGGGTGCAGCAGCGCCGGGCGGCCCTGGAGGCGGAACTGCAGAGCGATCCGATGCTGCGGGAGCAGGTGGAGGAGGGGGACATCGCCGACGTGGTGGCCCGCTCCACCGGCATCCCCATCCAGCAGCTGCTGGCCGGCGAACGCCAGAAGCTGCTGGAGCTGGAGCACCGGCTCGGCGAGCGGGTGATCGGCCAGCCCGAGGCGGTGGCGGCGGTGGCGGCGTCGATCCGCCGCTCCCGCGCCGGCATGCAGGCCCCCACCCGGCCGGTGGGGTCATTTCTGTTCCTGGGGCCCACGGGGGTGGGCAAGACGGAACTGGCCAAAGCCCTGGCCGCGGCCCTCTTCGATGAGGAGGAGGCCCTGGTGCGGCTCGACATGAGCGAATTCATGGAGCGCAACGCCGTCGCCCGCCTGGTGGGGGCCCCCCCCGGCTACGTGGGCTACGAGGAGGGCGGCCAGCTCACCGAGGCCGTGCGCCGCCGTCCCTATGCGGTGCTGCTGCTCGATGAGGTGGAGAAGGCCCATCCCGATGTTTTCAACCTGCTGCTGCAGGTGCTCGACGACGGCCGCCTCACCGATTCCCAGGGCCGCACGGTCGATTTCCGCCACACCGTGGTGATCATGACCAGCAACCTGGCCAGCCGCGCCATCCTCGAGCGGGCCCGCTCCACCCCGCCTTCGGGCGAGCCGGGGGATGCCCGGCCTGACGAGGGGGAGCAGGCCCGGGACCGGAGCCTCGATCTGGCGGTGGAGGAGGCCCTCGCACGCCAGTTCCGGCCGGAGTTCCTCAACCGCATCGACGAGGTCATCCGTTTCCGGCCCCTGGCCCGGGCCGATCTCGAGCGGATCGTGCGGCTGCAGCTGGCGGAGCTGGCCCTGCTGCTGCGGGAGCAGCATCTGGAGCTGGAGGTCGACGAGGCCGTCGTGGTGGCCCTGGCGGCCCAGGGCTACGAGCCGGAGTACGGGGCCCGGCCCCTGCGCCGGGTGCTGCGGCGTCGCATCGAGAACCCCCTGGCCACTGAGCTGCTTGAGGATCACTTCACGGCGGCCAGGGGGGTGCGGCTGGAGCCCGCCGGCCCCGGCGAGGCGGGCTTCCGCTTCGTCCCGCTCGGGGACACCGGGGAAGGACGTCCGGTAGGGTGATCGTTTGTCGATGTCTGCCGACACCAGGGCAGCCATCGGAATCCACACCGTGGAACCCATTCCCCCCGTCACCACCACCACGAGCAGTCCCGACGGGCCCCTGGCCCGGGGGAACGGCGCGTCCGAACCCGACGACGGTCCGGACGGCTTCCCCTCCGAGGAGAGGGAGCCCACCGGGTTCGTGGCGGTCACCCTCGCCGAGCTGCGCAAGGTCGTCTGGCCGAGCCGTCAGCAGCTGTTCAGCGAGTCGGTGGCGGTGATCCTGATGGTGAGCCTTTCGGCCGCGGCGATCGCCGCGATCGACCGCTTCTATCACTGGGGATCGACCCAGATCTTCCGTTGATGACCCTTCCCCTGTCTGCCGTGCCTGAGATCGAACCCGACGCCCCCGAGGTGCTGGAGCTCCCCGCCGAGGGCATCGACCCCGCTGTGGAGGGCATGGACCCCGCCGGAGAGGGCGGTGCCGAGGCGGCCGAAGCCGCCAAGCCCCAGGTGGCCCGCTGGTTCGCCGTCCAGGTGGCTTCCAGCTGCGAGAAGAAGGTCAAGGCCACCCTGGAGCAGCGGGCCGTCACCCTGGGGGTGAGCAACCGGATCCTCGAGATCGAGATCCCCCAGACCCCCGGCGTGAAGCTGAAGAAGGACGGCAGCCGCCAGTCGATCGAGGAGAAGGTGTTCCCCGGCTACGTGCTGGTGCGCATGGTTCTCGATGAGGACACGATGATGGCGGTGCGCAGCACCCCCAACGTCATCAACTTCGTGGGGCAGGAGGAGCGTCGGGCCACCGGCAAGGCCCGCGGCCACATCCGGCCCCGGCCCCTCAGCCGCCAGGAGGTCGACCGCATCTTCAAACGTGCCGCCGAGAAGAAGCCCGTCCTCAAGGTCGACCTCACCGAAGGCGATCAGATCCTCGTCACGGCCGGTCCGTTCAAGGACTTCCAGGGCGAGGTGATCGAGGTCTCCGGCGAACGCAGCAAGCTGAAGGCCCTCCTGTCGATCTTCGGCAGGGAGACCCCGGTGGAGCTCGAGTTCTCCCAGATCAGCAAACAGAGCTGATCGAGCGGCGGCCGCCTCCCTGCGGAGGGCGGCCCCGGGTGGCCCCCTCGAGGGCCGCCATCCCGCCGGGCCGGCCAACGCCCCGGCGATCCGCAAGCCTCCCGCGAGGGAGTTCCGTCCCTCACTCCCGCAAGGGAGTTTCGTCCCCCAGCCCAGCCGATGGCCAAGAAAGTCGTAGCTGTGATCAAGCTGGCCCTCCAGGCCGGCAAAGCGAACCCCGCACCACCGGTGGGCCCTGCCCTCGGTCAGCATGGGGTCAACATCATGGCGTTCTGTAAGGAGTACAACGCCCGCACCCAGGAGAAGGCCGGGTACGTGATCCCGGTGGAGATCTCGGTCTTTGAAGACCGCAGCTTCACCTTCATCACCAAGACCCCGCCCGCCTCGGTGCTGATCTCCAAGGCGGCCGGCATCGACAAGGGTGCCGCCACCTCCGCCAAGGGAGCCGTGGGTGCCATCAGCCGCGCCCAGCTCGAGGAGATCGCCAAGACCAAGCTGCCCGACCTCAACTGCAGCAGCGTCGAGTCGGCCATGCGCATCATCGAAGGCACCGCCCGCAACATGGGCGTCGCCGTCAAGGACTGACGGCCACCGGTCGTCGTTCCACCCCGTCCACCTCTCCGCTTCACCTCTCTGGGGGAGACCGATCACGGTCGTCCGCACCCCTTACCGCCATGACAAAAGTCTCCAAACGCTTCACCGCCCTCGCCGCCAAGGTCGAGGACCGCTCCTACGAACCGCTCGAGGCCCTCGAGCTGGTCAAGGACACCGCCACCGCCAAGTTCGACGAAACCATCGAAGCCCACGTGCGCCTGGGCATCGACCCCAAGTACACCGACCAGCAGCTGCGCACCACCGTGGCCCTGCCCCACGGCACCGGCCAGACCATCCGCATCGCCGTGATCGCCCGGGGCGAGAAGGTGGCCGAGGCCAAGGCCGCCGGTGCCGACCTGGCCGGCGACGATGAGCTGGTCGACCAGATCGCCGGTGGCGCGATCGACTTCGATCTGCTGATCGCCACCCCCGACATGATGCCGAAGGTGGCCAAACTCGGCCGGGTGCTCGGTCCCCGCGGCCTGATGCCGAACCCCAAGGCCGGCACCGTCACCACCGATCTGGGCGGCGCCATCAGCGAGTTCAAGGCCGGCAAGCTGGAGTTCCGGGCCGATCGGGCCGGCATCGTCCACGTGCGTTTCGGCAAGGCCAGCTTCGACACCGCCAAGCTGCTGGAGAACCTCAAGGCCCTGCAGGAAACCATCGACCGCAACAAGCCCAGCGGTGCCAAGGGCCGCTACTGGCGCAGCCTCTACGTCGCCTCCACCATGGGCCCCTCGGTGCAGGTCGACTTCTCCGCTCTCCAGGACATCAAGCAGGAGAGCTGAGCGCCCGCCGTGCCTGCCTCGTCATGGGTGCGGATCGGTGGCTGGGTGGCGGTGCCGCTCACGCTGCTGACGCTGGGGTGGGGCCTGCTTTCCAGGTCCCCGTCCTCCTCCATGGCGTCGCCGGCACCGGCTCCCCGCCGCGACGCTCCGGTCACCTTCGTCGGCGATTCGCTCACGGCCCAGGGGGACTGGCAGGCGGCCTTCCCCGATCGGGTGGTTTTCAACCAGGGCATCAGCGGTGACACCAGCTTCCAGCTGATGGCCCGCCTGCCGCAGATCCGCCGGACCGACGCCGGCACCTACCTGGTGATGGTGGGCATCAACGACATCGTCTGGGGCTACGACCCCGGCCGGATCGCCGGCCGCATCCAGTGGCTGCGGACCGGCCTCCAGATCGGCACCGGGGCCCGGGTGATCATCCAGTCCACGATTCCCTGCGCCAGTTTCCGCTGCGGTGCCGACGGGGTCCGCCGGGTGGCCGAGCTCAATGAGCTGCTCGCCCGCCAGACGCCTCCCCGGGACTTCGTCGATCTGACCCCGGTGATGGCGGATGGCGATGGCCTCAGGCGTGCCTACACGGTGGATGGCGTGCATCTCAACGCCGCCGGTTATGCCCGCTGGGTGGCACGGCTGCGGGAGCTGGGCCTGCCGTGATGTAGGTTCAAGAGCTGGATTCGTCCAGAAGGGCACGCGCCCCACCCAAGACAGCAGGTCGTCAGGGTCACCGATTCCGGTCGGTTGTTCACTGCCGTAAGTCCTGCCGAGGTTCACGCGATTGGTTTTTGCCTGTGCTGGGGTCTCCAACGGAGTCCTTCAGATCGGAGCGGAGCGATGAGCGGCCTCGAAGCCCCCCGCAAGGGATGGCTGTCCGGACCGCGTTCCCTGCTTGTTCCCCCGATCCGATCCACCTCCTATGGGCCGCACGCTGGAGAACAAGCAACAGATCGTCGAAGAGCTCAAGGGGCTCCTCGGTGAAGCCGAAATGGCGCTGGTCCTTGATTACAAGGGCCTGACCATCAAGGAGATGACTGATCTGCGGACCCGTCTGCAGGCCAGCAGCGGTGTGTGCAAGGTGACCAAAAACACCTTGATGCGCCGTGCCATCGATGGTGACAGCGCCTGGTCGGATCTCGATTCCCTGCTCACCGGCACCAACGCCTTCGTCCTGGTCAAGGGCGATGTCGGCGGTGCGGTGAAGGCCCTGCAGTCTTTCCAGAAGGACAGCAAGAAGTCGGAAGTGAAGGGAGGCCTTTTCGAAGGCAAGCTCCTTTCCCCAGACGACATCAAGGCCATCGGGGATCTGCCCTCCAAGGAGGTGCTCATGGCCCAGATCGCCGGTGCGATCAATGGCCTGGCCACCAAGCTGGCTGTGGGCATCAACGAGGTTCCGTCCGGTCTCGCCAGGGCGCTCAAGCAGCACGCCGAATCCGGCGAAGGTTGAGTTCGCAGCCGCGAACCCCTGGGCTCCACCGATCCTCCCGTTCTGTTGCTGATTCCCCCCCATGTCCGCTACAACCGACCAGATTCTCGAACAACTGAAAACCCTCTCCCTGCTTGAGGCTTCCGAGCTCGTCAAGCAGATCGAAGAGGCCTTCGGCGTGTCCGCCGCCGCTTCCGCCGGCGTCGTCATGGCCGCCGCCGCCCCCGGCGCTGCCGCTGAGGCGGTTGAGGAGCAGACCGAATTCGACGTCATCCTCGATGGCTTCGATCCGGCCGCCAAGATCAAGGTGCTCAAGGCCGTCCGCGAGGCCACCGGCCTCGGTCTGGGCGAAGCCAAGGCCCTGGTCGAAGCCGCTCCCAAGGCCGTCAAGGAAGGCATCTCCAAGGGCGATGCCGAAGCTCTCAAGAAGAGCATCGAAGAAGTGGGTGGCAAGGTCTCCATCAAGTGACCTGCCGATGCCGGGCCTGCGGGCCCGGCAACCCACCTTCGTTTCCAGCCGGCCCTTCGGGCCGGCTTTTTTCATGGTCTGTCCATCAGGGCCCATTCATAAAAAAGAGCCCCGCCGAAGGCAGGGCTCTGGAGATGGAACGATTCCGGGAGTCTGTCCTCGTTTCGACCCTGGAAGAGCGTCCTTCACTCCTCACGCAATCAGATTAAGCGGCTGGAATGGGAGGTGGCGGCTGGGAGGTCCGGAGTTTCAACTGGCCACAGCCCACAGCCCGGACCTTGCCAGGGGCTCAGAGCCCTTCGCCGCTGCTGCTGTTGCCGCCGCTGTAGGGGATCACCTGGAGGGCGACGGCCCGGCCGGAGTCGCCCAGCGCCATGGTGTCCTCCCCCTGGCCTGCGGCCGGATCGGTGGCGGACAGGGCTGGAGGTTGGGTCCGGCCGGGGCCGAGGGGGCGGCGCCAGGTGGGGGCGCCGCCGGCGTTGGCGATCAGCTGATCCAGAGGGGTGGGGCTGGCGAAGTAGAGGTGGCTCAGGGCCCGTTCCCCGTAGGTGCGCCGCTTCAGATCCCAGCCCTGCTCGAGCCTGAGGGCCACGAAGCCGTCGCGATCCCGCAGGGGGATGTCGGCCCTGCCCACCACGAGGATGGCCGAGGTGCCTGGGGAAATGGCCTGGAGCTCCAGGCGGGATCCCACCTGCTGCACCCGCAGCCGGTAGGCGGTGCCCATGTCCTGCTCGGCGACCCGCAGGGAATAGCCGTTGCTGTCGAGGTAGCGGTTGCAGATGCCGGTGTAGTCGAACCGGTTCAGGGTGGGATCCACCAGGCCGTCCGGGCGGGCCTGCCAGCAGGCGGGCTGGGGGGTCAGCTGTTCCAGCACCAGCAGGGTCCAGTCGTTGTCGCCCACCGGGCGGGCCAGCACCGCGAAGCGTTCGGCGTCGACGTCGGTGCTCTGGAAGAGGCCGGCGGCCATGGCCAGCCGGGGCTGGACCATCGGCAGGCTGGCTCCGGCCAGGGCCAGGCCCGCCAGGGCCAGGTAGGTTCGCTGCATGGGAACACCTCCAGGGCCCGGGCGTTCTCCGGGAGAGAGGGTTCCATTCAAGCGATCCTGTCAAGACGTCTCCATGGGTGATCGACCGGTGCGGGTAGTGGCTGCCGCCTGTGACGGGGCCTGCAGCGGCAACCCGGGTCCGGGGGGCTGGGGCGCCCTGCTGCGCTTCGAAGACGGCTCCCGTCGGGAGCTGGGGGGGGCGGACGCGGCCACCACCAACAACCGGATGGAGCTCACCGCCGCCCTGGCGGTGCTGGAGGCCCTGCGGGAGCTGCCGCGCCATCCCGATCTGGTGCTGCGCACCGACAGCCGTTATCTGATCGACGGTTTCGAGAAGTGGATGACCGGCTGGAAGCGCAAGGGATGGCGCACCGCCTCCGGCGGGGCCGTGCTCAACCGTGATCTCTGGGAGCGGCTGGATGCCGCCAGGCTGCCGGGGCTGGCCCTGCGCCACGTGCGCGGCCACAGCGGGGACCCGGACAACGACCGCTGCGATGCGATCGCGGTGGCCTTCTCCCGCGGCCAGTCCCCGGCCCTGGCGATCGAAACCCAGGAGGTGGCCGATCCCCCAGCGGTGGCCGACCCCCTCGATCCGGCCCCGCCGTCGCTCCAGCAGTTGCTCTCCCGCCTGGAGCTGGCCGACCGGCTGGCGGCTGGCGGCTACAGCCTGAGGGCCGTGGAGCTCGCCAGGCTGCTCGAGGTGCCCACGGCCCGTCTTGAGGGGAAAGTGGAGCCCTGGCTCTGGCGCGACTGGCTCGTGCGACCCCTGGGCAACGGGTGCTGGCGTCTGGAGCGCGGCGCGGGAGGATTGGACACGCCGCAGTGAGAGGAGACAGGCATGCCGCAGGAGCCATCGACCAGCGGCGGCCAGGTGGGGACCGGCGCCCTCTATGCCCGGTTCGTCGAGCCCCTGCTGCGCCGTGATGACGGTGCCGATGCCGAGCAGCTGAGCCGCCTCACCCTCCTGGCCCTGGGCCAGGCGTCCCTGCGCCGCCGCTGGCCCCTGGTGAGCGGCAGCCTGGAGGGCCTCGGGGCGGAGCTGCAGCGGCGGGACCCCCGGCTGGAGCAGACCCTGTTCGGTTGTCGCTTCACCAATCCGGTGGGGCTGGCGGCGGGCTTCGACAAGAACGGGGTGGCGGCCGCCATCTGGCACCGGTTCGGCTTCGGTTTCGCCGAACTGGGCACCATCACCTGGCAGCCCCAGCAGGGCAATCCCCGGCCCCGGCTGTTCCGGCTGGCCGAGGAACGGGCGGCGCTCAACCGCATGGGCTTCAACAACGACGGGGCCAGGGGCGTGCGCCGGACCCTGGAACGCCAGCTCCTGCCACCCCCCGGGCAACGGCCTGCGGTGCTCGGCATCAACCTCGGCAAATCGAAGGCGGTGTCGCTGGAGATGGCCCCGGACGATTACGCCGCCTCCCTGGAGCTCCTGGCCCCCCTGGCGGACTACGCCGTCGTCAACGTCAGCTCGCCCAACACCCCGGGGCTGCGGGACCTGCAGGAGGAGGCCCAGCTCCGGCGGCTGGTGGAGCGGCTGCGGCGCCTGCCGGCCTGTCCGCCCCTGCTGGTCAAGATCGCCCCCGATCTGGAGGACGACGCCATCGACACCATCGCCCGGCTGGCCTACGAGGAGGGGCTCGCTGGTGTGATCGCCGTGAACACCTCGGTGCACCGCCTCGGACTGGACGGACGCCGGCTGGTGGCCACGGGCCGCACCCTGGCCGAGGAAGTCGGAGGGCTGAGCGGCCGGCCCCTGCGGCGGCGGGCGGTCGAGGTGCTGCGGCGGTTGCGGGCGACCGCCGGTCCCGCTCTGCCGCTGATCGGTGTGGGGGGCATCGATTCGGCGGAGGCCGCCTGGGAGCGGATCAGCGCCGGAGCGTCCCTGATCCAGATCTATACGGGTTGGATCTACGAAGGTCCCGCACTTGTGCCCTCGATTCTGGAGGGATTGTCCCGCCAGCTCGACGGCCATGGATGCCGGACGCTTTCGGAAGTTGTAGGTTCGGGGATGCCTTGGCGCCCGTGATTCGGTAACTTTCGCAAGCACCGGATCGGAGCCTTGGTTTTTTCTGGCCTGATCGGCTTGAAGGATGATCTGGAAGATCGTCTGAGGCCCGTCCGCGCTCAGCTCTTCCCACGCCAGTTGCTGCTGGAGCTTCAGGACGATTCCCTGAAGGGCCAGGTGCTCAGGGGATCGGGTCCGGAGGCCGTGAGCATCGATCTGCCCCTGCCGCCCCTCACCTGCCTGGATGGCCAGCCCCTGGAGAAGGAGCCCCTCGGTGACCTGATCGGCGATCTTCTGGTGCGTGACGGCCTGCTCGATGCCGTCGTTCTGGCGTCCCTTCCCGAGGGGGCGGCGCAATGGCGGGTCATCGACTGGCCCTTCGAAGCCATCCCCGACGACCCCATTCAGGCCCTGCGGACCATCGACCCGCCCCTGAATCTCGCGGTTCCCCTGTCGGAGGCCACGATCGATCTGCGGCCCCTGGCAGGATCCACCCCCCGGCTGCTGATGGCGGTGGCTCCCCGAAAGCTGGTGGACGACTGGATCGATGTCTTCAACCTGGCGGGTGTGCAGCTCGAGCGGCTGGCTCCGGCCCAGTCCTGTCGTCTGGCGGCGGTCAGCTCCCTGCTGGAGGCGGCTCCGGCGGATGAACTGACCGTGCTGATTCATCCGCTGCCGGCCGGCGCCCAGCTGCTGCTGCTGCATCGGACCGAGCCGGTCTTCGACTGGCCGCTCCCCCAGGACGACGAGGCCATGGTGAGGGAGGTGAACCGCTGCGTGACCTTCTACCGTCGGCGGGATCCCTCCATCCATCGGCTCCGGCTGTTGCTCAGCGCGCCTCTCCCCAGCCAGGACAGCCTGCAGGACGCCCTGGGCGTGAGGGCCGAGATCCTCACCCCTGAGCCCTTCGGGTCCCTGGTACTCCAGGGGCTGGCGATGGCGGAGTCGGTCCGATGAGCCCACCGATCCTCGATCTGCTTCGGGAGAGGCGCAAGGAGCTTGGCCAGGAGAGCATGGTCTCGGCCCTGCAGGATCGACGCCCCCTGCTGCTGCGCGGTGCCCTGATCGGGGCGATTGTCCTGGGCGGGTCCGTCCTGGCCACCGCCCTGGTGTTCCTCCGCTTCCAGTACGTCCGGATGCAGACCGCCCAGCTCACCCGGTTCGAAGCCGAGTCCACCCAGATGCAGGCGGAGATGGCGGCCAGCCGGGCCAAGCTCGAGCAGCTCGCGGCCACCAACCGCAACCTGACCGAGGGCCTCACCACCCTGCGCACCTCGTCGGCCCTCCTGGCCGACCTGCAGCTGCGCACCCCCGAGGGCATCCAGATCCAGAGCGCCGAGGCCGAAGGCACCAACCTGGTGCTCAAGGGACAGGCCCTCGATCCCCTCGCCTTCGCCCGCATCAATGCCCTGCAGCTGGAACTGTCCCGTTCCCCGCTGCTGAACCACAAGGGTGTCGCGCTCGTCAAGCTGGAGCGGGTTCCGCCCAGCGAAGCGCCGACCGGCCAGGCCGGAACCGCCGCCGCCACTCCCACTCCCACCCCCGCGACGGTCCGCTTCGAACTGTCGGGCCCGTTTGCGACCCTTCCCCCCGCCCGCCAGCTGAGCGTCATGCGCCAGCTGGGCTCGGAGGGCATGGTGCGCCGGCTGCAACTTCTCCAGGCGGAGGGCCTCATCCCATGACCAACCTTCAGCAGGGCTCCAAGCGCCTCCCGGTCGCCAGCCTGCGACTGATCTGGCTGCTGCTGCCTGCGGGCGTGTTGGGCGGGCTCGGGCTGCTGGTGATCCTGGCGGGCCTGGTGCCCCTCTGGGCCGGCCTGCAGCGGGACAGCCAGCGCCTCCAGGAGCTGGAGCAGCTGCGGGACCAGGTGACGCTGATGCGTGGGCAGCTGGTGGCCACCCAGGAGAGCACCGAGGCCGCCATGGCCAGCAAGGCCAAGATCGAGCGGCTGATCACGGGCAACGGCGACCTGTCCACCTTCCTGGCGATGCTCGACCGCGAGGCCGCCGCTTCGGGCGTGGAGCTGACCCTGTTCGAACCCACCCAGGCCGCCCCCGCCGCCGGCACCCCGCCCGGGGCCGCCCCTGCGGCCCCCGCCGCTCCACCCGCCGGGGCGGCTCCGCCCGCTGGGGGTGCTGCACCGGCTCCGGGTGCCGCCCCGGCTGACCCCCTGGCTCTGCAGGGGCTCACCCTGCGCACCCTGCTGGTTTCGGCCAAGGGGACCTTCCCAGCCCAGCTGTCCTTTCTGCGGCGGCTGGAGGCCCTCAACGTGCTGGTGGTCCAGAGCGACCTCAGCCTCACGATCCCCGAAACGGAGCCCTCCGATCTGAACCGGCCCAGGGTCATCGCCAACCCTCCGGTGCTGATGAAGCTCACCCTGGGTCTGTACAGCCGCACCCCGGCCCCTGTCGCCGCCCCTGCCGCAGCGGCCCCCGCGGGGGCAGCCCCGGCCCCGGCGGCGGCACCCACGCCAGCCCCGGCGCCCGCGGCCGCTCCGGCGCCCGCACCGCCGGCAGCACCGACCCCAGCTCCCCCCGCCCCTTCCAACTGACCATGCCGATGCAACGGGATCCGGCAACTGGCCGTTTCGTCCGATCGCCGATACCATTCGTCGGATTCGGAGATCAGTGGAACGTGGCAAAACGTCAGTGGCGGCACGTTCTTTTCGCGTCTCTCGGCTTGGTGGCCTTCCAGGGATCGGGTGTCTCCGCCGCCTTCGCCGCGGTCGCCCCTGCGCCCGCGGGTGGTGCCTCCGGCGCCCGGTTTTCGGAGATCGCCCAGGCCAGCGGCGCCCTCGACATCAAGCTCAGGCGGCTGCCTGATTCCGTTGAGGTGGTGATCGAGGGCACCGGCCCATCGCCGATGCTCCAGCAGACCACCCAGGGGGCCGTCTGGCTGGGCCGCCTGCAGACCGCCCAGCCGATGACCCTGCGCCGCGGCCCGGTGCAGCTCTCCCTTCCAGAGGCGGGGCTGCAGAGCATCAGCTTCGAGGGTTCGGGCAACGTCTTCGAACTCAAGGTCTCCCCCACCCCCGGATTCCCGGTGGGCCGGCCCGTGGTGAGCGGCGACGGCCGCAGCCTGATCCTCACCTTCAACGCTCCGGCGCAGACCACCCTCCAGACCCTCACCCCCAACGTCACCACCCCGGGACGGGTGCCCCAGCCCGGCTTCGTCCCACCCCTGCAGCCGCGCGCGGTGGCCCCGCCGCTGGGGGACATGGCCGTGGGGACCATGACCATCAGCAATCCCAGCTACGTCAGCGTCAGTGGCCCGCCGGTCACCATGACCCTCCGCAACGCCCCGGCGAAGGATGTGCTGATGGCCCTCAGCCAGCTGGGCGGCTATGGGTTCGTTTATGTCGCCGACCCCGCCGCTGCAGCCACCGGTGGAACGGCCGCCGCAGCGGCGGCTTCTCCTGACCAGCGACCCATATCGATCTCCTTCCGTCGGGAGAACTACGGCCGGGCGATCAACTCGGCGCTTCTGGCGGCGGGCCTGCAGGGCAAGCGCGACGGCAACACGATTTTCGCCGGCCCCAACGTGCTGGCCAAGAGCTTCGGTTCCCAGCTCTCCAAGGTGTATCGGCTGAACCAGGTGCCCGCCAACTCGGCCGCCGACTACCTGGCCAACCTGGGCGCGCAGGTCACCAAGACCAACACGATCACCACGGCGGTGTCCGAGGGCGTCGCCGCCACGGCTGCGCCCACCGGTAGCCCCACGGCTGCCACCACCACATCCAGCACCACCACCACGGTGGAATCCTTCGGGGCCACCAATGGCCCCCTGATCGGCCTGCGGGCCACCACCGACACGCGCCTCGGCACCATCACCCTGGTGGGCGCCCCGCGGCTGGTGGCCATCGCCGAGCAGTACCTCAAGCAGCTCGATCTGCGCCAGCGGCAGGTGGCCCTGTCGGTGAAGATCCTGGATGTGAACCTCCAGAACGACACCGAGCTCTACAACAGCTTCGCCTTCCGCTGGGGCAACAATTTCATCGTCAACGACAACGGCACCCTGGCGGCCAATTTCGGCGGCGTTCTGGGTGGATCCTCCCTTCAGAGGGGCCTGGGTGAACCCCTGCTTCCGGGGCGACCGCTTTCTGGCTTTGTGGGGCAGACCAACCCAGGTGCCGCCGTCGGAGCGACAGGTCAGCCGCTGTACCCCAACAACAACTTCTTCGATTTCTTCCAGGCCCGCATCCTTGCTGATAACTCCAAGGTGCTGGCCAGCCCCACCCTCATTCTCCAGGAAGATCCTTCCATCCTGCGGGAAGACTCCTCAGGTGGAGGAGGCGGAGCAGCAGGCGGAGGCGAAGGTTCCAGCATTTTCTCCTCCGCATTCGATGACATCGATGCCCCCATCGGTCGCCGGAGGGGTAACGAAGGCGTGGTCCGGGTCGGAGTCAACGTCCCAACGGAAGTTTCCACCACCATCACGGGAACGGCCGGAGCCGTCACCTGTTCCATTGATCAGCTTTCCACCGCAGGTCTTGTGCTGGGGGCACGGGTTCAGAAGATCGATGACAACGGCTTCGTCACCTTCTCGCTCTCCCCAAGCATTTCTGCGGTGGAGAGAGAAATCGAGGCCGGTGGCTGCCCACCCATCAGCATCCTCCGGGTGCGTCGCCTGGATACGGGTGTGGTTCGCGTCCGCGATGGCCAGACCCTTATCCTCACTGGGGTGATCTCCGATTTCGATCGGGCCCTGGTGTCGAAATGGCCCATCCTGGGAGACATTCCCATCATCGGCCAGTTCTTCCGCGCCTCGAACAACCAGCGTGAGAAGAGGGAGCTCGTGATCATGGTGACGCCGAGGATCATCAATGACACCGAGGGCGGCACCTACGGCTACGGCTATCAGCCCTCCACCCCGGCCTCCCGCGCTTTCCTGGGAGGAGAGCCCCAGCCGGTCATGACCCCCTGATCGGGGACACGCCCTGATTCAGAAGGCCAGCGGCAGCAGGAACTTCATCGCCAGAGGGGCCACGGCCGAGGCGAACGAGGCGGCTCCGGAGAGCATCTGGCCGCCCATGCCGCTGCCCTGGTTGGCCTTCTTGCCGGGCTTCAGCAGGGCGGTGGCCACCTCGGTGAGCTGCTTCGCCTGGGCCTCCTCGCCGGCCTGGCCGTAGAGAACGGCGGCGTAGTTCAGGTCGGCTGCCGCCAGTTCGGTCTTGCCCTGTTCGGTTCGGCTGAGGCCCCGGGCCACCCAGCTGATCGCCGCGTCCGGCTGCAGCCGGATCGCCTCGGAGAACAGCTGCTCCGCCTGGGGATGGCGCCCCTCCACGGCGGCGGTGACCCCGGCGTTGTGCAGCTCCGGGTAGCTCAGCACCGTGGGGGCCACGCCCCGGGCGTCCTGCCAGTGACTGCGGGCCAGTCCGCCGGGGTCGATCTGGGCGCCGCTGAGGTCGCTCTGGCGCAGGTCGGTGCCCTCCAGATTCGCCCCGCGCAGATCGGCACCCCGCAGGGACGCCCCCTGGAGGCTGGTGAAGCGCAGGTCGGCCCCCTTGAGGTTGGCCCCATCCAGCCGGGCCTGGCCCAGGTTGGCGCGCTGCAGCTTGGCGCCCCGCAGGTCGGCGTCGCGCAGGTCGGCGTGCACCAGGTCGGCGTCCTGCAGCTTGCAGCGGGGGCAGTTGCGCTGACCCAGCAACCGCATCAGATCGGCGTCGCTTCCCGCCCGTGCCGGGCCGGCCAGCAGCAGGGCCAGCAGCGCCGGGCCTGTGAACAGCAGCCCCGTCACGGCGATGCGGGCGAACCCTTGGGGACGTGTCATGGTCGCCTGTTCAGGGGTGGTCCCGTTGTACCGCCTCCGCCGGCCTGTTGCCGGTCCGCAGGGAACGGCGCAGCACCCGTCCCAGACGATGGGCCGTTCGTCGTCCCGCCCGGCTGGGGGCGGCGGCGAAGCGCTGCTGCTGGTAGTTGGCCACAAAGGCCTCCAGGGGATCGGCCAGGGACGGCCAGCGCTGGCTCAGGCGCCGGGCGAAGCCGCCCAGGGTTTCCCCCGCCGCCGGTGCCATCCCCTGCCGGGCGAAGGCCCGCAGGGTCCGCTCCAGCTCCAGGCGCAGGGGATCGCCGCGGTGGCGGCGGCCCAGCCAGCCCAGGCCCCCCAGGCCGGCGGCCAGGCTGACGGCCACCGCCAGCAGCACCACCACCCCCAGCAGGTGCCGCTGTTCGCCCAGCAGCCGGGCCACCAGGGCCTGCTGCTGCTCGCCGTCGTACCCGAGCCACCAGCGGGCCCAGGCGATGTCGAGGCCCCACCACTGCTGCTGGATCCAGTCCAGCGGGCCGCCGCCGGCCCGGATCCCGGCGCCCGCCGCCCCTGGGCGCGCCAGGGGGTCCCCCGCCGCCCAGGCGGTGGGATCGACGCGCCGCCAGCCCTCCCCGGCCAGCCACACCTCACTCCAGGCGTGGGCGTCGGCCTGGCGCAGGTCCACGTAGCCGGTGCCGCCCACCGGCTGGACCCACTGGCCACCGCGGTAGCCGCTCACCACCCGCGCCGGCACCCCCGCCGCCCGCATCAGGGTGGTGAAGGCGCTGGCGTAGTGGCCGCAGAAGCCCAGACGGCTCTCGAACAGGAAGTGGTCGAGGGGGGCCTGGCGGGGCAGGGCCCCGGGCTCGAGGGTGTAGCGGAAGGGCTGGCTGCGGAACCAGCCGCTGGCGGCATCCAGCCGCTCCCGGTCGCTGCCGAGGCGCCGCCAGCCGGCGGCCAGGGCCTCCAGCCGCGGGTTCTCGCCCAGCGGCAGCAGCAGGTCGACGGGGCCGGGGGGGGCGGTGCGCCAGCCAGGCTGATCCGCCGTCCGGGTCAGGGCGTAGACGCGTCGCTGGCTGCCCGGGGCCCGGTTCAGCAGTTCGCCGCTGCGCTGCAGGTTCAGGTCGGCGGACAGGGGCCGGCCGGAGCCGCTCCAAGGCACCGCCGCCAGGCCGCTGGGTTCGATCAGCCAGAGCTGGATCCCCTCCCCCGGGGCGGCGGGGGGCGGCGGCGGCGGGGTGGCCTGGCCGACCGCCGGTCGGGCGAAGGTGGGCGCGGCGCTGCGCCAGCTGCGGCCATCGAAGCGTTCATGCACCAGCACCCGCCAGTAGCGCTGCTCCAGGGGCGGGGGCTCGCCGCCGAGGGGGAAGGCGACGCGGGCGGCGGCCTGGCGGCTGACGGCCAGCCGGGCGATGGAGCCCGGCTCCATGCTGTCGCTCAGGCCGGTCATCGCCCCCATGCCCTGGCCCGCACCGAAGTTGGTGAAAGGCATCAGGCGGGGCAGCAGCAGGAACAGCACCAGGGCGATGGGCAGGGCCGCCAGCAGCACCTGCAGGCTGCGGCGCAGCAGCGCCTTCCAGTCGGGACCGGCCCCCAGTTCCAGGGCCAGCAGCCCGGCCAGGGCCATCAGGATGGCCAGGCCCTGCAGCAGGCTCGGGGCCAGTTCGGGGCGCAGGGCCGCCAGCAGGCCGGCGCAGACCAGCTGCAGCAGGGCCACCACCCGCCGTTCCTCGAGGCTGCGGGCCTCACGCAGCTTCAGGGCCGTCAGCACCGCCAGGCCGAAGGCCAGCAGGCTCAGGGACAGGGCCGGCGACAGGCCCAGCAGCCCCAGGGCCAGCAACCCCATGGTGAGCCACTGCAGGGGGGCGGCGGCGCGGCTCATCGGCAGCAGGCCAGGGCCGTCAGGCACTGGTCCCGGTGGAGGACCCCCCGTCCGGGCGCCACGCTCTGGCCGTTCAGCTCCAGGCCGTAGCTGAGGCCCCGGCCGTGCCAGCTCCAGATGCGTTCACTCAGGTGTTCGAGGGCCGCCTCCAGGGGCACCCCGGGTTCCGGGGCCAGCAGGGGGGCCGCTTCGGGACGGTCCAGGAAGCGCTTGGCGTACTCGCCCCGGCCCTGGGCCAGCAGCTTCCAGGCCAGGCGGCTGGGGCTGTCCTGGGGGCGATGGGGGGCCAGGTCGCGCCAGTCGTCGCTGCCGTCCTGGTGGCTGGCCAGGGCCGGCTCGCCGACCACCGGTGCCGAGCCGGCGGCCAGCAGCCGCACCGGTCCGGCCCGACGGGCCGGGTAGATCAGCTGGGCCGTCTGCGGATGCCAGCGCGACCAACAGCAGAACAGCCCCAGGGGCGCCGTCGTCTGGATCCGCAGCAGCCCGGGCCGTTGCCAGCCCCGGCCCGGCGGGGTCCAGGCCACGGCCAGCTCATGCTCCCCCGCCGCCAGCGACAGGGCCGGACCCGGGGCCTCCCCCCCCAGCCGCAGGCGCACCCCCTCGCTGCGGCCCGGGCAGCGCAGCCGGACGGGATAGGGGACCGGCTCGCCGGCGAAGCCCGGCGCCGGTGCGCCGCAGGCCAGCTCCACGCCCTGGAGGTTGAAGTGGGTGAGGTGCAGGGTGAGCAGGAACAGGCTCAGCATCAGGAAGCTGAGCAGCAGGGTGCCGTTGCTCTGCATCTGGACCCCCACCACCTGAAGCAGCACGGTGCCCGCCAGCCAGAGCCAGCCGAACCGCGTCGGCAGGATGTAGAGGTTGCGCATCCGCAGGCGCACCCGTTCGCCCTGCTGGGGCCTACCGAAGTCCATCGACGCCTTCCTGCAGCCGCTGGCTCAGCTCCCCTTCGCCGCCGCCGCGCTGGCCGCCGTCCATGCGGTGCTCGCAGACGGCCGCCAGCACCGCCTGGACGTCGTCCGGGATCACATGGTCGCGGCCCTCCAGCAGCGACCAGGCCCGGGCGGCGGCCAGCAGCGCCAGGCCGGCCCGGGGCGAGAGGGGATGGGCCTGGGACGGCTGGCGGCGGCTGCGCTCCAGCAGGTCGAGCACGTAGTCCAGCAGGGCGGTGCTGCAGTGCTGCCGGTCGCAGCGGTCCTGCAGGGCCAGCAGATCCTCCGGGCCGAAGGCGCCGCTGAGGCCGTCGGGCCGCAGGCCCTCACCCTGCAGCAGGGCCCGCTCGGCCTGGCGGGGGGGGTAGCCGAGGCTGAGGCGCATCAGGAACCGGTCGAGCTGGGATTCCGGCAGGGCCGAGGTGCCCCCCTGGTCGAGGCCGTTCTGGGTGGCGATCACCAGAAAGGGCCGGGGCAGGGGATGGCTGGTGCCGTCCACGCTCACCCGACCGGCGGCCATCGCCTCCAGCAGGGCGCTCTGGGTGCGGGGGCTGGCCCGGTTGATCTCATCGGCCAGCAGCACCTGGCTGAACAGGGGACCGGGCTGGAAGCGGAAGCTGGCGGCGGCGGGGTCGAACACGTTCAGGCCCGTGAGATCCGCCGGCAGCAGGTCACTGGTGAAGCTCACCCGTTTGAAGCCGAGCCCGAAGCTGCGGGCCAGGGCCTCCGCCAGGGTGGTCTTGCCCATGCCGGGCAGGTCCTCGATCAGCAGGTGGCCGCGGGCCAGCAGGCAGGCCAGGGCCAGCCGCACCTGATGCTCCTTGCCCAGCAGCACCTCGCCGATCGCGCTGATGACCGGCTGGAGGGGGGAAGAGGGCACGGGGGAATGCGGTGCACCGATGGCCCACCCATTGCAGCAGCCCGGCCAGGCTTCCGTGTTACAACCGCCTTAATGTTCGCTGGAGCCGGTGCCAGCCCTCCACCCGGCGATGGGGACGCCTGAACCGCCGGATCCCCATGGCGGCAACCTCCAGGCGGCCGCCCGACGGCTCGGCTGTCGCCCGGAGCAGCTGCTCGATGCCAGCGCTTCCCTGGTGCCCTTCGGGCCGCCGCCCCGGCTGCGGCGCCTGCTGATCCGGGCCCTCAGCAGCGATCTGCGGGACTATCCCGACCGGGACTACACGGCCCTGTGCGAGGCCATCGCCGCCTGGCACGGCCTGGATCCGGCCCGGGTCCTGCCCGGCAACGGGGCCGCCGAGCTGTTCACCTGGGCGGCCCGGGATGGGGCGGCCGCCGGCCTGAGCCTGCTGCCGGCGCCGGGGTTCGCCGACTACCGCCGCGCCCTGGACTGCTGGGGCGGCGCCTGGCGCCAGCTGCCGCTGCCGCTCGACTGGTCCGGGGCCGGACCGGGCCCCTGGCCCCTGGCCGAGGCCGCCACCAACGCCGCCGGGTCCGGCGCGGCCGTGCTCTGGCTCACCAATCCCCACAATCCCACCGGCCAGCTCTGGAGCCGGCGGTCGCTGGAGCCCCTGCTGGAGCGCTTCGCCCTGGTGGTCGTGGACGAGGCCTTCCTGCCGCTGGTGCCCGGCGGCGAGGAGCAGTCCCTGGTGCCGCTGCTGGCGGACCACCCGCGGCTGGTGGTGATCCGCAGCCTCACCAAGCTGTTTTCGATCGCCGGGCTGCGGCTCGGCTACGCCCTGGGCGACCCCGGGCGGCTGGCCCGCTGGGCCCGCTGGCGCGATCCCTGGCCCGTCAACGGGCTGGCGGCGGCGGCGGGCCGGTTCCTGCTGGCCGATCAGGCCGGCCTGCGGCGCTGGCAGGGGCGGGTGCAGCGCTGGGTGGCCGGGGAGGGGGCCTGGCTGGCGGCCCGCCTGGCGGCGGTGCCGGGCCTGGAGCCCCTGCCTTCGGCCGCCAACTACCTGCTGGTGCGCAGCCGCCCGCCGGCCGCCTCGCTCCAGCCGCTGCGGCTGGAGCTGGAGCGCCGCCACCGGATCCTGGTGCGCGACTGCCGCTCCTTCGAAGGACTGGGGGAGGACTGGCTGAGGATCGCCGTCCAGGACAGGGCCGGCAACCGGCGCCTGCTGGCGGCCCTGGAGCAGATCAGCCGCGGCCGATGAGCTGCTCCAGCACCTGCACCAGCCGGCGGTCGGCGTCCCGCACCGCCAGGGTTCCCATGCCGTCGCCCATGGCCACCAGGGGGTCGGCGGCGGCGGCGCTGCCCCGCAGGCGGGGCCCCAGCAGCCGCCAGACGGCCCGCTCCAGGGCGGGCTCCCCGGGGTCGTGCTGCCAGACGATCACCGCGGCACCCACGGCGGCGGCGGCGGCGGCGTTGGCGTCCTGATGGTGGTCGGCGGCCTGGGGGAAGGGCACCAGGATCGCCGGGGTGCCGCAGACCGCCAGTTCGCTGAGGCTGCCGGCGCCGGCGCGGCTGATGGCCAGGTCACAGTGCTGCAGCAGGCCCGGCAGCTCATCGCTGAAGGCCCGCTCGACCACCCCGTCGAGGCGCAGCTGGCCGGCGTCCGGATCCTGGCTGCCGGTGAGGTGGACGACGCGGCAGCCGCTGGCCGCCAGCAGGGGCAGCAGGGGTCGCACCATGCGGTTGAGGCGCAGGGCGCCCTGGCTGCCGCCCATCACCAGCAGCAGGGGGCCGGCGCCCAGGGGCACCCACGCCGGCAGGTCCGCGGGGGTGAGGAACGACCGCCGCACCGGCGTGCCGCACACCAGGGGACGGCAGCGGGGCAGCCGTTCGACCGCCTGGGGCAGGCCCACCGCCACGCGCGTGCACAGGGGCCCCAGCAGCCGCGTCACCCGGCCCGGGACGGCATTGCTCTCATGCAGCACCACCGGCACCCCGCACCAGCGGGCGGCGAGGATCGCCGGCGCGGCGATGTACCCGCCGCTGCTGAACACCGCGCTCACCCCCTCGCGCCGGATCAGGCGCCGCACCGGCATCACGGCCAGCAGCAGCTGGAGCAGGTTCCAGAGCTTGCGCAGTCCTTTCCCCTGCAGCCCGCCGGCCCGCACCGTGTGCAGGGGGTAGCGGCTGGGCACCAGCTCGGTCTCCAGCCGGTCCGGCACCCCCAGCCAGTGCACCTGCCAGTCGTCCGGCAGGGCCTCGGCCACCGCCAGGGCCGGGAACAGGTGGCCACCCGTGCCGCTGGCGGCGATCAGCAGGGTCGGCATGGGCGGGTGGGACGAGCGCGCCTAACTTAAAAGCCGACTCCGGTCCGCCCACCGCCGCCCCGGATCCCTCCCCCTCCATGGCTCCGCCCTGCCCGCTGAACGCCCCCAAGCCCCCGGTCCGGACGCCGCAGCTGCTCGGGGCCTGCCTGGCCGGCCTGGCGGTGGTGGCCAGCGTTGGCGTGGCCCCCGCCCTGGCGGCACCGCCTTCGGCGGCCCAGCTGCAGGCCCTGGAGAGCGCCCTCAACAGCAGCTCCGAATCGGCCCTGGCCGGCCTGCTGCAGGCCGGTCCCGGTCTGGATCCCGCCCAGCTGGAGAACCGTCGCCGCCTGCTGCGCCAGCAGTTCCCCGATGCCCGCTGGCAGCTGAGCTCCGGCACCCAGCTCCGGGATGGTCAGCCCACGGTCACCCTGCGCGTGGAGGGCACCCGGCGCCAGGGCGGCACCACCTACCGGCTGGAGGCGGAGCAGCTGCTTGCCCTGCAGAGCGACGGCACCCGCATCAACGGCCAGACGGTGCTGCGGGAGCGGTCCCTGCTGCGCAGCGGTGACAAGCCCGTGCCGGTGAGCCTGCTGATCCCCGATGCCGTGCTGACCGGCCAGCGTTACGACGTCGACGTGATCTTCGACGAACCCCTCGACGGTGCCCTGGCCGCGGGCGGCATCACGGCCATCACCCCCCAGCAGCAGGCGTCGATGGCCAGCCCCAGCATGGAGCTGGGCGCCCTCGGCGGTGGTGGCCTGTTCAAGATCGTCCAGGCCCCCCTGTCCCCCGGTTCCCAGACCTGGGCGGTGCTGCTGGTCCATCCCGACGGCATCGTCAGTGCCACCAAGCGGGTGCGGGTCGTTGCCGACCGCAAATCGCTCGAGCCCTGAGCCATGGGCCGACCGCATCGGATCTGGGTGGTGGATGACGATCCGGAGCTGCGCCAGCTGCTGGCCACCTATCTGGGCGAGCAGGGCTACGAGGTCCGCTGCATGGGGGATGGCGCCCAGCTGATGGCCCGGCTCGAGGGCCAGCGCCCCGATCTGCTGGTGCTCGACCTGATGCTCCCCGGCGACGACGGCCTCACCCTGCTGCGGCGCCTGCGGGATGGGGCCGACGACCTGCCGGTGCTGATGCTCACCGCCCGGGCCGATGCGGTGGATCGCATCATCGGCCTGGAACAGGGGGCCGACGACTACCTGGCCAAGCCCTTCCTGCCCCGGGAGCTGACCGCCCGCATCGAGGCCGTGCTGCGTCGCCGAGGCACCCTGCCCGGTGGATTGCCCCAGCCCGACGGGGCCCGGATCGCCTTCGCCGACCTGGAGGTGGACCTGGCGGCCCGCACCCTGGAGCGCGACGGGGAGGCGCTGACGATCACCGGCGGCGAATTCGCCCTGCTGGCGGCCTTCGTGCAGCACCCCCACCGGCCCCTGTCGCGGGAGCGGCTGATCGAGCTGGCCCGGGGCCCGGGCAGCGACACCGACAGCCGCAGCATGGACGTGCAGGTGTCACGGCTGCGGCGGCTGATCGAACCGGAGCCGGCCCGGCCCCGCTACGTGCAGACGGTCTGGGGCTACGGCTACGTGTTCGTCCCCGATGGCAAGCCCCGTCAGTCCTGAGCGGGCCTGGCGGCCGTCGCTGAGGCGCACCCTGGGGTATCTGCTGGCGGGCACCGGTGCCGCCGCCTTCTGCCTGCTGCTGCTGCAGCTGCTGCTGGGTCGCCGGCTGGCCCAGCAGCAGCTCGTCCAGACCGGCTCGGAGGTGGCCGCGAACGTGGTGCTGGGGGAGGTGGCCCTGGAGCGCTTCAGCCCCGAGGTGCTCGGCCAGATCAGCGGCATGCAGCTGGTGGTGGGCCAGCAGCCGGAGCCTGGGGCCAGGCCCCGCCTCAGGGGGGACCGGCGGCTGCGCTGGCAGACCCTGCGGCTGCAGACGGAGCTCTGCCACCGCCTGGCGCGCTGTCCGGCGGTGCGGCCGGCTTCCTCGCCGCGGCGGGGGGTATGGGTGGAGATGGCCTCCCCCCTGGAGCCGGTGTGGCTGTTCGTCTCCCTGCCCTCCCCCCGAGGCTGGCCGCCCGATCCCCTGCTGCTGACCCTGTCCGTCGGTCTGGGGGCCCTCGGGGCGGTGCTGCTCTATCTCACCCTGGAGATCCAGCGGCCCCTGACCCGCCTGCAGGAGGCCCTGGCCGACGTGGGCCTCGAGGCCCTGCCCAGGGCCCTGCCGGACCAGGGGGCCCCGGCGGTGCGCCAGCTGATGGCCCGCTTCAACGCCATGCTGCTGCGGCTGGAGGACGCCGGCCGGGAGCGCACCACGATGCTGGCCGGCATCGCCCACGACCTGCGCAGCCCCCTCACCCGGCTGCGCCTGCGCCTTGCTCTCGCCGCCGAGGGGCCGATGGCGCCGCAGGAGCTGGAGCGGGCCCAGGCCGACATCCGCTCGATCGAGCGGATCACCCGCCAGTTCATGATCTTCGCCGGCGCCGAAGCTGACGAGACACCGGTGCTCGTGCCCCTCGATGCCCTGGTGGCCGAGGCGGCGGCGGCGGTCGGAGACGTGCCCCTGGAGCTGGATCTGGAACCGCTGGTGCGGCGGGTACGCCCGACCGCCGTGGCACGGGCGGTGGGCAACCTGCTCGACAACGCCCTCACCTACGGCCGGCCGCCCCTGCGGGTGGTGCTGCGGCCCCTGGGGCCGGGGGAGGGTCGGCCCCACGAGGAGGCTGCGGCGGTGGAGAGCGGTTTCGAGATCCAGGTCTGGGACTGCGGCGAGGGCATCGACCCGCAGCAGTGGAGCAAGGCCATGACCCCTTTCCAGCGGCTCGACCGGGCCCGCGGCGGCGAGGGGCACTGCGGCCTCGGCCTGGCCATCGCCGCCAAGGTGGCCCGCGACCATGGCGGCGACCTGCGCCGGCTGGAGGCCACCGCGACCGCCGAGGCGCTGCCGGGGCGCTTCGCCGTGGCGCTGCGGGCCTGGCCCCTGGCCGGGGGGTGAGGGGGCTTCAGTTGCATCCGGTCACATCTCGCCGGTGGCCAGTCTGATCGCCGTCACACCTGCCGGTCACGATGGAGACGTTCATGAAAAGTCCTCCCATGCCCTTCCCCCTGCTCCAACCCCTACGCGCCGCCGTGCTGGCGATGGTCCTGGGGTCCACCGGTGCCGCCATGGCCCAGAGCGGGCCCACCCCGGCCGGCCGCCCCACGCCGGCCCAGATGCAGAAGATCTTCCCCGAACAGAAGCGGCTGGCGCTCAGCGATCAGCAGGCCCGCATCGCCATCCTTCAGCGCGGTGAGCGCTGCCTGTCGGCCGCCGGCAGCAGCGAGGCCCTGCGCACCTGCATGAAGGAACAGCGCAGCGCCAGCCAGGGCCAGCGGGAGCAGCACCGGGCGGCGATGAAGGCCCTGTTCGAGCGCAACGGCATCCCCCTGCCCCAGTGGGGCAAGGGGGACCGCAAAGGGGGCTGGGGAGAGGGCCGTGGCCCGGGCTCCAGCAGCCTCTGAGGCCGGCCAGGGGCCGGCCAGGGGCCGGCCGTGAAGACGGGGCCTCAGGCCTCGTCGAGGGCGGCCACGCCGGGCAGCACCTTGCCCTCCAGCAGCTCCAGACTGGCGCCGCCCCCGGTGGAGATGTGGCTCATCTTCTCGGCCACGCCCACCTTCTCCACCGCCGCCACGGAGTCACCGCCGCCGATGATCGTGCAGCAGCCCTTGGCGCTCAGATCGGCCAGGGTGTGGGCGATGGCGTTGGTGCCGGCGGCGAAGGCGTCGAACTCGAACACGCCCATGGGCCCGTTCCAGATCACGGTCTGGCAGTCGGCCAGGGCGTCCTGGAAGGTCTTCACCGAATCGGGGCCGATGTCGAGGCCCATCCAGCCATCGGGGATGGCGTCAATCGCCACGGTCTGGCTGTTGGCGTCGGGGGCGAAGTTGTCGGCCAGCACCACGTCGGTGGGCAGCAGCAGCTGGACGCCCTTGGCGGCCGCCTTGGTTTCGAGTTCCTTGGCCAGTTCCAGCTTGTCCTCCTCCACCAGGCTCTTGCCCACCGCCAGGCCGCGGGCCTTGTAGAAGGTGAAGATCATGCCGCCGCCGATCAGCACCTTGTCGCACTTGTCGATCAGCGACTCGAGCACGCCGATCTTGCTGCTCACCTTGGAGCCGCCCACGATCGCGGCCAGGGGACGCTTGGGCTCATCGATCGCGCCCTGCAGGTACTGGAGTTCCTTCTCCATCAGGAAACCGGCCACGCTGGGGCTCAGGTACTTCGTCACGCCCTCGGTGGAGGCGTGGGCCCGGTGGGCGGCGCCGAAGGCGTCATTCACATAGACGTCGGCCAGGGCGGCCAGCTTTTCGGCGAAGGCGGCGTCGTTCTTCTCCTCCTCGGCGAAGAAGCGCACGTTCTCCAGCAGCACCACATCGCCATCGGCCATGGCGGCCACCTTGGCCTCGGCGTCGGGGCCGATGCAGCTGTCGGTCTTGGTCACGGGCTTGCCCAGCAGTTCGCTGAGGCGGGCCGCCACCGGGGTGAGGCGCATGGCCTCGTTCACCTGGCCCTTGGGCCGGCCGAAGTGGGCGGCCAGCAGCACCCGGGCGCCGTGGTCGATCAGGTGGCGCACGGTGGGCAGGGCGGCCCGGATGCGGGTGTCGTCCGTGATCGCCCCGGCCTCATCGAGGGGCACGTTGAAGTCGACCCGAACCAGCACCCGCTTGCCGCGGAGATCGTCGGCACTGAGGCTGGAGAGGGATCGCTTCGCCATGATTACGGATAAGGAAAGGCCGGGGGAGATTAGCGTCCGGCGCCTCCCGCGCCGCCGCCGCCGCGATTCGGTTCTTCCCACCCCCGCTCCCTGGCGGCCGCAACGGTCAGCGCTAGGACAAGAGGGCCGGGCCTTCCGCCATGTTCGACACCGTCCTGTTCCCCATCGACCAGAGCCGCCAGACGATGGAAACGGCGGCCGTCGCCCTGCAGCTCGCCCAGCGCCACGGCAGCCGCGTGGTGCTGCTCTCGGTGGTGGAGGCCGAAGAAGGGGTGATGCACGATCCGGCCGATGTGGCCCGCCTGCTGGAGCAGGCCCGCGCCAGCTTCACCCAGGCCGGTGTGGCCTGCGAGGTGCTGGAGCGGGAGGGAAAGCCGGCCTTCGTTATCGGCGATGTCGCCGATGAGATCAACGCCGACGTGATCGTCATGGGCACCCGCGGCATCACCCTCGACGGCGACCACCAGAGCACCGCCGCCCGGGTGCTGCAGCTGGCGCCCTGTCCGGTGCTGGTGGTGCCCTGATGGCGGACGTCGGCGACACGGTCCGACTGAGCACCGCCGCCCCACCGATCCAGTGGTACCCGGGCCACATCGCCAAGGCGGAGAAGGCCCTCAGCGCCAACCTGGAGAAGGTGGACCTGGTGATCGAGGTGCGCGATGCCCGCATCCCCCTGGCCACCGGGCACCCGCGGCTGCAGCGCTGGATCCGGGGCAAGCAGCATCTGCTGGTGATCAACCGCCGCGACATGGTCAGCCCGGCGGCGCGCATGGCCTGGGATGGCTGGTTCCGCCAGCGGGGGGAGGTGCCCTGGTGGTGCGACGCCAAGGTCGGCACCGGCGTCAAGCAACTGCAGCAGGCGGCGATCCGGGCCGGCGAGGCGCTCAACGCCCGCCGTGCCGGTCGGGGCATGAAACCGCGCCCCGTGCGGGCCCTGATGCTCGGCTTCCCCAACGTGGGCAAGTCGGCGCTGATCAACCGGCTGGTGCGCCAGAAGGTGGTGGAGAGCGCCCGTCGTGCCGGGGTCACCCGCAGCCTGCGTTGGGTGCGGCTGGGGCAGGACCTCGACCTGCTCGACGCCCCCGGGGTGCTGCCCCCCCGCCTCGATGACCAGCTGGCCGGGCTGCGGCTGGCCCTCTGCGACGACATCGGCCAGGCCTCCTACGACGGCGAGGCGGTGGCCCAGGCCTTCCTGCGCCTGCTGGCCCAGCTGGAGCCGGTGGCGGCGGCCGGGGTGGCGCCCGGACTGCTGGAGCGCCGCTACGGAGTGAAGGTGCCGCCGTTGCCCGGAGCGGACCCCGAGCGGCCGGTTCCGGATGCCGAAGCCTGGTTCGCCGCGGCCGCGGCTCGCCACACCAGCGGTGACACCGCCCGCATGGCCCAGCGCCTGCTCGATGATTTCCGCCGCTCCCTGCTGGGGCCGATCTCCCTGGAACTGCCCGCGGCACACGCGGCGGACACGGTCAGCAGCCCCCAGGGCTGATCTGGAGCTTCCCGTAGGGCATTCCCCAAGGAAGACCTCTGCGGCGATAGGTCAGGCATAGGGGCGTGTCTTCTCGACGGGAAAAGGCTGCCATCGAGGCAATCTTCGGGGAGATCTTCACGTCATACATGGTTCCCATGGAGGGTGAAATAGCCCGATAAGCCATCCACGTTTCCAGCCACTCCTGGGAGACATGGATGGATCCAGTCACGTAGTGATAGCCGGCACTGCGGAGGGCCTGCCGCTGGATCAGCAACACTCCGATGCCAATGTAGGACACCAGGAGCATGCTCATCAACGGGGTGAGATGGTTGCGATGTCCAGATGGAATGATGGTCGCAGAAGGGGAGTGGAAGATGACTCTGTACCCCTGCTCTGCTGCGAGCATCAGTAGCAGAAATGGAAAAGCACTGTAGGGAACAGATGGCCTCAAGCCTGCCTCGCCGAAGAAGATGATCTGAAAGGCGATGACGCTGAGGCTGCCGCAGGCGGCCAGGCCTGTGATCAGATGGTTTCCGGGGGGATCCTCTGTCCCGTCCCGTCTGTGCCGCCAGACGCGTCGGGCGGCCAGGCACACCAAGCCCCCAAGGGCCACGAGTCCCAGTTCCAGGGACGGTACTTGCAGGAGCTTGATCGTGTTGCGTCCGAGAAGATTCAGAAACGGAAGTGGGTTGGTTCGGATGCGCTCAATGGCGATGTCCGTCTGCTTTCTCGAGAGGGCTTTCCCGCATCCCGTCAATCCGATCTCCTTGGTCTCCTGCATGCCTTCGCGCCAGGTCTGACCGGTGGACATTCCCATCAACGAACCGCCCGAATTGGCGCCGATCGATCCGCAGGCGGATTTGGCCAGGGAGCGCTCAAGGGCCAGCTGCCCTCCCGAAATCAGCATCCAGCCCAGAACCGCGAGGATCACGATGGAGACGGCACGGCGCCATCGCCATGGGGACCGCTTCCCCTGGAAACCTCCGCTAGCGGCGGCAACGGCCACCAGGACCGTCAGGGCCGGGAGCAGACCCAGAGTCCCCGGGCGTTCCTGAAGCGCCAGACACAGGAAAGCAAAGCCGGCCGTGTTTTGAAGGGCACTCCTGCGGAAGCGGCCGGCGTCCAGAGCGTTGACCCCCAGCACAAACCAGGCGAGGGCCACATTCACGAAGATGAAGGCATTCAGCTCGGAGCCGTGGGTGTAGCCAAGGCCCTGACCGATGAGCTCATGGAGTGGCGATTCCCCCCACCTGGGCAGGGTGCTGAACAGGAGGACGCCGAGCCCTGCTGTGGAGACCAGGCTCAGGCGTGGCCGGAGTGCCGTCAGCAGGGTGGCGATGCTCGCCCAGGCCAGCAGTCGTTTGACCGTCAGGGCGCTCACCAGGGGATCCGGTCCGATCCGCTGCCCGAGCCAGAGGGAGGAAGCATTGAACGGCAGATTCCAGGGTCTTCGGACCCCGTAGTCCGTCAGGTAGCCACTGGCTGCGTCCAGGGACGCCTTCAGCCAGTCAAAGCCGTCCGCGACTGGAAACCGCCCCCCGAGGAAGTCATGAAAACTGCTGTCGTTGCTGCTGACCGTCAGGCTGATCAGGGTCAGGACGCCGATGGCTGTCCAGAACAGAACCTCGGGCCTGCGGCCAGCCGATCGGCTCCGCCTTTCGTGACGCCACGATGGGAGGCTGCGAGGTTTCATGACGCTGGCCTGAGGGGTGGTGGGTCATCGAGACGGCGCGCGGCTCACCGCTGATCGGGGTTCGCCGGCCGCTGGGGCCACCCCATCCAAGCCCCGGACCGGCGTTGGGACAGGTGGCCATGAACCCTTCGATCAGGTCCCGGCCCCGCTGTCCCTACCGTCGTCCTGCGGCTCTTCATGGGGAGAGGCATTCCAATGGGGTTCTGATGGCTGGCTTCGGGGAAGGCGAAGGGGAGCTGCTGACGCTCCATTACCCGAAGCCGCTGCCGATGCGGCTGGATCGCTGGCTGGTGTCCCAGCGGCCCGAGCAGAGCCGGGCCCGCATCCAGAAGTTCATCGATGCGGGCTACGTGCGGGTCAATGGCGTCACGGGCCGGGCCAAGACCCCCCTGCGCACCGACGACACCGTCGAGCTGTGGATGCCGCCGCCGGAGCCCCTGCCCTATCTGGTTCCCCAGCCGATGGCGCTGGAGGTGCTGTTCGAGGACGAGCATCTGATCGTGATCAACAAGCCCGCCGGGCTCACGGTCCATCCGGCCCCCGGCAACAAGGACGGCACCCTGGTGAACGGCCTGCTCCACCACTGCCCCGACCTGCCGGGCATCGGCGGCGAGATGCGCCCCGGCATCGTCCACCGCCTCGACAAGGACACCACCGGCTGCATCGTCGTCGCCAAGAGCCAGGAGGCCCTGGTGAAGCTGCAGGTGCAGATCCAGAAGCGCATCGCCTCGCGGGAGTACCTGGCGGTGGTGCACGGCCAGCCCGCGGCGGACAGCGGCACGATCGTGGGCGCCATCGGCCGCCATCCAGCCGATCGCAAGAAGTACGCCGTGGTCACGGACACCACCGGACGCCATGCCTGCACCCACTGGCGCCTGATCGAAGCCCTGGGCGACTACGCCCTGCTGCGCTTCAAGCTCGACACGGGCCGCACCCACCAGATCCGGGTCCACTGCGCCCACACGGGCCACCCGATCGTGGGGGATGCCACCTATGGCCGCTGCCGCAAGCTGCCGGTGGCGCTGCCCGGCCAGGCCCTGCACGCGGTGCGGCTGGCCCTCGACCACCCGATCAGCGGCGAGCGGCTGGTGTGCGAGGCGCCCCTGCCGGAGGTGTTCGAGAAGCTGCTGCTGGCCCTGCGGCGGCGGTCGTCCTGAGGGCGTTGCTGCGGCAGACTTGAAACCCTGGATCCCGGTGTCATGGCCCCGCCGCCGCGACGGCTGTTCGTCGACCAGTTCTTCGTCGGCTGGGTGTATGGCCCCTGGGTGGTGGCCGGCCTGCTGGTGATCCTGGCGCTGCGGCTCCTGCTGGCGGAGGACTTCAACCTCCACAGCCACGCCTGGGGGCTGTTCGGCAACGCCGCGATCTGCTTCTCGATCGGCTGCGTCTGCAAGCTCTCCTGGGCCATGGCGCGGGTCGGTGCCGTGCGCCAGCTGGAGCTGCAGCTGCGCCGGGAGCTGGGCCTGCGCTGATGGCGATGACCCGATCCCAGCTCGGCCTGGTCGTCACCCTGCCCTGGCTGGCCGCCGGGGTGGTGCTGCTGGCGATGACGCGCATCGAAGGGGAGACCAGGGAGGCGCAGCTGGGGCTGTTCGGCAGTGCCGCGATCTGCTTCTCGATCGGCTGCCTGGCCCGCACCAGCCTGGGTCTCCACGATCTGATGCAGGCCCGCAGCACGGGCGCCCCGCCGGAGGCACCCCCTGTCGCCCCACCGGGGGCCTCCGGCGGGGCCCGGTCGTCGTGATCCGGCGTCAGGTCCGACGCTGCCTGGCCCCGGTCCTGGGCCTGGCGCTGGCGGCACCGATGGCCCAGGCCTGGGGCCAGGAGCTGATCGCCGCCCCCCGGCCCCGGCGCCTGCCGCCCCCCTCCCCGGCGCTGCTGCGCAGCCTCCAGGGGTTCCAGGACGACCTTGAGCGCCTGGACCGCACCCTGCTGCCCGCCGCGCCCGAGGCCGACGCCACCGGGGGGCCGGACGCCACCCTCCCCGGCCTGCCCGATCCGTCGCTGCCGGCGCCGGCGGCGACGGCCCTGCCCCAGGTGCCCGAGGCGGTGCGGATCGAGCGGCGCCAGCGGCTCAGCCTGGCCGAGGCCCTGACTGTGGCCGTGCGCAACGATCCCGATCTGGCCGCCGCCGTGCTCGGCGTGCGCGAGCAGCAGGACCTGGCCGGTTCGGCCCGGGGCCGCCGCTGGCCAGAGCTGGGCCTGAACCTGGCGGGTGGTTTCAGCCAGCAGCGTTCCTACAACCAGGTCTGGACCGACAACGCCGGCATCTATCCGTCGGGCTCCCCGTTTCTGGTCCGCAACCAGGGCTGGAATGTGGTCCAGTCCAACGTCGGGGCGGCCGCCGCCCGGGTGGAGCTGGCCTGGGAGCTGCTCAGCCCGTATCGCGCCGCCGCCATCGCCGAGGCCGACGACAGCCTCAAGGCCTCCCGCCAGCGCTACGCCGACCGGCTGCGCCAGCTGCAGCTGGACGTGAGCATCGCTTACTACGGCCTGCAGCTCGCCGACCAGCTGCTGCGGATCCGCCGGGCCGTCGTCGACAGCGACACGGTGGTGCGCGACCAGGTGGCGGCCCTCCAGCAGGCGGGCCTGGTGCCGCGGCTCGACCGGCTCCGCGCCGAGGCCGCCCTGCAGCAGAGCCGCTATCGCTTCGAGCAGGCGGAGGCCCTGCAGCTGAGTCGCCAGCGCCAGCTCAGCAACCTGATCAACGTGCCGTTCGACGTCAGCCTGCGGGCCAGCGATGCGGTGCGGCTGCAGCCCCCCTGGCCCCTCGATCTGGAGCAGACGATCGTGCGCGGCTGGCAGGACAATCCCCAGCTGCGGGCCCTGCAGGCCGCCCGCGACGCCCTGCTGCGCCAGGCCGACCGCCGCGCCGCCGAGCTGCTGCCCAGCCTGCGGCTGGTGGCCACCGGTGGCTACGGCCAGGGGCTGATCACCCAGCCCGTGATCCAGCTGGAGGGCTGCTGCAGTTCGGCCCTCATCCCCCAGCTGCTCAACCAGCGCTCCGACTGGGCGGCGGGGCTGCAGCTGCACTGGCGCTTCTTCGACGGCGGCGTCACCGCCGGCGCCGTGGCCGCCAGCCGCAGCGCCGCCGCCCGCACCGACCAGCAGCTGGCCCGGGAGCGCAACGCCATCCGCCAGCGCCTCGAGGCCGCCTTCTACGACCATCGGGCCGCCCTGCGCCAGATCGTGGCGGCCCGCGCCTCCTACAGCGCCTCCCGCGAGGCCTTCCGTGACGTGCGGGCCCGCTACCAGCTGGGGCTGGCCGATTACAGCGACGTGGCCGACACCGTCGCCACCCTCACCGGCGCGATGGAGGGGGTGGCCGAATCCACCACCCTGGCCAATGTCAGCTACGCCCAGCTGCTGCGCGAACTGCTGCCGGTGCCGGACCGGCCCGATCAGCCGGTGGCGCTGCCGCTGGTGCTGGACGGCTCCTGAGCGTTGCCCTGGCGTTCCTGCAGCCGCTGCCAGCGGCGCTGGCGCCAGGCGAACGAGCGCCACAGCAGCAGCACCAGCAGGGCGGCGAACCAGAACCACACCTCCGGGGCATTGGCATGCAGGAGCACCACCAGCAGGGCCCCCTCCAGCACCAGCCAGGGAAGTTCGCGGGTCATGGCAGGGCGTCCCGCTGCCGCAGGGCCGGCTGGTCCTGGCGCTCCTGCTGGCGCAGGGTTCGGTAGCTGCCGGTGAGGTCGCGCAGCAGCGGCAGCAGGTAGCTGACCGGCGGGCGCCATTCGACGTAGCCGTGGGCCTTGAGCGTCAGCCCCTCGCGGATCGGAAAGACGCTGCTGCCGCGGCTGAGGGTCCAGCGGTAGCCGTCGCGGCCGGAGCCGCCGGCTGTAGGCAGCAGGGCGATCTCGGTGCGCATCACCGGCCCGTTGCGCACCAGGGCCTCCGCCAGCTGGGGGTTGCCCATGGTGGTGTTGACGTCCTCGCGGGTGGCGGGCAGCAGGTTGATGTTGCGCACACGACCGCGGATGCCGCCGAAGCGGCCCCGCTCGTTCCAGTCCGGCACCACCTCCATGGCCAGGCCGGAGCGCAGGCGGCGGGCATCGGCCGGGGCGAAGTAGGCCACCGCCTGCAGGGCCTGGCCGCCGCCGTCGGCGTTGCCGCGGTCCGCCCGGGGGCTCCCCAGGGTGCCGAGGCGCTGCCCGGGCTTCACCGTCTGGCCCCGCACCACCTGCAGGTCGAGCAGCCGCCCGTCCCGGGTGGCGGTGAGGGTGCCGTCGTAGCTCAGGCGGGTCTGGGTGACCCGGACGGCGCGGCGGGCGTCCTGGATGGCGAAGCGCCGCCGCTGGGCTTCGGTGTCGATGGCGAGCCGGACCTTCTCCCAGGCGTCGATGGCCTCCCGCTGCCGGATGCCCAGTTCGGCGACGCTGTTGTCGAGCTGGATGGCCCGGTCCTCGCTGGCCACCACTTCCGCGGCCAGGGGGGCCACCACCTCGCGGCGGGCCAGATGGCGGAAATCGGCCACCTTCCGGTCGTAGACCCGACGCAGGGCGTCCAGGCGCCCGCGGTTGCCCTCCAGCTTGGCCAGGGCGGTGTCCCGCAGGCGCAGGGCCGAGGCCAGCCGCGCCCGGTCGCGGCGGTCGAGATCGGCGTTGATGCGGATCAGTTCGGCCAGGTCCTTCTCCTGGCGGCGCAGCTGCTGCTCCAGGGTTGGCAGGTAAAGGCGGATCAGGGTCTGGCCCCGGCTCACCCGCTGGCCCTCCCGCACCGGCAAGCTGAGGATCTGGCCCTCGGCCCGGGAATCGATCACCGTGGCGCCGCCGGGCACGATCACGACCCCCCGGCCGACCACCTCGGTGGGCACCGGCCAGAACAGGAACCAGCCGGCCGTCAGGGCCCAGGCGCTGCCCAGGGCCACCAGCACCCGCCGTTCCGCCGCTTCCTCCGACGCTTCCATGGCCACCCTCAGCCCCGCAGCCGTTCCACCAGTTGGGTGCCCACCCGCAGGGCATTGGCGATGGCGGTGAGGGAGGGGTTCACGGCGCCGATCGTCGGCATGAAGCTGGTGTCGACGACGTAGAGGTTGTCGAGCTCGTGGGCCTTGCAGTTGAGGTCGAGCACCGAGGTGGCCGGATCGCTGCCGAAGCGGCAGGTGCCGGCCTGGTGCCCCACGGCGGCGATGCCCATGCTGTTGGCGATGTAGAACTGGCGCTCCACCAGGTGGTTGCGGAGATAGAGGCGGTCCAGCAGGCCCTCCAGGCGGCTCACCAGGCGCGCCGAGGCGGTGAGGTTGTTGGGGGTGTAGCTAAGCTGGATCTGGCCCGAGCTGGTGACGGTCACCCGGTTGTTCGGATCGGGCAGATCCTCACTGGAGATCCAGAAGTCGAGCGCATGTTCAGCGATCTTGTCCATGCTCCAGCCGGGCATCAGGAAGGTTTCCAGTGGCGCGTAGCCCTTCATGATCGTGCCGTTGGTCTTGCCCGTCATCTGGATGTTGCCCATCGGGTAATCGAAGTCGGCATCCCCGAGATACCAGTCGTTGATCGACACCGTTTTCTGGAAGATGGTGCGGTTCGGCTCATGGGCCAGGGCCACCATCGCCTTGCTGTTGTGGAACATGTAGTGGCGACCCACCTGGTCGGAGCCGTTGGCCAGGCCCCGGGGATGGCGGTCGTTGGCCGACTGCAGCAGCAGCCGGGCGCTGTTGGCGGCGCCGCAGCTCACCACCACCACATCACCGCTGACCGTCAGCGGTTCGCCGTCCCGCTCCAGTTCCACCGCCTTCACCGTGCGGCCGGATTCATCGGTGATCAGGCGCTTCACCTGGGCCCGCGTCAGCAGGGACACGTTCGGCTGCGCCAGGGCCGGCCGGATGCCCAGCACCTCCGCGTCCGACTTGGCGTGCACCAGGCAGGGGAAGCCATCGCAGCAGTTGCACTTGCGGCAGCGGCTGAAGGCCATGTGGGCTTCATCCAGCTGGACGCCGCTGGGGGCGTGGAAGGGATGGAGCCCGGCGGAGCGCAGGTCGTCGACCAGCTGCTGCATCCGCGGCTCATGGGCCACCGGCGGATGGGGATAGGGGCCGCTGCAGGGCGGCTCGGTGGGATCCTCACCGCGCTGGCCGTGCACGTGGTACATCTCCTCGGCCTTCTGGTACCAGGGCTCGAAGTCGGCGTAGCGCAGGGGCCAGGCCGGCGAGGTGCCGTCGAAGTGGGCGAGCTCCTCGAAGTCCTGCTGGCGCAGGCGGAAATGGGCGGCGCCATACATCTTGGTGGCGCCGCCGACGAAGTAATGGCTGCCGGGTTGGAAGGGCTTGCCGTGCTTGTCGAGCCAGGGATCCTTCGACACGTAGCGGTTCTGCTGGAACACCGCTTCGGCGTCCCAGTTCTGGGGTTCCTGGGGCAGCCAGTCGCCCCGCTCCAGCACCAGCACCTTCAGGCCCGTGGGGGCCAGGTGGCGGGCCAGGGTGCCGCCGCCGGCGCCGCTGCCGATGATCACCACGTCGAAGTGGGCGCCGTGGCTCACCTGCAGCTGGGCCGCCTCCGGCAGGGGCGAGCTGTGAAGGCTCGGATCCGCGATGGCGGCGATGGCGGCGCTGGGGGACGGGGTGCTCATGGCTGGATGGGGTAGCGATTGAGCTGGTTGAGCATCTTGCAGACCATGGCGCTCCAGCCGGTCTGGTGGGAGGCGCCGACGCCACGGCCATTGTCGCCGTGGAAGTATTCGTTGAACAGGATCAGATCGCGCCAGTGGGGATCGCTCTGGAACAGTTCCACGGCGCCATTGAAGGGGCGGCGGCCCTGTCCGTCGCGCCGGAACAGACCCACCAGCCGCTTCTCCAGCTCCAGGGAGGCCTCCCAGAGCGTCATCCAGTGGCCCGAGCGGGTGGGGAACTCCACCTTGAAGCTGTCCCCGTAGAAGTGGGCGAACTTCTGCAGCGATTCGATCAGCAGGAAGTTCATCGGCATCCACACCGGCCCGCGCCAGTTGGAGTTGCCCCCGAACATCGCCACCGGACTGTCGGCCGGGCTGTAGGCGAGCGTCTCACTCTCGCTGCCTTCGGTGTACGTGTAGGGGTGCTGCGCATACACCTTGGAGAGGGAGCGGATGCCGTAGGGGGAGAGAAACTCCTCCTCATCGAAGAGCCGCTCGCAGATGCGCTGCAGGCGCTCCCGGGGCACCAGGGTGAACAGCACCCGGTCGTTGTTCCAGATTCCCAGGTTCTCCACAATCCAGGAGGGCGTGGTGCGCTCATGGGTGAACCAGGCCAGGGTGTGGGTGACATCGAGCATCGGCAACCGTGCCACGGTGTCGATGTCGAAGCTCTGCACCGCCAGCAGGGGCACCAGGCCCGAGAGTGAACGGGTGCGCAGATAGTCGACGCTGCCGTTGGGCCGCTTGATCACGTCGTAGTAGAAGCCGTCCTCCTCGTCCCAGTTGAGGTAGTTGCGGCCGGCGGGATTGTTGAGGCCGATGGCCAGCTGCACGAAATCCACCACGAACCGCTCGCAGATGTCGGCGTACTCCGGTTCCTCGCGGCTCAGCTCCACGGCGATCTGCAGCAGGTTGAGACTGAGCGAGGCCATCCAGGCCGTGCCGTCGCACTGCTCGATGATGCTGCCGTCGGCCAGGGGGAAGCGCCGATCGAACACGCCGATGTTGTCGAGGCCCAGGAATCCCCCCTCGAAGACGTTGTCGCCGGAGCGGTCGTTGCGGTTGGCCCACCAGCCGTACTCCAGGATCAGCTTGCGCAGGGCGGCGCGCAGGAAGGCCAGATCGGCGGCGTCGCTGTTCTTGCGATCGATCTGATAGATGCGCATCGCCGCCCAGGCGCCGATCGGGGGGTTGGGATCGGACAGGGCCCACTCATAGGCGGGGGTCTGGGCGTTGGGGGCGGTGTACTGGGGCTTGCGCAGCAGCATGCACTGCTCCTTGGCCGTGGCCGGATCGAAGACGGCGAAGGCCACGGAGTGGAACATCAGATCCCACTGGCAGAAGTAGGGGTACTCCCAGCTGTCCGGCATCGAGATCACGTCGTGGGCGTGCAGCCGCTGCCAGAAGGCGTTCTGGGTGTGGCGCCGCTCGGCCGGCGGGGGTGTGCCGGTGGGGTCCCCCTCGAGCCAGCGCATCACGCTCCAGCCGTAGTACTTCTTGCACCAGAGCAGTCCGGCGGTGCCGGCCAGGTGGATGCGGCGGTCGTCCTCGGACAGCCCCGGCACCCGATGGTCGAAGTACTCCAGCCACTCCCGCTCGCGCTCGCTGAAGATCGCGCCAAACGCCTCCCCAAACGCCTCCCCAAACGCCTCCCCGAACGCCTCCCCTTGCTCGGTCGGGCCCGTTGCGGGGCCGTCGATCCGATGCAGGCGCAGCTCCACCAGCCACTCCTCGCCCGCGGCCAGGGTGCGCTGCAGCACGCGCCCCGCCTTGCTGCCCCGCAGGGCCGGATTCACCGCGCCGGCTTCGCCCTCGACCACATGGCGATGGAACCCGTCCTTCTGGAAGGGTGTGGCGTTGGGCTGGCCCCAGAGCCGCTCGCTGTTGGTTTCGTTGTCGGTGAAGATCCAGGTGCCGGGCTCCCGGCAGTCGAGCTGGTACACCCCCAGATGGGGCAGGGCATCGGTGACGATCGAAGGGCCGCCGGCGTCACCCGCAGAGCCATCACCGGCGCCGGCGAGCGGGCGGATCCCGTGCTCGACCTCATCGGGATAGCCCCAGCGCCAGGTGTTGCGCAGCCACAGGCTGGGCAGCAGGGTGAGGGGGGCGGGATCGGGGCCGCGGTTGGTGGCCCGGATCCGGATCAGCAGGTCCTCCGGTCCGGCCTTGGCGTACTCGATGAGGACATCGAAGTAGCGGCTGTCGTCGAAGATGCCCGTGTCGACGAGTTCGTACTCGGGCTGGTCCCGGCCGCGGCGGCCGTTCTCCACCAGCAGATCGGCGTAGGGGAAGGCCCGCTGCGGGTACTTGTACAGCCCCCGCATGAAGCTGTGGGTCGGGGTGTTGGCGAGATGGAAGAAGTAGTCCTTGAGGTCCTCGCCGTGGTTGCCTTCGGGGTTGCCGAGGCCGAAGGGCCGTTCCTTGAGGATCGGGTCCACGCCGTTCCAGAGGGCCAGGGAGAAGCAGAGGCGGCACTGGTCGTCGCAGAGGCCCAGCAGGCCGTCCTCGCCCCAGCGGTAGACGCGGGAACGGGCGTGGTCGTGGGGGAAGGAGGTCCAGGCGTCGCCGTCGGCGGAGTAGTCCTCCCGCACCGTGCCCCACTGGCGCTCGCTCAGGTAGCTGCCCCAGAGGTTCCAGGGGGCGAGGCCGTGGTCGCGCTCGGCCATGCGCCGGGTTTCCGACGGGGTGATGGCGTCGATGGCGGCGCGGCTGGGGACGCTGGCCGTCATAGGGAGGCCTTCAGGGCGGCGCCGATGCGCAGGGCATTGGCGATCACCGTGAGTCCCACCCCCACCGAAGGGCAGGAGGGCAGCACGCTGGCATCGGCGATCCAGAGGTTGGCCAGCTCGTGGCTGCGGCCGTCGAGGTTCACCACCGAGGTGGCCGGATCCGAGCCCATGCGGCAGGTGCCGCAGGCGCCGCCGATCACCGGCAGGGGCGCCTCGCCGCGGGGATGGGTGGGGGCGGCCTTGGCCACCAGGGTCAGGGGGTCGGCCTCCACGGCCTTGAGGCAGTCGATCCAGCGGTAGACGAGGCGGTCGTGGGCCTCCCGGTTGTTGGCCGTGTAGTGGACCTGCAGCTGCTGGCCCCGCAGGGCGATCCGGTTGTGGGGATCGGGCCGCACGGCGCTCATCGCCCACCAGGTGATCGAGCGGGCGGCCAGCTGCTCGAGGCCGAAGTCCGGCAGCAGGCGGGTCACCAGGGAGAGCACCGGCGGTGACTCGGCGAACAGGGCGTCCTGCAGCACCCCGCCGCCGCTCTGGATCGAGCCGAGCGGGAAGTCGACGTTCTTGTCGCCCCAGTAGAAGTCGGTGATGCCATGGCCCCGGCCGTAGCGGCCCGAGTTGGGGGCGGCCGCCAGCTGCAGGATCGAGGTGAGCTGGGGCTTCATCAGGTTGCGGCCCACCTGGTCGGAGCCGTTGGCCAGGCCGCGGGCGTGGTGGTCGGTGGCGGAACGCAGCAGGATCTCCGGCGTGCCGATGGCCCCGGCGGCCAGCACCACCTGGTGGCTGCGGAACAGCCAGCGCTGGTGGTCGATCTCCACCTCGACGCCGCGCACCTCCTGGCCCGACGGGTTGACGTGCAGCTGCAGCACCCGGGCGTTCTCCCGCACCGTCACGGTGCTGGAGCCCCGCGCCGGATCCACCCCGAACAGCTCGGCATCGCCGGAGGGATCGACCGCCGAGTCGGACCAGCTCAGGGGCAGGTCGTAGGGATGCAGTCCCTGGCGTTCCAGGGCGCTGCGCAGTTCCACCAGGAATGGCTCCACCGGCCGCGGCGCGGCGGGATAGGCGCCCTGCATCGCCGGGGCGGTGGGGTCGGCACCGGCCACGCCGTGGACGCGATAGAGCGCTTCGGCCCGCTCGTACCAGGGGGCCAGGTCGTCGTAGCGCAGTTCCCAGTCCGGGGACGGACCCTCCTGGAGCGCCACGCCGGTGAACTCCGCTTCCCGCATGCGTTCGAGCACGCCGCCCCAGATCTTGGTGTTGCCGCCGATGGCGTGCACCATCTGGGGGGAGAAGGGATCACCGTCGGTGCCGAACCACTTCTCCTCGGGGTGGTAGCGGGGCTTGCGGAACAGCCCCACTTCGGCCACGTTCTGATCCGCCTGGGGCATCACCCCACCGCGCTCCAGCAGCAGCACGGTGTGGCCCCCATCGGCGAGGGCGGCGGCCAGGGTGCCGCCACCGGCGCCGCTGCCGATCAGGATCACGTCGTAGTGGGTGTCGTCGATGATCATGGTTCAGGCTCTCCAGACGTAGAGCAGCACGAACAGGATGATCCAGATCACATCCACGAAGTGCCAGAACAGGGACGTGGCGATGACGCCTTCTTCACCCCGGTCGTAGTTGCCGGGGACGAAGGATTTAGCCAGCATCAGGCCCATCAGCAGGATGCCGGTGAGCACATGCAGGCCATGGAAGCCGGTGAGCAGATAGAAGGTGCCGCCGAAGGTGCCGGAGGTGAAGCCGAAGCTGAGGCCGCGCCACTCCACCGCCTGGCCGTAGAGGAAATAGGTCCCCATGGCCATGGTCAGTAACCAGAAGCCCCGGAACAGCCAGATCTTCCCCTTGCCCTTGAAATGCTCGGCCACCACCATCGTGAAGGAGCTGGAGACCAGCACCACCGTGTTGATCAGCGGCAGGCGCCATTCGAGGCCGTCCACGCCGGCGGGCAGCCAGTCGAGGGCGGAGAGCCGCAGCAGGGCGTAACCGCTGAAGAACGCCAGGAAGATGACGCTTTCGGAGCACAGGAAGATGATGAAGCCGGTGAGGTTGTGGTTCGCGTGCTGCCCTTCGCCGTGGCCGTGGGTCGCGGCCGTGTCGCCGGGGGTGGCGGGGGTGCTGCTCATCGGTTGGCCTCCTGAAGGGTGAGGGCGCGTTCGATCTCGGCCTGGTGCTCCACCAGCGGTTCACCCGTGCCATAGCCGTAGGGGCGGCTGATCACGGTGGGAACGTGCTCACCGAAGTTGTCCTCCGCCGGGGGTGACGGCAGCAGCCACTCCAGGCCGATGGCGTTCCAGGGGTTGTGCGGGGCCTTCGGCCCCCGGGCCCAGGAGCTGATCATGTTGAGCAGGAAGGGGATGATCGAGACCCCCAGCAGGAAGGCCCCCAGGCTGGCCAGCACGTTCCAGAAGGCGAACTCCGGGTCGTAGGAGGAGACCCGTCGGGGCATGCCCATCAGGCCGAGGGGGTGCATGGGCAGGAAGTTGAGGTTGGCGCCGATGAAGGTGAGCACGAAGTGCAGCTTGCCGAGGCCCTCGTAGGGCATGCGGCCGGTGAACTTGGGGAACCAGTGGTAGATGGCGGCGAACACGCCCATGACGGCCGCGCCATAGATCACGTAGTGGAAGTGACCCACCACGAAGTAGGTGTTGCTGACGTGAATGTCGATCGGCACGGTGGCCAGCATGATGCCGGTGATGCCGGCGAAGACGAAGTTGAACAGGCCACCCAGGCAGAACAGCATCGGGGTGGTGAGCCGGATCTTGCCCCGCCATAGGGTGCCCAGCCAGGCGAACACCTTCACACCGGTGGGCACGGCGATCAGCATCGTGGTGACCATGAACAGGTTGCGCATCCACTGGGTGACGCCACTGGGGAACATGTGGTGCACCCAGACGATCAGCCCCAGGCCGACGATGATGAAGGAGGCCAGGCAAACATAGACGTAGCCGAACAGGGGCTTGCGGGAATAGACGGGAAACAGCTCCGAGAAGATGCCGAACACCGGCAGGATGATCACATACACCGCCGGGTGCGAATAGAACCAGAAGAAGTGCTGATACAGCACCGGATCGCCGCCCCCTTCCGGCCGGTAGAACGAGGTGCCGACGCTGAGATCCAGCAGCAGCATCACGGCGCCGCCGGTGAGGGCGGGCAGGCCGATCAGCTGCAGGGTCTGGGCCGCCAGGGCCGTCCAGCAGAACACGGGCATGCGGAAGAAACCCATGCCCGGCGCCCGCATCCGCAGGATCGTGGTGACGAAGTTCACCGCCCCCATGATCGAGGAGACGCCGGAGAGGGCCACCGCCAGCACCCAGAGGAACTCTCCGTTGATCAGATGGCCGAGGGGGTTCTGGAGACTCACCGGCGGATAGGACCACCAGCCGGAGGTGGCCGGGCCGCTGGGCACGAAGAAGCTGGCGATCAGCAGGATGCCGAACACCGGCACCAGCCAGAAGGCGGCGGTGTTGAGCCGGGGGAAGGCCATGTCGGGGGCACCGATCATGGTGGGAATCAACAGGTTGTTGAGTCCGTTGAGCACCGGAAAGATGAACAGAAACAGCATGATCGTTCCGTGCATCGTGTAGAGACCGTTGTACACGGTGCGATCCACCAGATCGGCCTCGGGCGTGATCAGCTCCCCCCGCATGATCATGGCCAGCAGGCCACCCACGAGAAAGAACAAGAAGGACACCACGATGTACTGGATGCCGATCACCTTGGCATCGGTGCTGAAGCCGAAGTAACGGCGCCAGGAGGCGGGCGCTTCGGGGGAGAGGGCGGTGCTGGTCATGGCCTCAGGCGTCGTGGGGAAGGGAGCTGGAACCGGGGGCGTTCACCAGGGGCGGCGGGGCCGGCACCACCGTGGGCCAGCCGCCGCGGGGGTTGGTCTGGCGGTCGGCGTATTCGTCGACCGCGACGCTGAGGCCCGGCTGCAGGGGGGCGGCGGCGGCCTGCTTCAGCCAGGCGGCATGGTCGTCGGCGGATTCGACCACCACATCGGCCTGGTTGGCGGCGAACCAGGTGCCGCTGAACTGGGAGTCGCGCAGGCGGTAGCGCCCGACGCGGGTGGGGGTGAGGCTGAAGTCGATGGCCCGGCCCGGGATCACGTCCTGCTTGAGCCGGAAGGCCGGAATGAAGAAGCCGTGCAGCACGTCCTCGGAGGTCAGGCGGAAGGTGACCGGCCGATCCAGCTCCAGGTGCAGTTCCGTGCTGGAGACGTGCTGGCCGGGATAGCGGAACTCCCACGACCACTGCCGGGCGATCACCTCCACCTCCTCTGCCGGCCCCTGGCCCTTCGAGGCGCCCATCGCCATCGGCACGGGTTCGCTCAGATGGACGTGCTCCATCGGCCCGAGCACGCCGAGCTCGGTGTTCACCTGGATGGCGTACCAGGCGATGGCCATCACCAGCACCAGCGGGATGGCGGTCCAGATCACCTCGAGGCGGGTGTTGCCCTCGATCGGCTCGGCGTCGCTCTCGTCGTACTTCTCGGCCCGGTGCACGAGCATCACCCAGGCCATCACCGAGATCACCCCCAGGAACACGAAGGTGCCGACGCCGGTCTCGAAGCTGAACAGACCGTCCACCAGCGGGGCGGCATTGGAGGCCTGGACCGGCAGCCAGCGCAGCGACTGCCCCGCAACCCAGAGACTGACCAGCACCAACAGCCCCGCCCAGAGGGCCAGGGCGATGAGGGCGATGGGGCTGGGGCGACGCGGGGGTGCGGAGGTCATGGCAGGGGGGCCCTCAAGGAAGGGCGTCGCGGAGGTCGGCGCCGTTGGCCAGCAATTGGTCGGCGGTGATGTGGACGCCGAATTCGGCCGCCAGTTCGGCCCCGAGGGTGCCGTGCAGACCGATCACCAGGAACAGGGCCAGGCCCACCAGTAGGTAGAGCCACTGGACCTGGCGGCCCATGTCCCGGCGCCACAGAAAGCGCTGGTAGCCCCGCCACACGGTCATGGCGATGATCGCCAGCAGGATCGCCACCCCGCCGACGCCATGCCAGAGCATGGTTTCCATGCTCTGGAGGCCGATGCTGCTGGTGACGCCCGGCAGGGGCACCGCCAGCAGCATCTCGAAGAAACCGGCCGCCACGGTGAAGAAACTGACGATGGCGCAGGCCAGCAGGTTGTACCAGCCCACGTCGTGGAAACCGGCCCGGGTGATCGGCAGGGCCAGGAAGCGGAACACCCGCTTTTCGAGGGGATAGAGGGCCCCGACGACGTCGAAGGCGATGGCGATCACGAACAGGCCGATCGTGAAGTGGACCAGATTCGGGTGGATCGGCAGGCTGTAGGGCAGGTCGTTGGGCCCCAGCCAGTCGCCCAGCTGCCGGATCGGGGCCTCGGCCTGGAGCACGGAGGGGGCCATCAGATCAACCCGGCCCGTCCGGCGGCCACCACCGGCACCGTGTGCAGCCCGTACACCCAGATGAGCTGGTTGCCCAGGGTGACCTGCACCACCACCAGCGCGGCCAGCACCCCGCCGGCGGCCAGGAAGGGCAGCGGCAGGCTCTCTGGGTCCCGGTTGCGCAACACGTAGCGCCAGCCGGTGAGCACCGAGAGGATGCCGGCCAGGGACCAGCCCAGGGTGCTGTGCAGGTTGAGGATCGCCCGGGAGGCGCCATAGGGATCGGCCAGCCCCGCCTCCACCTGGCCGAAGATGATCGCCACGAAGATCGCCCCGGTGGCGAACAGCAGATTCCAGAAGCTGACTTCAAACAGATTCGGCCGCCGCAGCACGACACCGATCAGATCGAAGACCACGCTGATCACCGCCATGGCGATGACGAAGTGGACCACGATCGGATGGAGGGTGTCCATCCAGGGCAGGTTGTGGTCATTGAGGGCTGGCAGCAGTTGCTGCATGGGCACCGGCCACGCTGTGCCCCTTCACCATGGCCGGACCCCGAGAGCTGTCCTGGCTCTGTGAGCTTTTATTGCAGGATTGTGACGATATCCCGACGCGACCGGGAGCTCGCCGTTCCTGGGATCCTCCCTACCTTTCAGGCAACCCGCGGACCGCATCGATGGCGAAGGAACGCTTCTTCCTCGAGCTGGAGCCGAGCGAAGCCGTGATGAAGAGTTGGCCCCATGTGGTAATCGTGGGCGGCGGTTTCGCCGGCCTCAAGGCGGCCCACCGGCTGGCCGGCCAGCCGGTGCGGGTGACCCTGGTGGACAAGCGAAATTTCAATCTTTTCCAGCCGCTGCTGTATCAGGTGGCCTCCGGCCTGGTGTCCGAGGGCGATGTGGCGACGCCCCTGCGGCTGCTGCTCGCCAAGGCGGCCAACGTGCAGGTGCTGCTGGGAGAAGTGGTCGATCTGGATGCCGCCTCCCGGGAGGTGGTCTTCAACGATCGCCGCCTGCGTTACGACAGCCTGATCCTGGCCACCGGCTCCGGCAGCACCTACTTCGGCCATGAGGAGTGGCGGGAACTGGCGCCGCCGATGAAGATCCTCGAGCACGCCGATGAGATCCGGCGGCGGGTGCTGACGGCCCTGGAGGAGGCCGAGCAGACCCCGGATCCGGAACGCTGCCGCTTTCTGCAGTCGGTGGTGGTGGTCGGCGGCGGCCCCTCCGGCTGCGAACTGGCCGGATCGATCAACGAGCTGATGCGCCACGCGGCCCAGCGCGACTTCCGCCAGCTGGACCCCGGGCTCTGCCGCGTCGTGCTCGTCGACCCCGGCGATCGGCTGCTGCGGGCCATGGACCCGTCGCTGTCCAAAGCGGCCGGCGATTACCTCATGTCCTGCGGTGTCGAGCTGGTGCTGGGAGGGCGGGTCCAGAGCATCGAGGCGGGCCGGCTCACGGTGGCCTTCAAGGCACCGGCGCCGGGAATGCCGAGCGAGCGGGTGCTGGAGGCGGCCACCATCTGCTGGAGCGCGGGGGTGCGGGCCTCCCATCTCGGCAAGCTGCTGGCGGAGCGCACCGGTTGCACGGTCGACCGCGGCGGGCGGGTGGTGGTCGAGCCGGACTTCTCGATCGCCGGCCATCCCGAGATCCGGGTGGTGGGCGACCTCTGCTCCTATTCCCACACGGCCGACGGCAAGCCCCTGCCGGGCATGGCCGGCCCGGCGGTGCAGATGGGGGGCTGGGTCGCCCAGGACCTGCTGGCCCAGCTGGTGGGTCGGCGCCAGGCCACGTTCCGCTGGTTCGACTTCGGCAGCATGGCCGTGATCGGTCCCCTCTGCGCCGTCGCCGATCTGCGGGGCCTGAAGTTCACCGGGCCTGTGGGCTGGCTGCTCTGGGGCCTGGCCCACCTCGCCTTCATGCCCGCCAACGAGAACCGCCTCACCCTGCTGACCAAGTGGCTGTGGGTGATCGCCACCCAGCAGCGGGCCAGCCTGCTGATCACCGGCCGGCCCGACCAGCACCTGGGGGTGGAGGTGGGGCTGGAGCGGGCCGAACGGGCGGAGGATCCTGCGCCGGCTTGAAGGGGGGCGCCTCAGAGGCCGGGGCTGCTGTGCATCAGGCCACCATCGGCGAAGATCGTGGTGGCGGTGATGTAGCTGGCGGCGTCGCTGGCCAGGAAGCCCACCACCTTGGCGATCTCCTCCGGCTGGGCCATGCGGCCCATCGGGATGGCGGCGTTGAGCTTGGCCAGCAGCTCGGGATTGTTCATGGTGGAGTCGTTGATCGGCGTGGCCACGGCTCCCGGGCCCACATTGACGATGGTGATGCCGTGGGGCGCCAGCTCCAGGGCCGCGGTTCGGGTGAGCATGCGCACGCCGCCCTTGGCACAGCAGTAGGGGGTGTTGTCGGGCATCGGCCAGTCCTCGTGCACCGAGGAGATGTTGATGATGCGGCCGCCGCCGCCCTGGGCGATCATCTGCTTGGCGGCGAACTGGGTGGCGAAGAAGACGCCCCGCAGGTTGACATCCAGAACCTTGTCGAAGTTATCCGGGGTGGTGGTGAGGATCGAGGTGCGGGTTTCGATGCCGGCATTGTTGATCATCACATCGAGCCGACCGTATTTCTCCACGGTGGTGTCCACCAGGCGCTGCAGGTCATCGAGCTTGCCCACATCGGCCTGAACCCCGAAGCTGCTGCCGCCATAGGCGCCGATTTCACGCTCGAGCTCTTCGGTGGCTTCGGGATGGGAGCGGTAATCGATCACCACCTTGGCACCGAGTTCGGCCAGATACTCCACGATCGATTTGCCGATGCCGCTGTTGCCACCGGTGACGATGGCGACCTTGCCCTGCAGCAGGGTGGAGAGGGCCTTGCCGGCCAGGGGGTTGGAGCTCGTCATCGGGTGGGGCCGGGAAAGGAATGGGGAGGGATCTCCACGCTTTCATCCTAGGGACGGCCACCGAAACGGCTCAGTGAATTGTTGCTGTCAGCATCGGCAACTGATCACCAGGATGCGGTCACCGTGGCGCCACTCCTGATGGCCCCTAGTCTGTGGCGAAAGCGAGTGGAACCAGCCCGATGGACGGCGAGGCGTTGCGGGGGCCGGACAGCAACGGGAACCGGAACGGGTCGGTCCGCCCTTCGGTGACCCGGGGCGCGGCCCTGCTGGTGGCGGCCTTCCTCGCCAACACGTTGCAGAGCGCGTTTGCGCGGGCGGTGGGCAGCGGCATGGACGCCCTGATGTTCACCTGGCTGACGTTCATTCTGGCGCTGCTCCTGCTGATTCCCCTGCTGGTCGTGCGCGGCGGCCGCGATCTGCCGACGCGCGTGTTTCCCCTTCACCTGCTGCGTGGCGGCATGGGCATGGGCGGTTTTCTGCTGTTCATGTCGGCGGCCCAGCTGGTGAATCTTGTCAATGCCAATGTGCTGCTGAACACGACGCCGATGTTCATCCCGTTGCTGGCCTGGCTGGTGCTCAGGCAGCGCATTCCTGCCAGCCTCTGGAAGGCCCTGGCGGTGGGATTTGCCGGGATGGTGATCGTCGTTCAGCCCAATGCCAGTCTCCTGGACAAACCCGGTGATCTGCTTGGCCTGGCGGCCGGATTCGTCTGCGCCATTGAGTTTCTGGCGGTGAAGGCCCTGGGCAGGAGCGAGTCGGCGTTGACGCAGCTCGTCTACTTTCTGACCATCGGCGGTCTGGTCTCCAGCCTGATGATGGTGGGGCGCTTCCATGCCATCACGTCGGATCAGTTCCTGTGGGTGCTGGCTTCGGCCCTCTGCCTGCTCAGTTTCCAGTTTCTGCTGATCCGCGCCTACAGCTATGCCGATCCCAGTGCGATCGGGGCGTTTCAGTATGCCTCCGTGGTCTTCGCCGGCCTGATCGGCTGGATCTGGTTCGGCCAGATCCCGAACGCCGGTGTGGTGGTGGGAACGGTGCTGATCTGTGTCGGTGGGGTGCTGAGCCTGGTGGGGCAGAACCCGCCCCCAACGGTCCCATGACTCTGGCTGCCCCATGACTCTGGCTGTCCAATGACACTGACCCTTCCCCACATCGACAGCCTCGGTTTCACCACGGCCGATGCGGAGGCCAGCGCCGCCTTCTTCGAGACCTGCCTGGGCTTCCGGCGCCTGGGGGAGGCCGTGGTGCTGGAGGGCGGCCCCTACGCCCGGTTGGTGGGCCTGCCCGGAGCCCACCTCCGGGTGCTGCGGCTGGCGATCGGCGCCGAGGTGCTGGAGCTCACCGAGGTGCTGGCGCCGGGGCCCGGTGCCCGTCCGGGGCGGCCGATCCCGGCCGGATCCCGCAGCAACGACCGCTGGTTCCAGCACGCCTGCCTGGTGGTCAACAGCATGGAGGCGGCCCTGGCGGCCCTGCAGCCGGCCTTCGCCGCCGGCCGGATCACGGCGATCTCCTCGGCGCCCCAGCGGCTGCCGGACTGGAATGCGGCCGCCGCCGGCATCGTCGCCTTCAAGTTCCGCGACCCGGATGGCCATCCCCTGGAGCTGCTGCAGTTCCCGCCGGACAAGGGGGAGGCCCGCTGGCATGGCGACGCCCCCGGGCCGGTGCTGGGCATCGACCACAGCGCCATCGGCATCGCCGACACGGTCGCCAGCGTCCGCTTCTACCGAGCCCTGCTGGGCCTGGCCGCCGGCGGCGACGGCGTCAACAGCGGCCCGGAGCAGGACGGCCTCGATGGCCTGGCGGGCACCCGGGTGCGCATCACCGGCCACCGCTGCCCCAGCGGCGCCGGTGTCGAGTGCCTCGACTACCGCGAACCCAACGGTGGCAGGCCGATGCCCGCCGACCAGGGCCTCCAGGACCTGGCCCACTGGCAGCTGCGCCTGCGGGTGGCCGACCTGGAGACCGTCGCCGAGCGGGCCGTGGCCCTGGGCGGGCGTCCGATCTCCCCAGGGATCATCACGCTGGGGGATCAGGCGGAGTGGTTCGGGGCTGGTCGGGCCCTGCAGCTGGCGGATCCGGATGGCCATCGCCTGCAGCTGCTGCAGAACTGAGACCCACCACCAGCACCACGATCGAGCGGGGGCCCAGGGTGTAGGTGTCCGCCTCCAGGGATGGCGCACTGATCCAGGGCACGATGTCCTCCGGGCTGGGCCGGGAGGTGTCGATCCAGCGGCGCCAGCTCGGCTGGTCGCCCTCGGCGGCGGGCAGCCGGAAGCGCAGCGGCTCCCACCAGGCGTTGACCATGGCGTGCCAGCGGAAACGGTGGTCGACGCTGGTGATCGTCGTGGCGAAGGAGCGGGAGCTCTCGCTCCAGTCGGGCTGGTCGGGCTCGACCCCATGCCAGCGGACGTGATGGCGCCGCACCAGCTCGCCGAGGCTGAGGTTGCGGGCGTTGATCACCACGTCGCGGCGCTGGCGGTAGGCGAGCAGCTCCCGCACGAAGCGGTGCAGGTCGGCGTTGCGCCCCAGCAGCGACCAGTCGAGCCAGCTGATCGGGTTGTCCTGGGCGTAGGCGTTGTTGTTGCCCTGCTGGCTGCGGCCGAGCTCATCGCCCATGGCCAGCATCGGCGTGCCGACCGCCAGCAGCAGCATGGTCAGCAGGTTGCGGCTCTGGCGGGCGCGCAGGGCCAGGACCTCGTCGTCGCTGGTGTCCCCCTCGATGCCGCAGTTCCAGCTGGCGTTGTCGTCGCTGCCGTCGCGGTTGCCCTCGCCGTTGGCCCCGTTGTGCTTGGCGTCGTAGCTGACCAGGTCGGCCAGGGTGAAGCCGTCGTGGCAGGTGATGAAGTTGACGCTGGCCTCGGCCTCCCGCTGCTTGTGCCCGTAGATGTCGGGGCTGCCCATCAGCCGCTGGCCGACGCTGGCCGCCAGGCCCCCGTCCCCCTTGATGAAGCGGCGCACATCGTCGCGGAAGCGGCCGTTCCACTCCTGCCAGTTGTCGCCGACGAAGCTGCCCACCTGATAAAGCCCGGCGGCATCCCAGGCCTCGGCGATCAGCTTGGTCCCGGCCAGCACCGGATCGGTGTCGATGTCCCAGAGGACCGGCGAGAGGGGGGTGGGTCGGCCGGTCTGGTCCCGGTCCAGCACCGAGGCCAGATCGAAGCGGAAGCCATCGACATGCAGGTGCTGCACCCAGTGGCGCAGGCTTTCGCGGATCAGGCGCCGCACCACCGGGTGGTTGGCGTTGAAGGTGTTGCCGCAGCCGGTGTCGTCGATGTAGGTGCCGTCCCCGTTCTGCAGGTAGTAGTCGCCGTCCGCCAGGCCCCGGAAGCAGAACGCCGGCCCTTCGGCGTCCCCTTCGGCGGTGTGGTTGAACACCACATCCAGGATCACCTCGATGCCGGCGCGGTGCAGCGCCTTGACCAGGTCGCGGAATTCGTCGATCACCGCCAGGGGATCGGTGCTGCAGGCGTAGCCCGGATGGGGCGCGAAGAAGGAGACCGGCTGGTAGCCCCAGTAATTGAGCAGGCCGGCGGGGGCCGCCAGGGGATCGAAGGCGAACACCGGCAGCAGTTCCACCGCCGTGATGCCCAGGTCCTGGAGGTAGGGGATCTTGCTGATCAGGCCCCGGTAGGTGCCCGCCTGCTCCGGCGGCAGGCCGGCGCTGGGGTGGGCGGTGAAGCCGCGCACGTGCAGCTCGTAGATCACCGTCTCGCGGGAGGGCCGGTGCAGGGGCCGATCCCCTTCCCAGTCGTAGGCGTGCGGGTCGGCCACGACGCTCTTCATGGCGGTGCCCCAGTCGCCGGAGCTGCTGCGGCCGGGGGCGCGGCCGTAGCCCGGCGGCATCGCCAGGGCCAGCCCATGGGGATCGAGCAGCAGGTTGGCCGGATCGAAGCGCAGCCCCAGCTGCGGCAGCCGGGGTCCCTCGACGCTCCAGCCGTAGGGCTGGCCCGGCCCGATCCCCTCCAGCCGGCAGTGCCAGTAGTCGCCGGTGCGGTGCCGGTCGGGATCGAGGCGGAGGCGCTGGCTGGGCACGGCATCCTCGACGCGCGCGAACAGGCACAGCTCCACCGCCGTCGCCCGCCGGGCATAGAGGCTGAAGTTGACCCAGCCCTCGCTGACCGAGGCGCCCAGGGGGGCACTGCTGCCCGGGGACGGCAGGGCCGCCGTGCATGAGGTCATGGCGTCGGCAGGGGTGGAGGGGACAGGGGGCCCGCCCACCGCATGATGGCCAGGACCCCCGGTTTCGCCCGGCCCCGCCGCGGCGCCGTCCGTCGACCCTGCTTACGGTGAGCCGGCAAGCCCTCCAGCTGGTGCGCCCGCCGATGGATCTCGAGATCGTCACCCTGCTCGTGCCCACCGGCCCTTCGCTGGCGGCCGGCGCCGCGCTGCTGGTGCTGCGGCTGTTCGTGGGGGTGGCCTTCATCCGCCACGGCTGGCCGAAGCTGCGCAACCTGCGCACCTGGTCCACGGCGATGAAGACGCCGGAATGGCTCTGCTTCCTCTCGGCGGCCTCGATGTGGGGCGCCGGGATCGCCCTGATCCCTGGCCTGCTCACCCCCCTGGCGGCCCTGGCGATCCTGGTGTCGATGGCCTACGCCATGGTGCTGGAGCTGGTCTCCGGGTTCCCGTTCATCGCCCCGGATCCCTATCAGATTCCCGAGGGTGACTACGCCGGACCGATGGGTGTGGGCGAGCCGCCCAGCTGGGAGAAGGCGGCCATGTATGTGGTGATGTGCCTGGTGCTGATCACCTCCGGCGGCGGCCTCCTCTCCCTCGACAACCTGCTGATCGCCGACCTGCTGGGCGCGGTTCTCTGAGGCATCCCGCGGGTTCGGGAGGGGATCACTCGCGCTCAGGCGCTGCCGTGGGGTGATGGTCCTCCCGCTCGCCGCCCCAGTACTTGAAGGCCAGCAGGGCCAGGGTCACCACGGCCATGCCGGCGCCGGCCAGGAAGATGTCAGAGCCGGCGACGGAGTGGGCAAGGTCCTCGGCGTCGAAGCTGTTGAGCAGCTCGAGGAAGGAGATCGCCATCGCCAGGATGATGAAGTTGGCGAACATGCCCTTCACTTCGTGGAAGTTCCGGAAGCTGAGGGTCTTCGGCAGTTTCAGCTCGCTGATGAACAGCGAGTACATGCCGATCGCCAGGGCCAGGCAGCCCGTTCCGACCAGCAGCAGGTCGATCCCTTCGAGGATGTCCATCTCGAAGCGGTTGAGGTCCACCAGGTCGGTGATGCTGACCAGGGCCAGCCGCAACTGCTCCAGGATCAGCCGGCTGCCGCGGATGAACAGGGCCAGGCAGCTGGCCAGCAGCGCCAGGATCGGCACCAGGGTGAGGTAGCGGGCGCGGACGAGCAGGCGGCGCAGCATGGCGGGCAGGGGTGGAAGGGGTGTCAGGGCAGGGGCGGCAGGCGCGGACAGGCCTCCACCAGGGTGCGGGTGATCGCGGCCTGGGGATGGGCCAGCAGCGCGGCCCCGGCCCCCTGCTCCACGACTCGGCCGCCTTCGAGCACGAGGACGCGGTGGCAGAAGCCGCCGGCCACCGAAAGGTCGTGGGTGATGAACAGCATGCCCAGGCCGAGCTGGCCCTGCAGGCGGCGCAGCAGGGCCAGCACGTCGGCCTGGACCTCGGCGTCGAGCATGCTGACGCTCTCGTCGCAGAGCAGCACCTGGGGGTCCAGGATCAGGGCGCGGGCGATGGCCACCCGCTGCTGCTGGCCGCCCGAGAGCTGGCGGGGCAGACGGTTTTCGAAGGATTCGGGCGGATTCAGCCCCACCAAGGCCAGCTGCTCCCTGGCGCGGCGGCGGGCCTCCGGCCGGCCGGCCAGCCCATGGATCAGCAGGGGATCGGCCACCGCCTCCCCCACGGTCATCTGGGGGTTGAGGCAGGCCAGGGGATCCTGGAAGACCATCTGCAGCCGGCGCCGGGCCCGCCGCAGGGGCCGTCCCCCCAGGCGCCGCAGGTCGACCCCCTGGAGCCGCACCGCCCCGCCCCGCACCGGCGCCAGCCCCATCAGGGCGCGGCAGAGGCTGCTCTTGCCGCAGCCCGACGCCCCGACCACGCCGATGGTTTCCCCCTCGTGCAGGGTCAGGCTCACCCCGTCGACCGCCTTGATCCAGCGCGGCTGCCAGGGCAGGGAGGGCAGCGGGTGCCAGCTGCGCAGTTCCTCCACCTCCAGCAGCACCGGCGCGGCGGCGGGGGCCTCGCTGCGCCCGCCCTCCCGCTCCCGGGCGGCGCCCACCAGCCGCTGGGCCAGGGGCGAGGCCGGGGCCGTGAGCAGCCGGTGGCTGGGGGCCTCCTCCACCAGCCGGCCCTGATCGAGCACGGCGATGCGGTCGCACCAGCGGCCGGCCATGGCCAGGTCGTGGCTGATCAGCAGCAGGGCACTGCCGGTTTCGGTGCAGAGCTCGCTCAGCTGGGCCATCACCTGTCCGGCGACGGCCACATCCAGGCTGGTGGTGGGTTCGTCGGCGATCACCAGGGGCGGCTGCAGGGCCAGGGCCAGGGCGATGGCCAGGCGCTGGCGCATGCCGCCGCTGAACTCGTGGGGGAAGCTGCCGTAGCGCTCCGGGGCGATCCCCACCCGGGCCAGCAGCTCCCGGGCCCGCTCCCGGCCCCCGCCGCGGTGGGCGGCCAGGGTGTCGCGCAGGTGCTCGCCGATGGTGAGCAGGGGGTTGAGCCGGGTCATCGGGTCCTGGAACACCAGGCCCACCGCCTCGCCCCGCAGCCGCCTGAGGGCGCCGCGCCTGAGCCGCCGGGGATCCTGCCCCGCCAGCAGCAGCTCGCCGTCGCAGCTGCTTCCCGGGGGCAGCAACTGCAGCACGGCCCGGGCCACGGTGCTCTTGCCGCAGCCCGAGGGGCCCACCAGGGCCAGCCGTTCACCGGCGCTGAGGGTCAGATCGAGCCCGTCGAGGGTGGGCCGCTCACTGCCCGGGTAGCGCACCTGCAGACCACCGATCCGCAGCACCGGGGCCGCAGGCTGGGACGGGGCGGGCAGGGCCATGGACGACACCGGCGGCGCCCAGTCTGGATGGCCGAATGCGCAAATCCCCTGGTTCGTGACGATTGCCCCATACCATGGGTGGACCCTGAAGGGTGTGATGCTGAGGGTGGCACCGGATCAAGGTTCCTCTCCGCTGGCTTACGCCTCGGCCGTAACTCCTGGTGCAGAGGGGATCCAGGAGGTGTCAGCCACCGCCGCCCCCGAGCGCGACTACGGCGTCCCCCTGCCGGCCTGGCTGCGCCAGAGCCTCCAGCAGTTCCCGCCCGCCGGCGAGGAGGCGCGCCCCGTCGACCCGGAAGCCCTGGTGGCCACGGCCTTCGACTTCGCCTACCAGCTCCACGACGGCCAGTTCCGGGCCAGCGGCGAGCCCTACATCGTCCATCCGATCGCCGTCGCCGGCCTGCTGCGCGACATCGGCGCCAGTGCGGCGGTGATCGCCGCCGGCTTCCTCCATGACGTGGTGGAGGACACCCAGGTCACCCCCGAGGAGATCGAGGCCCGCTTCGGCGAGGAGGTGCGCGCCCTGGTGGAGGGGGTCACCAAGCTGGGCGGCATCCATTTCACCAACCGCACCGAGGCCCAGGCGGAGAACCTGCGCCGCATGTTCCTGGCCATGGCCAGCGACATCCGGGTGGTGCTGGTCAAGCTGGCCGACCGGCTGCACAACATGCGCACCCTCGGCGCCCTCAAGCCCGAGAAGCAGCAGCGCATCGCCCGGGAGACCCGCGACATCTACGCCCCCCTGGCCAACCGCCTGGACATCGGCCGCTTCAAGTGGGAGCTGGAGGACCTGGCCTTCAAGGTGCTGGAGCCCGAGTCCTACCGCGACGTGCAGCAGCAGGTCGCCACCAAGCGGAGCGAACGGGAGGAGCGGCTGGGGACCACGGTGCAGCTGCTGCGCGACCGGCTGGTGGCGGCGGGGCTGCAGGAGTGCGAGGTGAGCGGCCGGCCCAAGCACCTCTACGGCATCTGGAGCAAGATGCAGCGCCAGCAGAAGGCCTTCCACGAGATCTACGACGTGGCGGCGCTGCGGATCCTCTGCCCGAGCGTCGAGAGCTGCTACCGGGCCCTGGCGGTGGTGCACGACATCTTCCGGCCGATCCCCGGTCGCTTCAAGGACTACATCGGCCTGCCCAAACCCAACGGCTACCAGTCCCTGCACACCGCCGTGATCGGCCGGCACCGGCCCATCGAGGTCCAGATCCGCACCACCGACATGCACCAGGTGGCGGAGTACGGCATCGCCGCCCACTGGAAGTACAAGGAGGGGGGCTCGCCGGCCGCCGGCGACACCGAACGCTTCAACTGGCTGCGGCAGCTGGTCGACTGGCAGAAGGATGACGGCGGCGAGGACAGCAGCGACTTCCTGGCCTCGATCAAGGAGGACCTCTTCGACGAGGAGGTGTTCGTGTTCACCCCCAAGGGGGATGTGGTGGGGCTGCGCAAGGGCTCCACCGCCGTGGACTTCGCCTTCCGCATCCACTCGGAGGTGGGCAACCACTGCCAGGGCGTGCGCATCAACGACCGCCTCTGTCCCCTGGCCACGCCGTTGCAGAACGGCGACTTCGTGCAGGTGATCACCGCCAAGAACGCCCACCCGAGCCTCGACTGGCTCAACTTCGTGGCCACCCCCACGGCCCGCAACCGCATCCGGGGCTGGTACAAGCGCAGCCACCGCGACGACAACATCCAGCGCGGCACGGAGATGCTGGAACGGGAGCTGGGCCGTGACGGCTTCGACGCCCTGCTGAACGGGGAGGCGATCGCCCGGGTGGCGAAGCGTTGCAACCTGGTGGGCACCGAGGACCTGCTGGCGGCCCTGGGGTTCGGTGGCGTCACCCTGCAGCAGGTGCTCAACCGCCTGCGGGAGGAGGTGCGCCTCAGCACCGCCGCCGCCGCCCCCACCCCCACCAACGAGGAGGTGGCCGCCGGGGTGGCCGCGGCCCAGCCGCGCCACGCCCCCCACGGGCACCCGTCGAACAGCCCGATCCTGGGCCTCGAGGGACTGGAGTACCGCCTGGGCGGCTGCTGCAGCCCCCTGCCCGGGGAGGGGATCGTGGGCACCGTGGCCCTGGGCAACCACGGCATCACCATCCATCGCCAGGACTGCGCCAACGTGCCCCAGGTGCCGGTGGAACGGCGGCTGCCGGTGCGCTGGAACCCGCTCGGCGAGGCCCAGCAGCGGCGCTACCCGGTGCGGCTGCGCATCGAGGTGCTGGATCGGGTGGGGGTGCTGAAGGACATCCTGATGCGCCTCTCCGACCACCGCATCAACGTCAGCGATGCCCGGGTGCGCACCAGCGCCGGCAAGCCGGCCCGCATCGACCTGCGGGTCGAGCTGCTCAGCGCCGCCCAGCTGCGCACCACCATGGACCAGATCCGCTCGATGGCCGACGTGCTCGACCTCTGCCGCACCGGCATCGGCTGAACCACCGCGAGCCCTGCCGCCCCTAGGCGGCGGCCCGGCGGGCACCCAGCAGAACCTGCTTCATGCTGCCGTTGGCCTGGAGGGACAGCACCAGCAGATAGGCCGCCAGAAACAGAATCCCGCCCACCGCGGCCAGCAGGCCAAGGCCCAGTCCCTTGGCGGAGAAGTCATCTCTCCAGGCCACCCAGAGGCCCGTGAGCAGCAGCATGCCGAGGAAATCCAGATCGAACTGCCCGGGCCAGCCCATCGCCCGAACGTCCGCGATGAAGACACGCACCAGGTCGATGCCGTGGTGCGGCACCACCACCAGCGTGTAACCGGCGACGGCCAGCCACAGCAGCACGAGAGCGGCACGAAAGGCGGTCATGGTGGAAGGGTCCAGCGGAGCAATCCTCCAGTCTGGAGCGATCCGCCGAATTTCTCGGCTCTCCCGATGACATGTCGGGGTGACGTGGCCATGCGGCCTGGCCGTCACTTCATGATCAGCACGTCCACCCCCGGGGTCCGGCTGCGCACCAGGACGCCCACGTCGTGGTCGCCGCGGTGGAACTGCAGGTTGATCTCCTCGTCCCCCAGGCGCAGCCCGTTGAAGTCGAGGACGTTCAGCCCCATCGGCAGGGTGGGGTTGCGCAGACGCACCTGCACACGGCCGCTGCCCTGGTCGCGCTCGATCGACATCCCGGTGATCGCCTCCAGCAGACCGAACACGCTGGCGCTGGCCCAGGCCTGGGGGCTGCAGGCCACCGGGTAGGAGGTGGGCCCCTCCTCCTCCCGGCGCTGGAAGCCGCAGAACAGCTCCGGCAGGCGGTACATCGGCAAGGCGCAGGCGGTCTCGAACATCCCCGTGAGGATCTGCAGCGCTTCGGAGCGATGGCCGTAACGGGCCAGGCCCATGGCGATCAGGGCGTTGTCATGGGGCCAGACGGAGCCGTTGTGGTAGCTCATCGGGTTGTAGCGACGCTCCCGTTCATCGAGGGTGCGGATGCCCCAGCCGTTGAAGCTGGAGGGGGCCATCAGGCGCCGGGCGATCGCCGCCGCCGCCTGGGGACTGGCGATGCCGGTCAGGAGGCAATGGCCGGCATTCGAGGCGCGCACCTGGCAGGGCTCACCTGAACCATCCAGGGCCAGGGCATAGGAATCGATCGACGGCGTCCAGAAGGCCTGATGGAACCGTCGCTTCAGCGCGGCGGCCTCCTCCAGGAGCCCATGGGCCTCGCTGGTCCGGTCCAGGCGCTCCAGGATCGAGGCGTACGCCCGACGCGCCCCGTAGACATAGGCCTGCACTTCACAGAGGGCGATCGAGCCTTCCGCCAGACGGCCATCGGCGTGGTGGATGGCGTCGTCGGAATCCTTCCACCCCTGGTTGCGCAGTCCCCCCTGGGAAGCCCGCCTGTAGTGGACGAACCCATCCGCACTGGAGGCCTCGGCCCGGCGGATCCAGGCCATCGCCGCCTCCAGCTCCGGCAGCAGCCCGGCGATGAAATCGCGATCATCACTGCGGCGCAGATAGTCGCCCGCCAGCATCAGAAACAGGGGCGTGGAGTCGACGGCACCGTAATAACTGGCGAACGGCACTTCTCCGAGGGCCGCCATCTCGCCGAGCCGCGCTTCGTGCAGGATCTTGCCGGGCTCCTCGTCGTGCGCCGGATCCTCCACGAGGGCCTGGTTGCTGGCCAGATAGCCCAGCACCCCCCGTGCCAGGCGGGGCTCCACCATCAGCATCTGGCGCGCCGTGATCAGGCCGTCCCGGCCGAACGGACAGCTGAACCAGGGAATCCCGGCGTACGGGTAGAGCCCATCCTCCACCCGGCTGGCCAGCAGGTGCACATCCGAGAAGGAACGCATCAGCCAGCTGTTGAAGGCCGGGCTATCGGTGATCACGGAGGCCGCGCTGCGGCGGGCGTCGCGGAACCACTCGATCGTGGCGGTCATGGCGGCGCTGTAGTGCTGCTCCGCGCCCAGGGGCTGATCCGTGGGCTGGAAATCCAGCACCAGGTAGAGCCGGCGGGTCTGGCGCGGCTCCAGGGTGAGCACCAGAGCGACGTGATCCCCATCGACGTCCTGGACCGGATCGCTGAGCCGCAGGACCGTGAGTCGATCCTCCCCGTCCAGGCCCCTGTAGGTGAGCGCGAGCGTGCCAGGCCCGCCCTGGACAATGCGGCCGCGCTGCAGGCGCTTGTAGCCCCTCACCTCGAAGATGTCCCGGAAGTCGGCATCCAGCCGCACGCTCAGCGGGATCTGGATGGGCTTCTCCTCGTAGCTGGTGAAGCAGAACTGCTGCAGGAACGCCGTCGCCGTCAGGACCGTGCTGCGCTCCAGATGCAGGGTCATGGCGGCGGAGCCACCGGCCCCGTCCTCGTTGTTGCTGAGATGGCTGACCAGCACGCCCACCGCCCCACGCTCGGTGGCGCCCAGCACCACTGGCGGCCGGTTCCAGAGCAGAACCTGCAGCCGGCTCACATGGCGGGTGCCGCGGAAATAGATGCCGGTGTCGTGCTGCAGTTCCGGGCAGATCTCGCCGCGGGAATCCAGGATCGCGAAGGTTTCCTCGTTCTTGAGAACGTAAGGAGGCAGCGGATCAGGCATGCACCGGGATCCGGTGGACGTTGTTGTGGCAGCGACTGGCCTGGATCAGGTGCCGGTAGAGCTGCTCATAGTCCTCGGCCTGACGACTGACCGAGAAACAGACTTCGAAGTGGCTGCGGACCCGGGCGCGGTCCAGCTGCTCCAGCCGGCCGATCGCGGCAATGGCCTCCTCGATCGAATCCACCAGGAAGCCGTTGATCCCATCGAGAATCACCTCGGGGGTCGAGCCGTTGCGCCAGGCGATCACGGGCGTGCCGCAGGCGTTGGCCTCGATCATCACCAGGCCGAAGGGCTCCGGCCAGTCGATCGGGAACAGCAGGGCCAGGGCATCCGCCAGCAACTCCTGCTTGCCGTCATCGTTGACCTCGCCGATGAATTCCACCAGCGGATTGTTGAGCATCAGTGGTTCGATCTGCTCATGGAAGTAGGTACGATCCACAGGGTCGATCTTGGCCGCCACCTTCAGTGGCAGCCCCACCGCCGTGGCGATCGCGATGGCGCGATCGAGCCGTTTCTCCGGTGAGATGCGACCGACGAAGGCCAGGTAGGGGGAAGGGGAATCCTGGTAGCGATAGAGGTCGGTGGGCAGCCCGTGGTAGACGGTTCCCAGCCAGTTGGCCTGGGGTACGGGCAGGCGCTGGAACTCCGAGATGGAGACCAGCGGCATCTGATGGAAATGGCTGTACAGCTTCGTCTGCTCGGGGGCATGCAGGGGGCCGTGCACCGTGCTCAGGTGGGGCACCCCGAGCAGTGACGCCAGGGGGAAATGGCCATGGCCGTTGTGAAAGTGGAGGATGTCGAAGTCATCGTGCCTCTTCACCACATGATCAAGCTGAATGGCCTCATGAACGCTGGGATCACCGCCGTTTCCGCTCTGCCGCAGGGACTGCGGGACACAGGGGAACAGTTCGGCATTGGTGAGGGAGTCGCCGCTGGCAAACAGCACCACCTCATGGCCGCGGCGGACCAGTTCCTCGGTGAGGTAATGAACGACCCGCTCCGTTCCCCCATAGCCGATCGGCGGAACTCTCTCATGGAGCGTTGAAATCTGCGCGATTCTCATCATCACCCCTTCCTGCGTCAGGACTTTCACTCCCTTTAACCTTATGCAGGAATCCCCTGACGGATGCTGACAGTGCAGATCTGCTGCAGTCCGGCCGGTTGCTTTGCTCAGATCAAGGGAATGCGCTGCAGCGAGAGGCTGGAGAGCAGCACGACGGCTGCCCACAGATCGGAGGCCATGGCGATCGTTTCCTTCCCGTTGCGCTCGGCGCGGAACGTGTGTTGGACGCCCGCCAAGGCATAGAACACACCGCCGGCCAGGGCCGCGGCGGAGCTCCACGATGGCTGGATCAGGCTGGCCAGGCCAATCAGTCCGATCGACAGATTGGCAAAGCCGAGTTCCCTGACAAGCACCAGAGAATCCTCTGACTTGAGAGAAAGAATCACCTCGGCCGTATAGCGGGGCTGCAGAATCTGGCGCAGGCCCGCCATCCCCAGGCGAACGCCCACGGACCAGAACACGAACCACTTGCCGACCAGGGCCGGCGTGAAGGCGGCCTGGCCCGCCAGCACCTCCACGCTGATGCCGGCCACCGGCAGAACGAGCATGAGGGCGAAGACGATGACGAAGTACATGCCGGCGGCCCCTGGGGCGGCTCCTGACGGTACCCAGATCCGGCCTACTCGGCGCGCTTCTGCTCGAGGACCCTGCCGGTCGCGGCATCGATGGTGATCTCCATCCGTCCGCCCGGACCGGCGACCTTGGCATCCCACACCCTGCGGCCGTTCTCCGTATCCAGATCGATCGCGATCACCCGGCCCCCGGGGACGGCGGCCGCGGCGGTCTGGATCGCCTGCTGGACGGTGACCGCCGGTCCGGGTCCCATGGCTTCACGGGGGATCGACTCCCGTTCCTGCCGGAGGACCGCCCCTGTGGTGGCGTTGAGGTAGATCTCGCTGCCGGTGTTGTCGGGCCTGCGGACCAGCACCTCCCACACCGCCCGGCCGCCTTCGAGGCCGGGATCGATGTCGACGACGGTGCCTCCGGGGACCCGCTGCAGGGCAATGGCGGCCGCCCGGGCGGCGGTGATTCCGGCGCTGTTGCCGGTGGCGCTGGCCAGCGCCTGAGGGGCGCCCAACCCCACGCCCACGGCAAGGGCGAGGGCGGGGATGGAGAGGCTGATCCGACGAGCCATCGCACCGGTCCGCAAGGCAGTCATCCGCGAGGCCATCAACGTAACGCTGCCGTCCGCGCCCCGTTCCCTAGGGTCGGCCACCGGCCCCGCCACCGCGCCACCCCCGCGCCAGTCACCGATGTCCGCCCGGCCCAACCCCCTGCTGGGGCTGCCCTTCGTGGGCGCCCTCGAGGACCTCGGGCCGGAATACTGGGATGTGGTGGAGGCGGCGGCGTTTCCGCTCACGCGCCTGCGGTTCCGCAACGACCCCCTGCTCCACCAGCTGGGCCTCGACCCGGCCAGCGTCAGCGACGACGACATCGAGGCCGCCTACGGGCGATTCGAGGGCCGCATGCCCCTGCTGGCCCTCCGCTACCACGGCCATCAGTTCGGCACCTACAACCCCCTGCTGGGGGACGGCCGCGGCTTCCTCTACGGCCAGCTGCGCGATCGCCACGGCCAGCTGCAGGACCTGGGCACCAAGGGGTCCGGCACCACCCCCTGGAGCCGGGGCGGTGACGGCCGCCTCACCCTCAAGGGCGGGGTGCGGGAGGTGATCGCCGCCGAGGCCCTGCAGCGCCTCGGCGTCACCACCAGCCGCACCCTGTCGCTGATCGAGACCGGTGAAGACCTTTGGCGCAGCGATGAGCCCTCCCCCACCCGCAGTGCGGTGATGGTGCGCCTGGCCCGCACCCACCTGCGCTTCGGTACCTGCGAACGACTGCTCTTCCGTCGTCAGCCGGCCCAGCTGCAGCGGCTGCTGCGCCACGTGGTTGCCGTCCACTACCCGCACCTGGCGGCGATCCACAGCGACGGCGAGCAGCTGCTGGTGGGCTTCTACGCCGAGCTGGTGCAGCGGCTGGCGCGGCTGGCGGCCGAATGGATGGCGGCGGGCTTCACCCACGGGGTGCTCAACACCGACAACATGTCGCTGGCCGGCGAGAGCTTCGACTACGGCCCCTACGCCTTCCTCCAGGCCTGGGATCCGGGCTTCACCTCCGCCTACTTCGACCACGACGGCCTCTACGCTTACGGCCGCCAGCCGCTGGTCTGCCAGCACAACCTGCGGCTGTTGCAGGAGCCCCTGGCGATGCTGCTGCCCCGGGGGCCCCTGGAGGCGGCGCTGGAGCCGTTCGGTGAGGTTTACGACGCCCACTACCGCCGCTGCCTGCTCCGCCGCCTCGGCTTCGACGCCGCCCTCCTCCCTGCCGGGGCGCTGGCCGATCTCCCCGATCCGGTGCCCCCCACCCTGCGGCTGCTGGCCGGCTGGCCCGTGGCCTACGGCGCGTTCTTCGCAGGCCTGGCCCAACGCATCCGGACCGGCGGGCTGCCGGCTACGGCCGAGGGCCTGGCGCCCTTCGTGGCGGAGGCCCCGGCGCCGCCCCGGGCCGAATGGCTCGCCTGGCGGGACAGCTGGTGGCACTGGAGCCAGGCCGTGGCCGCCCCGGAGGGCACCGCCGAGGCCGCCATCAGCGCCTGCCTGCAGCGCTGGAACCTGCCGGAGACGCCGGTGCGGCCGGTGATCGAGCGGATCTGGGCGGCGATCGATGAACAGGACGACTGGAGACCCCTGCAGCAATGGCTGGCGCGGACGGTGTGATCGGTGCGGGTCCGCCGACGCTGGAGACGGCCCGTGTCAGGGGCTACAGCCGACCCAGGCGGCGTCTTCTACAACACCTCGAAGCTCAGGCTTTCTCCATCGCAGCGATGCCATGACTTCCGAACAGGCCGCCCAGCTCATCGACAACACGCTCGATCTGGTGCATCAGCGCCTGCTGGATCTGGAGTCGCAATCCCTCGACCATGAGCACAGGGCCCTGGCGGCGGAATTCCGTGAGTGGCGTCAACCTTCCGGCGGCCACATCGACCTGATGGTGTTTCCCGGACTGGCCGAATCCTGAGGCTTCAGCCTCCATCAGGGAGCGGCTTTTCCCAGAACTGGGCCCGGCCCATGGCGGGGTCCAGCTGATAGGGACGGAACCCGGCACTCCTGTAGGCGCCCTGGGCCGCCCCGTTCCCCTCCAGCACCTCCAGGGTGAGCTTGCAGCAGCCGAGCCGCCGGGCGATCAGCTCCGCCCGCTGCAGCAGTCGCCGCCCCACCCCCTGGCGGCGGAAGTTGCTGGCCACCACCAGATCGTGCACGTTCAGCAGGGGCCGGCAGGCGAAGGTGGAGAAGCCTTCCAGGCAGATGGCCAGCCCGGCCGGCTCCTCCCCCGCGAAGGCCAGGATCCCGTGGGCCGAAGGCCGGCGGGCCAGGGCGTCGACCAGATTCGCCCGGGTGAAGGCGGACAGGCCCTGGCCACCGCCCATGGGGTCGCGGGCATAGGCCTCCATCAGGCTCAGAACTGCAGCGGCGTGGGCCGGGTTGGCGAAGTCGGCCTCGAGAATGTCGATCACCGGAGACACCCTGCTCAGGAGGCCCGTTGGCGGCGCTCCAGCCACCGCAGGCAGAGGAAACCGCTGAGCGTGGCCGCCACCACCCCCACCACCGCCGAGCCCAGCAGCAGGCGGGAGGTGAAGTCCCAGCCCAGCTGGCGCAGGGTCTCGTGATGCAGGGTCAGGCGTCCCGGCCAGCCCTTGCCCGGGCCCAGCAGCAGGCTGCCCAGCTGGTAGTTGAACCAGATCAGGGGGATGTCGGTGATCGGATTGCTGATCCAGGTCCCGGCGGCGGCCAGCAGGTGGTTGCCCCGCACCAGGCTGGCCAGGCCCACCCCCAGCAGGGTCTGGAAGCCGAAGATCGGGAAGCAGCCCATGAACACCCCGGCCGCCAGCCCCCGGGCCCGCTGGCCGTGGCTGCCCTCCTGGCGCCAGACCCATTCGATGGCCTGGCGGAAGCGACGTTTCAGGGTTCGCAGGGCCAGAAGTGGAGGTCCGGGCGCGGAGGGTGGGGCATCCGGTCAGCCGCGGAGGGCCGTGGCGAACGCCGCAAAAACGTTAAGGGAAGGAATCCCCGGCTGCCCGGCGGCCAGCCCGACCGTGGCCTGGCCGTGGCGGGGCGTCCCGCCTAGCGTCCCTGGGTGATCGGATGGGCTGTGCGGCACGCCTCGCTCCTGCTGCCGCTCTGGGGCCTGGCGGGGTTGGTCAGCATCGTCGTTCCGCTGCCGGCGGCCACCGCGAGCGAGGCGCTTCCCGCCAGTTGCCAGATCCTGGAGCCTTCCGGTTTGCCGCAGATCTCGCCGGCTGCGATCGATTTTCTGGAGCGATGTCTGAGCCGTTTCGCCCCGATCAGCAGCCCTGAATCGGAGCGGCAGCGCATCATCGCGGCAGCGCAGAAGGAGGCAGCCTGTGTGTCGCACAGGTCACCGATCGCGATCCTTACCGGCGGCCCCCCTGGGGCGGGGAAATCCACCGGGCTCCGCACCCATGCTCCGGTGGCCCTGGCACCGGGCACGCTGCGCATCGATGCCGATGCCTTGCGGGCCCAGCTACCGGCGTACCGCGGCTGGAATGCGGACCTCACCCAGGCCGAGAGCGGCGTGCTGGTGGATCGCCTGCTGGCCGGCATCGGCCGGCCCTGCCGTTTCGACCTTCTTTACGATGGAACCATGAGCCGGGCCGATCGCTACCGACGCCTGATTCCCGAGCTCAGGGCGATGGGATACAGGGTGTTTCTGCTGCATGTGAGCGTGCCCGAATCCCTCAGCCGAAGGAGGGTGCTGGAGCGATATCAGGCCATGGGTCGCTACGTCTCCCGGGCGGCGATTCGGCGGTATTTCGCCACCGGCCCCGCCACCTTCGAGCTGCTGTCCGGCTGGGCGGACGGCTATCTGCAGGTCGATGGCCTCACGGGCCGCGTGCTGCAGCAGGGGGGGGAGCCCTTCCCCACCGAGCCCCAGCTCCTCCCGCCCGGCGCCGCCTCGCTTCGATGACGGCGCTCGTCCTGATCGCCTACAGCGTCGTTTCTGGCCTGCGCAGCACGGTGCTCAAGGGGTTGCAGTTGTTGGGGGCGGCCCATGCCATCGCCGGTGAGAATCCGATCAGCTTCTGCAATGTCTTCTTCATTTCGCAGCTGATGATCGGCCTGGCCTTGCTGATCGCCGAGCCCGTGGATGTGGGACGGGAGATCGATGGCCTCCGTCCCCGGGTCCGTCTCGCCATCGCCGCCGATGCGTTCCTCGGCTGCTTTCTGGCCCCGCTCGCCTTCTACATGGCCCTCGACCAGCTGGCGGTGATCACCCAGACCCTGCTGTTCTCCCTCACCCTGCCGGCCTCGGCCCTGCTGGCGCTGTGGTGGCTGAAGGAACGGCTGCCGGAGCGCTTTCCCCTCAGTCTGGCCCTGATCCTGCTGGGCCTGGTGGTCGGCAGGGTCTTCGGCTCCGGCCTCGGGATGGGGATGGATCAGCTGCCGGGACTGCTGTGGGCGCTGCTGGCGGTGATCGCCACGGCCACGCGTAACTGCCTGCGCCGCCAACTGGTGGCCCAGCACCTGTCCCGCGGCCTCACCGGCGGTGTCACCAACCTGGTGGGCGCCCTGGTGTTCGGACTGATCGCCCTGCTGGTCTATGGCCCCCAGCACTTCTTCCATCTCCAGCTCTGGTGGGTGATCGGCGTGATCGTCATCTACGGCCTCACCCTCAGCCTGGGGACGGAGATCCTGCGCCAGCTGAGCACCGCCCGCTTCAGCGTCACCCAGGTGGCCTTCGCCGGCAGCGCCAGTGTGGTGGTCACGGTGCTCACGGCCGCGGCCTTCCTGCACGAACCGCTCACGCCCGGCGTTCTCGCCAGCCTCGGGCTGATCCTGCTGGGTGTCCTCCAGCGCAACCTGAGCGGCCCCAGCCCCTCCCCGTCTTGATTCCCCCCTCCCCCCCGCTCTTGGGCGACACCATCGCCGCCATCGCCACCGCCGTGGCCGCCGGGTCCGGCAGCGTGGCGATCGTGCGCCTCTCGGGTCCGGCGGCCGAGACAATCGGCCGGCGCCTGTTCGTGGCCCCCGGCGCCCAGGCCTGGGAGAGCCACCGGGTGCTCTACGGCCATGTGGTGGATCCGGCCGATGGCTGGCGGGTGGATGAGGCCCTGCTGCTGCTGATGCGGGCCCCCCGCAGCTTCACCCGTGAGGACGTGGTGGAGTTCCACTGCCACGGGGGTCTGGTCGCCGTGCGGCGGGTGCTGGAGCTGGTGCTGGCCGCCGGCGCCCGCCTGGCCGGCCCGGGGGAGTTCAGCCAGCGGGCCTTCCTCAACGGTCGCCTCGACCTCACCCGCGCCGAGGCCATCGCCGAGATGATCGCCGCCCGCAGCCGCCGGGCGGCCGACCTGGCCATGGCCGGCATCGACGGCGGTCTGCAGCGCCGCATCGGCGGCCTGCGGGAGCGGCTGCTGGATCAGCTCGCCGAGCTGGAGGCCAGGGTCGATTTCGAGGAGGACCTGCCCCCCCTCGATGGCCGGGCGGTGCAGGCCGAACTGGAGGCGGTGCGGGGCGAGCTGGAGCGGCTGGTGGCCGAGTCCCGCCAGGGGGAGCTGCTGCGCGAGGGCCTGCGGGTGGCCATCGTCGGCCGGCCCAACGTGGGCAAGTCGAGCCTGCTCAACCTGCTCAGTCGCCGCGAGCGGGCCATCGTCACCGACCTGCCCGGCACCACCCGCGACCTGCTGGAAAGCGACCTGGTGCTCGATGGGGTGCCCCTCACCCTGCTCGACACCGCGGGAATCCGGCCCACGGACGACCGGGTGGAGCTGCTGGGCATCGAACGCAGCCGCCAGGCCCTGGCCGGCGCCGATGCGGTGCTGCTGCTCTTCGACCTGCTGGCCGGCTGGACCGCCGCCGACCAGGAACTGCGGGCGCTGGTGCCCGAGGGGGTGCCCCTGCTGCTGGTTGGCAACAAGCTCGATGCCCTGCCGGCTGGGGCGGCCGCCGCCGCCGTCCCGTCCGTGCCGCCCGAGGCGCCCCTGGTTCGCATCAGCGCCCTCACCGGCGCGGGCCGCGACGGCCTGGTGGCGGCCCTGCTGGGCCTCTGCGGCGCCGCCGAGATCCAGGGGCTGCAGGTGGCCCTCAACGGCCGGCAGCGGGAGCTGGCGGCGGCGGCGGCCACCAGCCTGGAGCGGTCGCTGGAGACCGCCGCGCTGGGTCTGCCCTGGGACTTCTGGACCATCGACCTGCGCGGCGCCATCGCCGGCCTCGGGGCGATCACCGGCGAGGAGGTGAGCGAGGCGGTGCTGGAGCGGATCTTCGCCCGCTTCTGCATCGGCAAGTAGCCCCCCCGACGGTCCGCCGGCCGCCATCACGAAACGCTCACCCCTGTTGACCGCTTAACCTCCAGCCCCAATGCTTTGGGAAGCGATTCCCAGCGGCGAATGCAAACGGTCGACTGGCTCTGGATCCTGCACCCCGCCCTGGCGGTGGTGCTCATCTATCCCCTGATCGGCATGGTGGTGCGGCTGGGCGTCCAGGCCCGGGAGCGCCGGGTTGAGAAGGCCAAGCTGCCCCCCACCACCGGCCGCGACCACGCCGACCTGGGCCAGTGGCTCTCGGCGGGCGTGGTGCTGCTGGTGCTTGTGGCCCTCACGGTGGTGATCGTCACCAAGCAGCCGGCGGAGGGCTTCACGGGCGGCCCCGGCCGTGCCCTGCAGCTGCTGCTGGTGCTGGTGGGCACGGTGGTGTCCCTGCTCGCCCTCTGGCGGGTGAAGGCCAAGGGCTACCGGCTCGTCTTCGCCCTGCTCACCTGGGCCGGGGTGCTCGGCCTCGGCGCCCAGCCGGAGGTGTGGCGCCTCAGCGACAACCCGCTGAGCCCCGAGTTCTGGCAGTCCCACTACTGGGCCGGGGTGGCCGTGGTGGGCCTGATGATCTTCTCGATGGCCGCCCGCCCGGAGATCCTCAAGGAGCTGCGCTGGCGCCGGATCCACCTGAGCGCCTCCATCCTGGCGGCGGTGCTGTTCGTGGCGCAGGGGATCACCGGCAGCCGCGATCTGCTGGAGATCCCCCTGGCCTGGCAGAAACCCACCATCTATGCCTGTGATCCGGTGAAGCGGGTCTGCCCGCCCTTCGCCCCACCCCCGGTGCCCGCCCCCCCCGTCGGCGCCGCCGGCAGCTGAGGCGGCCTGTGATCTCACCCGGTGGGGCCCAGGCCCCGGTGCTGTCCTTCTCCCCGGCCCTGGAGGCCCAGCTGCGCCAGTGGCTGGATGAGGACATCGGCCGCGGCGATCTGACGGCCCCGGCCCTGGTCGGCCGCACCGGCCGGGCCCACTGGGTCACCCGGGCCGACGGCGTGTTCTGCGGCGGGGTGCTGGTGGCGCCGCTGCTGGCGATCCTCGATCCCCGGGCCTCGGTGCGGTTGCTGGTGGGCGACGGCGAGCCGGTGCTGGCCGGCCAGCGGCTGCTGGAGCTGGAGGGGCCGGCGGCCGCCCTGGTGGCGGCGGAGCGCACGGCCCTCAACCTGGCCATGCGCCTCTCGGGCATCGCCAGCGCCACCGCCGCCCTGGTGCAGGTGCTGGCGGGCACCGGTGTCCGGCTGGCCGACACCCGCAAGACCACCCCGGGCCTGCGGGTGCTGGAGAAGTACGCGGTGCGCTGCGGCGGCGGCTGCAACCACCGCCTCGGCCTCGACGATGCCGCCATGCTCAAGGAGAACCACCTGGCCTGGTCCGGCGGTGTGGCGGCGGCGATTGCGGCGGTGCGGGCCTCGGCCCCCTGGCCGGCGCGGCTGATCGTGGAGGCCGAGACCGCCGCCGAAGCCGAGGCCGCCGTGCGGGCCGGGGCCGATGCGGTGCTGCTCGACGACTTCACCCCTGCGGCCCTTGCGGACCTGGTGCCCCGGCTGCGGGCCCTGGCGCCGGCGGTGGTGCTCGAGGCCTCCGGGGTGCGGCCCGAGCAGCTGGCCGCCTACGCCGCCACCGGCATCGATCTGATCTCCACCAGTGCCCCGGTCACCCGCAGCCCCTGGCTGGATCTGAGCATGCGCTTCGCGGCGACCGTGGCCTGAGCCGTGGCCTGAGCCCGGCTGGCGCCATGGTGGAGAACCGCCTCACTCCCCTGGCCGCCGTGGCTTCGCCGCCGATCGGTTGTCAGAGTGAGCCTCAATGCCCCCCAGCGCCGACCCGCGTGCCGCAGCGACCCTTCCCGCTTCCAAAGCTTCCGCAGCCAACACCCCGACGCAAGGCCGTCCCGAGCGCCGCCGCCTGGGCGCGGCGCTGCGCCGTGGCAGGGCCCTCCCTGGTGCTGGCGCTGGTGGCGGCGCTGGGCAGCCCCACGGCAGCCAGGGCCGAATCGGTGCTCGAGCAGGCGGCGCGCACCGGCGAGATCACCATGGCCGGCCCCACCGACATGGTGCCCTTCGCCTACCGCGATGCCAGCAAAACGCTGGTGGGCTACAGCCTGGATGTGGCCCGGTTGATCGAGGCGGAGGTCTCCACCTATCTCAACCGGCCGGTGAAGATCGTCTACACCGCCAACGCGGATCCGTTGGCGGTGTTCCGTGACGTGAGCCGCGGTGATGTGGACCTGGCCTGTGGGGTTCAGTTCACCTGGGAGCGGGAGATGTTCGTCGACTTCTCCATGCCCTTCGCCCTCTCCGGGATCCGGGTTCTCACCCGGCAGGGTGGACTCGATGGCTCAGCGGCCTCGATGGCGGGCAAGCGGATCGGCGTGGTGAAGGACTCCCTGGGCAGCGCCACCATCGCGGCCGTGCAGCCGACGGCGGTGCGGGTCCCGTTCGCCGGAATCGAGCCGGCGGTGCGGGCGCTGCTGGCCGGCCAGGTGGATGGCGTGGGGGGTGATTCCCTGCTGCTCGCCGGTGCCCTCCAGAGCCTCGGGGGCAAGGGTTACAGCCTGGTGCCCGCGGAGCCCTTCTCCCGCTTTGCGGTGGGTTGCATTCTTCCGGAGGACAACTCCACCTTCCGCAACCTGGTCAATCTGGCCATCGCCCGGCTGGTGCAGGGCTACCTCGACGATGAGCCGGCGGCCGTGGCCAGCGTCAACCGCTGGCTGGGTCCCAAGGGAGTCCTGGAGCTGCCCCCCGAGGTGATCAAGGCCTATTTCCAGTCCGTTCTGCTCAACTACGAACGGGTCCGGCCCCTGTCGGCCACGACCCCATCGGCGGTCGCCCCCACCTCCCCTGCTCGCTAAGCGGATTCCTCCCATGTCCATCACCTCCCGCGCGGCCCTGCTCGGTTTCTCCCTGGCCCTGGCGGCCCTGACCGCACCCGGCGCCGCTCAGGCGGCCCAGCTGCCCTCCCCGGCCAGCGGAGCCTCCATTGAGCAACGGCTGCAGCGCATCACCGCGGCGTTCCGCGCCCAGGGTGACCTGAGCGGTGCTGACGGCGCCGCCGCCGGTGATCAGCGGCTGGCCTACGGCTTCGCCAACGCCGGCCGGGGCGGATGGGGCAATGTGGCCGGCGGCGGCGGCTTCGTCAATGGTCACCCCTATTACGGCGGCGGCGCCGGCTTCCGCAACGGGGGCGGCGGTTTCGTCAATGCCAGGGGCGGGGGCGGCTTCGTGAATGGGGGCGGCGTGCGCGGTGGGGCCTTCCGGAACTGGTAGGCCCCCTTCAGGGACGGCACCGGAGCCTGCGTTTCAAGCCCGGAAGCTTCCGTGGGCAAGCCAGCGAACCGCCCCTAAGGTGCAGCACGTTGACGAATCGGCGAATGGATTCTCCCGCTGCGGTGGCCCCCGGTTCCCTCCGATCCCGCCGCGCCAGGGCCCTGGCCCTGGGATCGGTGGCCTGTCTCTGTTCCCTGGGGGCCGCCCTGCCGGCCCACGCCGCCGACGCCGTACTGGAGCAGGCGGCCAAATCCGGTGAAGTGCTGATGGTGGGTCCCGCCGACAGCCCGCCGCTGATCCGGATGGGGCCGAAGGGGGAGCCGGAGGGCTACGCCATCGACCTGGCCCGCCGCATCGACCGCCAGCTCAAGGCGGAACTCGGTGAGTCGGTGCGGATCCGCTTCGCCCCCGTCGACAACACCGGCGTCACGGTGGAGGCCGTCGCCAGTGGCAAGGCAGGCCTCGCCTGTGGGGTGCCCTTCAGCTGGGAGCGGGAGAAACTGGTGGACTTCTCCCTGCCCATCGGTCTCTCCGGCCTGAGGCTGCTCACCCGCAGCGGCGGCCCCGACGGGTCCCCCGCCTCCCTCGCCGGCCAGCCGATCGCGGTGGTGGAGGGGTCGCTCGGGGCGGGCTTCCTCGGCTCCCTCCAGCCCGGTGCCAAGGCGGTCAGCTTCCCCAGCCTGCCCCAGGCCGTCTCGGCCCTCGAGCAGAAGAAGGTGGCGGGGGTGCTGGGCGATGCCAACGTGCTGGCCGGCCTGCGGCACGAGCGCAAGCTCTCCGGCGTGGCCCTGGTGCCTGAGCAGCCCTACGTGAGCTACGGCGTCGGCTGCATCGTGCCGGAGAACAACTCCCGGCTGCTGAATGTGGTCAACCTGGCCATCGCCAGCCTCTTCCAGGGCTACCTGGAGGGTCGTCCTGATGCCGTGGCCAGCGTCGCCCCCTGGTTCGGCCCCACCGGTGTGCTGGCGCTCCCCGCCGACCGGGTGCGGGCCTTCTTCGAATCGGTGCTGATCACCCGCGAAGGCCTCCTGCTGGCGGCCCCCGCCCCGGCGCCCCGCCCCTGAGTCCCCCCGTTCCGCCCCACTCTTCCGCCTCCCCTTCCTTCCTGGCAGCAACCCGATGACGAACCACCCCCGTTCCGGTCTGTTCGGTTTCCTGCTGTTGCTGGCCGCCCTGGCGCCGGCCGGCGCCGCGGCCAGGGCCGTCATCGACGCACCGTCCGCACCCCCCCTGGCGGCGGCGCCCGGCTCCATCGACGCCCGGCTGCGGCGCATCTCGGAGGCCATGGGACAGGCCACGGGCCAGCTGGCGGGGGCAGAGGGCCAGCCGGCGGGTGCGGAGGGCCGGGCCAAGGCCCCGGATGGCCGCCTCGCCTACATCTTCGTGAACGGCGGCGGGCCCCGCTTCGGCTGGGGCAACGGCGGCTTCCGCAATGGGGGCTGGGGCAACGGCGGCTTCCGCAACGGCGGCTGGGGCAACGGTGGCTTCCGCAATGGTGGCTGGGGCAACGGCGGCTTCCGCAACGGCGGCTTCCGCAACTTCTGGTGACCGCCACCGGTACCCCGCCACCGGGCAACCCGGAAGGGTTAGGGCCGTTGCAGCTGCTGGTGGTCCAGCCCACGCCCTACTGCAACCTCGACTGCGACTACTGCTATCTGCCCAACCGTGACGACCGGCAGCGGTTGTCGCTGGAGCTGCTGGAGGCGGCCCTGGCGCGGGTGCTGGAGAGCCCCTACGTGGGCGGCGACTTCACCCTGCTCTGGCACGCCGGCGAACCGCTCACCGTGCCGATCGCCTTCTACGACGCGGCCACGGCGTGTGTGCGGCGGGCGCTGGAGGGCTGGCAGGGGGAGCCCCTGACGATCCACCAGTCGGTGCAGACCAACGCCACCCTGATCAACGAGGCCTGGTGCGACTGCTTCGAGCGCAACGGCATCGCCGTGGGCGTGAGCATGGACGGGCCGGCCTTTCTCCACGACGTCCACCGCCGCACCCGCACCGGCCTGGGCACCCATGCCGCCACACTGCGCGGTATCGAGCACCTGCGCCGCCGCGGCATCCCCTTCCAGGTGATCGCCGTGATCACCGAGGAGTCCCTAGGCCACGCCGATGAGCTCTACGCCTTCTTCGTGGAGAACGGCATCACCGACGTGGCCTTCAACATGGAGGAGACCGAAGGGGAGAACCGCGTCTCCACCCTCAGCCGCCCCCGGGCCGAGGCCGCCTATCGCCGTTTTCTGGAGCGGTTCTGGGCGCTGTGGCAGGAGCGGCCTGAGGTGATGCGGGTGCGGGAGTTCGAGGGCATCTGCAGCCTGGCCCAGGCCGATGCCCGGCTGGCCTGCACCGACATGAACAACCCGTTCGCGATCGTCAACGTGGATGCGAGGGGTTCGATCTCCACCTTCGACCCCGAGCTGCTGGCGGTGCACACCGACACCTACGGCGACTTCGTCCTCGGCCACGTCCAGACCGACAGCCTCGTCTCGATCGCCGAAAGCCCCAAGTTCCGGCGCATCCTGGCGGACATGCGCGCCGGAACCGACCGCTGCCGGGACGAGTGCGCCTATTTCGGCCTCTGTGGCGGCGGCGCCGGCAGCAACAAGTATTGGGAGCACGGCACCTTCGCCTGCAGCGAAACCCAGGCCTGCCGCTACCGGATCAAGATCACCGCCGATGTGGTGCTGGCCGGTCTGGAGGAGGCCCTGGGGCTGGCGTCCTGATCCCCCTGAGGGCCCATGCAGAAGAGCCGCTGCGGTGAGGCAGCGGCTCTTGGATCGATCAGCCGTGAAACGCCGGCGCGTGGGCGAGGGGTCAAAGCAGGGGCTGGGTGTCGACCAGCCAGGGGGTGGTCGCTGTGGCGCCGAAGCCGGCGGCCGGGAACGGCGAGGTCAGGGGATCGGTGGCAAGGGGTTGGCTGCCGCCGAGGGAGGCGAGCTCCGTCAGGGCCATGATCGGCTCGCTGCCGAGCAGCGGATCGGTGGTCAGGGCGTCGCCGAAGGCCATCGGGGCACTGGCGATGTCGTCGCTGCCGGCCGGGGCGAGGCTGGTGCCGCCGCCGATGATCGGGTCGACCGTCTCAATGGTGGCCAACTGGGGCGTGCTGACCAGGGGCGCGCCGGTGGCAGTGACCGTGAACTGTTGCTGGAGCTGCAGGCCGGTGGAACTAGTGGGAGAGACGATGGGTCCGGCGGAGACGTAGTTCCAGTTGCTGTCGAGCGACCAGAAGTGGAAGCGGCCCGTGGACACTTCCTTCCAGAGAATCTGGTTCTGGTTGGT